>CANKBX010000019.1 GCA_947480055.1 Planctomycetaceae bacterium
CAAGAGTTTCGACGGCGGAGGCAGTTGGGCCATGGGTCTTTCCGAGCAAGCCGTGTGGCCGGAAATCAACATGGCCAATGTCAACCACAACATTGGTATGCACATTAATTTGGTGTTTGAAAATAGCACGCCAGCCATGAGTCGCTTTATGTTGAGCGAACTTGGAATGCCGTTCGCGCGCCCTGAAGTGTCCAACAAGAAAGCCTGATCAAAGGAAATTCAATGGCAAGTAAAGCAGTCTTTGTAAAAATGAAGAAGAAGCCGAAGTTCAGCACCCGCAAGATGAGCCGTTGCGAAATCACCGGCCGCGCTCGCAGTGTGTATCGCAAGTTCCGCGTGTGCCGTCACATGTTGCGCGAACTGGCATTGCAAGGCATGGTGCCTGGCATGCGTAAGGCGTCTTGGTAAGCCAGAACAATTTAAGGAATCAATATGCCATTACACGATCTCACCGCTGACATGCTCACCCGCATTCGAAACGCAGTTTCGATTCATGCCAAGCAAGTCATGGTCTTGGACAACAAACTGAATTGCGGCGTCGCCAAAGTGCTGCAAGAAGAAGGATTTATTCGCGGATTTGAGCGCATTCCGGACAACCGGGGCGGCCTGATTCGCGTGGATCTGAAATATTCACCAACGGGTGAGAGCGCGATCAACGCAATCGATCGCGTCTCCAAAACCGGTCGTCGCGTGTATTCAGGAACGGACGCGTTGCCAAAGCCACAACAAGGTTTGGGCATCGCCATTGTCAGCACAAGTTCTGGCGTGATGAGCGATCGTCGCTGTCGCGAAAGCAAAGTTGGTGGCGAAGTGGTCGCCGTTGTCTGCTAAAAACATTTACTGCTTCAGTTCAGAATTCAAGGAGTCGTCATGAGTCGCATCGGAAGAAAAATAATATCTGTGCCAGCCGGCGTGAAGGTGCAAATCAATGCGTCAACGCGCGTCATTGATTTTCAAGGTCCCAAGGGCAAGCTCTCAATGACGCATCGCCCCGAAGTGAAGGTGACCTACAACGACGCCAACAAGTCGATTGTGTGCGAGGTTCCTGAAGATCAAATTGCGCTTGGAAACAACAACGCATTTTGGGGCACCACGCGTTCCGTGATCAACGGAATGGTTGAAGGTGTTCTCAAGGGCTACGAGAAGAAGTTGGAGATTGTTGGTGTTGGTTGGGGAGCCAAAGTGCAAGGCAAGAAACTTGTGCTTGCGATTGGTTTCGCAAACGCGATCGAAGTTGCCATTCCCGCAAATCTCAACGTGGCCATCAATGGAACTCTGATCGAAGTCTCTGGTCCAAACAAGCAAACCGTTGGCGCGTTCGCCAGCGATGTTCGCGCCTGCCGCAAGCCTGAGCCATATAACGGCAAGGGCATCAAGTACACCGACGAAGTGATCCAGCGCAAGCAGGGCAAGGCGTTTGGTAGTTAATCAATAAAAGGAATTACAAACATGGCATCCGCAACACTATTGAAATTAAAGCGCCGCACTCGTCGAAAGATGGGCCTGCGCAAGCGCATCATTGGCACCACCGAGCGACCACGCATGAGCGTGTTCCGTTCGCTCAAGCACATTTATGTGCAGGTGATCGATGATTCAACCGGCCGCACACTTGTGGCCGCAAGCGATCGCGAAAAGTCTCCAACCGCCACCAAGGGCAAAGTGACTTCAGCGAAAAACATTGGAAAAACCGTGGCCGAACGAGCCGCCAAAGCTGGCGTGACCAAGGTGGTCTTTGATCGCAACGGATACCTCTTTCACGGCCGCGTCAAGGCGCTTGCCGAAGGCGCCCGCGAGGGCGGCTTGCAGTTCTGATTTCAATAGGAATTAATTATGAGCGGATTCAACAACGATTCTCGAGATGCTGACACCACAACAGTGGGCGTCTATCGAACCAGCACAACAGTGGCCGGTGGCCGTCGATTTTCTTTCGCGGCAATGGTGGTCTCTGGTGATCGCCAAGGCGGCGTGGGTGTTGGTTACGCCAAGAGCACGCAAGTTCCATCCGCCGTTGAAAAAGCGGAGAAGGAAAGCCGTCGCAAGCAAAAGAAGTTCAACATGCAGGGCCGCACAATTCCCCACATGGTTGAAGGTCGTTACGGCGCAAGCAAGGTTCGCCTTGTTCCAGCCGCTCCAGGAACTGGCGTTATCGCCGGCGCCTCGGTGCGATCCATCTTGGACATGATCGGCGTGCAAGATTGCTTGACCAAATGTTTCGGCAGCAGCAATCCAAAGAATCTCATCAAGGCCACCATGATCGCGTTGGGCAAGTTGCGCACGCGTGAAATGGTCGAGGCGCTTCGTGGAATCACGCTCAGCAATACTGAAGTGGAGGACGCAATCACTCGTGGTAGCGCCGCTATTCCAGTGGCTCGTGGCTCGCAAAAGGCGCAGGGTCCAGTCAACACTGTTGGCGACGAGCGTCGCAATAGTCGTGGCGGTGGCCGTGGTGGAAGTGGCGGCGGTCGCGGCGGAAGCGGCGGCGGCGGTCGTGGTGGTAGTGGCGGTGGTCGCGGTCGTGCACCGGATGCCGGCGCACCTTTGGCTGGTGATCCACCACCAGCGCAGGCGTAATGGCTGCGTTGGAGTAAGTATGTATTCGTGTATTGAACTTTGATTGCAATTTGGATTTGAATTTAAGAACAGAAGGAATTTCATCATGATGATTCAAGACATCACCGCAAAGGTTGGCGCTCACAAGAAGCGAATGCGCGTTGGCCGCGGCGAAGGCAGCGGCAAGGGCGGCACCAGCGGTCGCGGACATAACGGCGCCAAGAGCCGCGCGGGTTGGACCAGTCGTCCCGGTTACCTCGGCGGTTCAACACCAATCGCTCGTCGCTTTCCTAAGCGCGGTTTCTCCAACACGGGCTTCCGCTCGTTGTTCTGTGAAATCAACGTTCAGGATTTGGACAAGCACTTTGAGAACGGCGCCACTGTGGATGCCACGGCTTTGGCCGCCAAGCGTTTGATTCGTGATGACAAGTTGCCATTGAAGGTGCTTGGTCACGGCGAGATCACCAAGAAATTGACCGTGAACGCCGCCAAGTTCAGCGCCACGGCCAAAACCAAAATTGAGAAAGCAGGCGGAACCGCGGCAACTGCCGCGTAATCGCCAATTCATTTCGTGATTCAAGCTTTCATCAACATCTTTCGTGTCGCAGAATTGCGTAACCGCGTGCTCTTTACATTGGGCATGTTGGTTATTTATCGCATTGGATTCTGGATTCCACTTGTGGGAGTCGATCAAAGCCAGCTTGCGCAAGCGGCTTCAAAGGCCAGCGAAAACGCCACGGGTTTCGGGCGTATCGCGCAATTCGCCAGCATCTTTTCCGGCGGAAGTTTGCAACAAAGCACCATCTTTGGTTTGGGAATCATGCCATACATCACGGCCAGCATTATCTTTCAGTTGCTACAAAGCGTGGTGCCAGCGCTGGCCGATTTGAAAAAAGAAGGCAACAGTGGCCAACAAAAAATCGCCGAGTGGACGCGTTACGCCGCGGTTGGTTTGTGCGTGTTCCAAGGTTGGATGTGGCTGAGTTACTTGCGCCAAACAAATCTCGTGCAACCAAACTTTGATTCGGGCGCGAACCTGATCGTGTTTTATGTCGCGGGTTTCTCCGCGCTCA
Organism: Planctomycetaceae bacterium; assembly: GCA_947480055.1. Taxonomy (GTDB): domain Bacteria; phylum Planctomycetota; class Phycisphaerae; order Phycisphaerales; family SM1A02; genus SYAC01. The sequence continues at coordinate 3,624 of CANKBX010000019.1, forward strand.
CCGCTGGAAGTTTGTTCCTGATGTGGTTGGGCGAGCAAATTGACAAATACGGAATCGGCAACGGCGTCAGCATTATTTTAACGGCAGGAATTCTGGCGCGCATGCCAGCAGCCGTGGGCTGGGTCGTTCATAATTTCGATCCGCGCCAAAGCAGCGACGCCGAAGGCAAAGTGGGTCTGGTTGGCGTGCTCTTGCTCGCGGGCGGATTTGTTTTAGTCACCGCCGGCGCAATTGTGATCACAGTTGCGCAGCGACGCATTCCAATTCAACAAGCCAAGCACACCACTGGTCGCCAAATGTACGGCGGTCAGAAAACATATTTGCCGCTGCGTCTGAATCATGCGGGCGTGATGCCAATCATCTTCGCATCCAGCTTGATGGTGTTTCCATCCGCGATCTTCGGATGGCTTTCCACCCGCTCGCAAGCGGAGGGTTCAACCGGAGTCATCTCTTGGATTTCAAATTTCTTGTCCGAAAATTTCCAGCACGGCGCGTATCCATATGTTGTCACTGAAATCGCACTGATTTATTTCTTCAGTTACTTCTGGACCACGGTGCAATTCAGCCCAGATGAAATGTCCAAACAACTGCGCGACCACGGGTCAATGGTTCCGGGCATTCGCCCTGGACCTTGGACCAGCGAATATCTAGAGCGCACCATGGAGCGAATTACCTATGTTGGTGCGGGTTTCTTGGCGGTCATCGCCATCATTCCAACGCTTGTCACCCAACAATTGGGCATTCCATTCAATGTCAGCCAATTCTTGGGCGGCACAGGATTATTAATTGTGGTCAGCGTGGGGCTTGATTTGGTACAGCGTATTGAGGCAAACTTGGTGATGCGCAACTACTCGGGGTTCCTGTCCAAAGGCAGCGACTCCAAAGGTCCGCGCATTAGGAGTTCGCGATCATGACCACTGCATTCAAATCAGAAACGCAATTCACAACGACCAAGCCAGCATGGTGGTCTAAACTTGTCGCTGGAACAGTTGCCGTGCGTCCAAATGATGATGCGCGCGATCTGCGACCAACTCGCCGCGCTACAAGTGAAACACGCACCGCGCAAGAAATTCAACACATGGCGGAGGCGGGTCGCATTGCGGCCATCGCGTTGCATGCGGCCACTGTCGCGTGCGTGGCTGGAACTTCCACCGCAAGTTTGGATTGCGTGATTGCTGGCGTGATTGCCGCCAACCGCGCTGAAGCCGCGTTTGTTGGCTACGGAAAGTCCGACACGCGCGAGGCGTTTCCAGCAAGCTCTTGCATTAGCGTGAACGATGAAGTGGTGCACGGCATTCCAAGCAGTCGCGTGATTCGCGACGGCGATGTTGTGAAGATTGATTGCGGCGTGCGCTACCGCGAGTGGTGCGCCGACGCCGCCGTGACGGTGTGCGTGGGAAATGTTTCGCCAGAAATTCGCGCCATGGTTGCGCACACGCAAGCCATGTTGCAAGAGGCGATTGATTTGGTGCAGCCCGGCGTGCGCTGGAGCACAATCGCAGAACGCTTGCAAAACATGGCAATTGAAGCCAAATTTGGCGTTGTCACAGATCTCATGGGCCACGGAATTGGTCGCACATTGCATGAATGGCCCGAGGCGCCAAACAGCGTCAGCCGTTCATTGCTTGAGCGCCGCGACTTCACGCTTCTTCCTGGTATGACCATCGCCATTGAGCCAATGTTGACCATGAACGATGGCTCAGTTTCCGCCACCGATCGCGATGGACATTTGCTTGGCGTGGCCACACGAATTCTTGCGGACAACTGGACGGTCGTCACCGCCAGCGGTCTTGCATCAGCGCATTTTGAACACACGATTGTGGTCACCAACACCGGTGCCCGCGTTCTCACGGCCGTTCCGGCGAACGCGATCTCAGAAGGCTTCAACTAAATGGCCAAAGATGACAAGATCACACTCGACGCCGAAGTCACAGAAGCTCTGCCAGACGCCATGTTCAGGGTGCGCTTGCAGAACGACAAAGAAATTCTCGCCTACGTCAGTGGCAAGATGCGGAAGTTTTTTATCCGCATTCTTCCCGGCGACAAAGTCACTATCGAACTGAGTCCTTACGACATGACCAAGGGACGCATTGTGTACCGTTTCTAAGAAAGAGAAATTATGAAAGTCCGCAGCAGCATTAAACGAAGAACCCGCGATTGCCAAATCGTTGTCCGAAAAGGCAAGCGTTTCGTCATCAACAAGAAGAACCCCCGACTCAAGCAGCGTCAAGGCTGATTTGAAACTGAATTTAAGGAGCACCCCATGCCACGACTAGCAGGTATCGACATTCCCGAGCGCAAGAAGATTCTTTTCGCTCTTCAATACATCCACGGTATTGGCCCGAAGTTCGCCAAAGACATCCTTGCCAAGACCGGCATCGATGGCGACCGCCGAGCCAGCACGCTTGATGACAAGGAGCTGGCCAACATCAGCCAGCTGCTCGACCAGAATTATATTCTGGAGGGCGCGCTTCGTCGTCAAATGCAGCAAGACATTCAACGCCTCAAGGACATTCGCTGCTACCGCGGCGAGCGTCATCGCAAGGGTTTGCCTTGTCGTGGTCAACGCACTCGTACAAACGCCCGCACTCGTAAGGGCAAGAAGCGAACGGTCGCCGGCAAGAAGGGCGTGAAGGGTTGATCCCGTCGCGCAATGTAAAGAACAGGAATTATTCATATGGCAAGTAAGAAAAAAGTTCGCAAAAATATCGTCAAGGGCATCGTGGTTGTGAACGCGTCCTTCAACAACACAATTGTCACCGTGACCGATGTGAACGGTGAGACCCTTGCATGGGATTCAGCCGGTAGCGTTGGTTTCAAGGGCGCTCGCAAGAGCACTCCATTCGCCGCCAGCCGCGCCGCCGAGAAGGTGGCCGGCAAGGTCAAGCGTTTGGGCATGCGTGAAGTGGAAGTTCGTGTGAAGGGTCCAGGTCCTGGTCGCGAAAGCGCCGTGACCGGTCTGGCGCACAACGGCTTGAAGGTGATTGCGATCGAAGATCACACGCCAATTCCGCACAACGGATGCCGCGCCCCCAAGAAGCGACGCGTGTAAATAGCGTTGATTTGGAAGGGTTTTTCACGTATACTGACCGACCGTGTTTTGTTCAGCGGGTTACGTTCACTTAGTGTTTGCAAATCGTACTTCTCTTGGCCAAGAAGGCGTGTTGAACTGTTGCAGCAGAGTTCAACATTCGCCGTGAGTCCAAGAGTTTCCTGTTCAGGATTCTGCCGCAACTTTGGAGATTCACCATGCACGTTCGATGGCGCGGATTAGAGCTTCCGTCACATGTCACTGTAGAACAAAAGAGTTTGACAACCACCTTTGGTCGTTTCACCGCTGAGCCATTTGAGCGCGGCTTTGGAACCACCATTGGAAATAGTCTTCGTCGCATTCTGCTGTCCAGCCTTGAAGGCGCGGCCATCACCAGCGTGAAAATCGCCGGCGTAACGCACGCGTTCACAAGTCTTCCAGGCGTGAATGAGGATGTCACCGACATTATTCTGAACATCAAGAAGTTGGTTGTCAGCATGGAGGGCGACACCGCCAAGACCATGCGGCTTCTGGCCGAGGGTCCAGGCGAAGTGACGCCGGATCTGATCGAGGCTGACGCTTCGATTCAAATTCACAATCCAGAAACTGTGCTTGCCACTCTCACCGAAAAGAAGGAATTCGCCGCTGAATTCACGGTTGAGAAGGGTCGTGGCTATTTGCCAGCCAGCGAGCAATGGGCCAAGATTGATGAGCAAGAAATTGGATTGATTCCAGTGGACGCCATCTTTAGTCCAGTGTTGCGCGTGCGCTACCGAGTGGAGGACACTCGAGTTGGTCAACGCACAAACTATGACCGCTTGATCCTGGATATTTGGACCAACGGAACCATCACGCCAGAAATGGCTTTGGTCGAGGCGTCCAAGATTCTGCGCAAGCACTTGAATCCGTTTGTCATGTATGACAATGAAGGTGAAGAAACTGTTCCAACCAGCATTGCCAACGAGCCAGACGCCGAACTTGAGTTGATCCGCAAGGTCAACATGCCAATCTCCGAGCTTGACCTCACGGTTCGCGTGAGCAATTGCCTTGAGAGCGCCAAGATTAAATTTGTCCATGAACTGGTTCGTAAAACCGAAAACGACATGCTGTGTCTGCGGGCATTTGGCCGCACCAGCTTGCGAGAATTGAAGAAGTCACTTGAAGACGAAGGTTTGGGCTTGGGCATGGTTATGCCTGAAGGCTTCAAGCCAGCGACGAGTGATTCACACGCTTAATTTGTTTGATCTGATTTGCCCCGTTTTGAATTGAGGAATTTGCAATGCGCCATAAAGTAGCTGGAAAACAACTGTGTCTGAAGGAAGATCATCGCCGAGCGATGATTCGAAATCTTGCCGCAGGTTTGTTTGAACACGGACAGATTGAAACCACTTTGCCAAAGGCCAAGATGGTGCAACCATTCATCGAGAAGCTGATCACCACGGCAAAGACCAAGTCTTTGACCACGCGTCGACAGTTGCTGATGAAGTTGCCCGATCGCAAGGTCTTTGCATGGATCGCGGATCCAAATGTTCCTGAGAGTCGCAAGACCAGTGAATATTGGGAATTGCCATCCGTGGATTCAATCGAGTTCAACCGCTTCGGCGAAGTGCGAAAGGCTCCTCGATTGATCGAGCACATTCTCACCCGCGTTGCTCCGCGTTACAAGGATCGTGCGGGTGGTTACACGCGCATCATCAAGTTGGACAAGCACCGCATTGGCGATGCAACCATGCTTGTGATTCTTCAATTGGTTGGTTCCGAAAGCGGAAGCCAAGTCAGTGGTCGCGCTGGTCATCGTCGTAAAGTTTCCAACCGCCGCTCCGCGTTTGCCGCGAAGAAGCGCAAGGAAATCGCGGAAGGCAAGAACGCCGCGAAGGCGCAAGGCACGTCCGAAGCCAAGAGCGAGTGAGTTTCACTGAACGGGTTTGAGTGACTGGGTTTGATCTGGTCGTGAATCCGCATAATCAAGTTTGTATCCCGCCCCGACTCAATGTCGGGGCGGTTTTTTTGTTCAACTCCGCGCCGGTTTGACTCGCGTGTGCGCATGGGCGTTCATTTCGGTTGATCATCGCGTTGTGAATCACGCATGCTTGGTTTCGTAGAAGGCGAAGCGATTTATAAAGCGCAAGCACACATTCGCTACCATTGAAACATGCCGCAACCAAGCACTCATTTGCGCCGAGACGTGGGTCGGTGGGGACTTGTGGCGCTGGGAATTTCCGGCGTGGTTGGTTCTGGTTGGTTGTACGCGCCCATGGAAGCCGTGAAGCAAGCCGGGCCCGCGGCGTTGGTGGCATGGGTGGTTGGCGCGGGCTTGATGTTGATCATGGGGTATTGCTTGGCGGAACTCGCGTGTTCATTTCCTGTGTCGGGTTCAAGCGCGCAAGTTTCATCGGCCACGCATGGGCGTGGCATGTCACTCATCAACATGTGGTTGTTGTTCTTCGCATACGTCACCACGCCGTCCATTGAAGCCACCAGCATTGTGACCTACAGCGCCATGTATTTTCCAGAGTTGACCGTTGGCAAGGAAGCCAACTTAAGCCACACGGGGCAAGTGGTCACCGTGTTGTTGATCGCGTTTTTTACGGTGCTGAATTTCTTTGGCGTGCGCTGGTTGATCCGCATGAACAGCGTCATCACGTGGTGGAAGATCGCCATTCCCGCCAGCGTTGGATTGGTGTTGATATTCACCAAGTTTGACAGCGCCAATCTCACATCACATGGCGCGGGCTTCATGCCTGGCGGCGTGCAAAGTATTTTTGCGGCGCTGTCCATGGGCGGCATCGTGTTCACGCTGTGTGGATTCCGCATTATTGGCGACTTGGCGGGCGAGGCGAAAAATCCAGCCAAAGATATTCCGTTCGCGTTTCTCATGTCCACCATGTTCGCGCTGGTTCTATATTTAATTGTGCAGATTGCGTTTCTTGGCGCCCTTGACGCGACCGAGTACGCGCGGGGTTGGAAAAACATTGCAATTCCCCAGGCAAACGCGCCGTTTTTGGCCATTCTGATGGTGGCTGGATTGCCGTTGTTGGTGAAGGTTCTGTATTTCGACGCGGTGATTTCGCCCGGTGGAAGTTGCTTGGCGTATGTGGGCAGCACCGGGCGCGTGGTGTACGCGGCGGCGCAGCAGCGCTTCGCGTGGAATATTTTATTGCAGTTGAACAAGCAGGGCGTGCCCGTGTTGGCGTTGGTGTTCTCGTGGGTTGTGAGTTCGGTGGTGGTGTTCGCCTATCCAAAGTGGACGGAGTTGGCCAACTTGAACGCCGCGGCGTATTTTCTGAATGTGATTTCGGTTCCTGTGAGCGTGGTGGTGTTGCGGCGCATTGAGCCAAAGTCGCGGCGTCCATTTCAAATGCCCGGCGGATTGTTCATGGCGTTCGTTGCGTTCGCCTCCAATTTGTTGATCGTGTATTGGAGCGGAGTGAAGTCGTACATTCCGGTGATCGTGGCGCTGTGCGTGATTGTGTTCTTTGCATACGCCATTCCTAAATTGCGCGGCAAGCCGCCGGTGGTGAACGCGTGGAAGCCTCTTGCATGGCTGGTTCCAACCGCGCTGGTGGTGATTGGAGTTGGATGGTTTGGCAGCGAGGATTTTGGCGGAACGGGCGATCTGAAAAATTCAATGGACACGGTGTTGATCGCCGTTTTGTCCGTGCCCATATTCTGGATGGCGACCCGCGGCGCGCAGCCCACGGATCAGGTGCGCTTGGAGTTGGAGCATTTGCGGCAAGAGATCGGCGTGGAAAGCGATGCGGGCGCCGCGTTTCGACATTAAAGGAAACCCATGTATTTATTTTTTGACACAGAGACAACTGGCGTTCCTAAAAACTACAAGGCGCCGCCATCGGACTTGTTGAATTGGCCGCGCGTGGTGCAGTTGGGATGGGTTGTGATGGACAAGCAGGGGAATGAGTTGAAGGCCAGCAACCACATCATTCGCCCGGATGGTTTTGTGATTCCAGAGGTGGTGTCGCGCATTCATGGCATCACCACCGACAGGGCCATGCGCGACGGCGTTGATTTGAAAGTGGCGCTGGATGAAATCACCGCCGACATGTCGAGCGTGGACAAGTTGTTCGCGCACAACATGTCCTTTGATGAAAATATTTTGGGCGCCGAGTTTTTGCGCGCGGGGCGGAGCAATGTTGTTGCGCAGAAACCGCGTGGCTGCACCATGCTGGGTTCAACGGACTTCTGCGCTATCGTTGGCAACTATGGCTACAAATGGCCCAAGCTTCAGGAGTTGCACACCAGGTTGTTCGATGAGCCGTTCGAAGGCGGCCACGACGCGCTGGTGGATGTACGCGCCTGCGCCAAGTGCTACTTTGAGTTGCGCAAGCGTGAAGTGATGCAATAAATGCGCGATTGTTGCTCGCCAACGCTCACCCTTGGAAGATCTGCGCCAGCAAGTACGCGTTCAGCGCCACAATAATCGCCGTCACAATACACGCCGCGCTGGCCAGCGCGGGTGAATTTGCGAAGCGACCCATTTTCAGTTTGCTGCTGGTGAACCACACCAACGGCACCACCGCGAACGAAAGTTGCAAAGACAAAATCACTTGGCTCAAGATCAATAATTTATTCACGCCGCTTGCGCCGTACAAGGCCGCGACAATCACCGCCGGAATAATGGCGATAAGCCGCGTGATCAAGCGGCGCAACCACGGGGTGAGGCGGATGTTGAGAAACCCCTCCATGACCACTTGTCCCGCGAGCGTTCCAGTGAGCGTGGAATTTTGTCCAGACGCAAGCAGCGCGACGGCGAACACGGTGCTTGCCAGCGACGCGCCCAACACAGGTGTGAGCAATTGGTAGGCGTCCTGAATTCCTGCGACATCTTGATGGCCTGATTTGTGAAATGTGGACGCGGCAAGAACAAGAATGGCTGCGTTGATGAAAAATGCGAACAGAAGGGCGATGGTGGAATCGGCCGTGGCGTAGCGAATAGCCATCGACTTGCCGGCGTCGTCGCGCGGATAATCCCGCGTCTGCACAATGGCGGAGTGCAAATATAAATTGTGCGGCATCACCGTGGCGCCAAGAATGCCAATTGAAATGTAAAGCATGGCCGGGTTGGCCACGATTTGAGTGCTGGGCATAAGTCCGCGCAACAACTCTGGAAGATCGGGCCGCGACGCGATGATTTCATACACAAAGCAAAAGCCAATCAGGAACACAAGTCCGGCAACAAGCGCCTCCAAATAGCGCCATCCTTTGGTTTGCAGAAACAGAATCATCAACACATCAACCGCCGTGATGCACACGCCCCAGACCAGGGGAATTCCAAATAGCAAATTGAGCGCGATGGCGGAGCCGATCACTTCCGCGAGATCGCATGCGGCTATCGCGATTTCGCAAAGCACCCACAGGCAAAATGAAACAGGCGGGCTGAAGTGATCGCGGCACGCCTGCGCCAAGTCGCGTTCGGCCACCACGCCTAATTTCACCGACAAGTGCTGCAACAAGATGGCCATGATGTTGGAGATCAACACCACGCTTAGCAACGTGTATCCAAATTGAGCGCCGCCGGCGAGATCGGTGGCCCAGTTGCCGGGGTCCATGTATCCCACGGCCACCATGAGTCCGGGACCGCTGAACGCGAATAATTTTCGCCAACGCGAACCGTGCATGGGCACGGGCACTGTGGCGTAGGCTTCGGGCAAGGAATGTGCGTTGCTCTTTGTGCGCCAAGCGGTGGATGTATTTGGGCGAGGCGTGATCATGATGTGGCGGCAAGGGTTCGATATGCGTGAATGTTGACGAATGCAAGCGCAACAGTTCTTGGAAAGAGTCTAGCAAAAAAGTTTGACTACTCAAACTTTAATTGAATTGGCTCTCAAGCAGTTTCTGCGCTCACAAAATCCGATGTAAATTGAGTCGCGTGGGGCATGCGTCTGTTGCCCACTGCGTGACGTTCGCTAGCATGCGATCACATGGCCACGGAAACCGTAGAAAATTACATCAAGGCGCTCTACGCCTTGTGCCGGGAATCGCCCAGTGGCGAAGCCGGTGTCGCGCGCTTGGCGCAGGAATTGGGCGTGACCAAAGGCACCGCCACCAGCATGATCAAGCGGCTTTCACTGGCGCGCTTGGTGAAGGCCGAGCCCTACAGCGGAATTGCGTTGACCGCCAAGGGCAACAAGATCGCGCTCGATGTGATGCGTCGCCACCGCGTGATTGAAACATTTTTAGTGCGCATATTAAAACTGGATTGGGCCGATGTGCACGAGGAGGCCGAACGACTGGAGCATGCGTTGTCCCCGCGCATTCTGGATCGGCTTGATCATTTTTTGGGACGGCCTTCAACGGATCCGCATGGCGATCCCATTCCTGATGCCGCCGGAAATGTTTCCGAGGCGCGCAGCAAGCCATTGGCGAAATGTCGCGCGCGTGAGCGTGTGTGTATTGTTCGGATCAAGGATCAGAATCGTGCGTTCTTAAAGTTTGCGGCCGACAGTGGATTTATGCCTGGCGTGAATTTGGTGGTGCAAAGCGTCAGCCCGCAAGCCGCGTCATTGATCGTGCGCGCCGCGCGCCGAAAGCCGGTCACGCTTTCACAAATTGCCGCCGCTAAAATTTTGGTGAAAGTGATTTAATTTTATGCGCTGTCGCATTGGGCCGCGCCGTTGATTTTGCGCCAGAGTAAGCAGCAGTACTCGCCCAACAAAGTGTCTTGCTCTTCGCATGCCGTTCGCACATTGCCTACGGGCATGGCTATAAAAGAAGGGGAGTTGATCTTGGCAAACGCATCACGCTTGACATGCGCAAAATCGCTAAACTTTGCGCGTGCTTGAATCTATCGACACACATGAACAAGAGGCGCTTGCGGCGCTGAACGCCGCGACAAACTCGGCGCAATTGGAGGCGTGGCGCATTGCATGGCTTGGCACTTCGGGCCGTGTTGGAGCCTTGATGGAGGCGCTTCGCTCCGCGCCAAAAGATAAAAAGCCAGCGCTGGGCAAGCAGCTCAACGCCATGAAGCAAAAGTTGGACGCCACCTTCGCGCAAAAAAAAGCCGCCGGCGCCGCCGACACTGCCCCTGAGATTGACATGACGGAGCCAGGGTTGCCCGCGGGCATTGGGCGGCGCCACGTGCTCACGCGAACCATCGCCGACATCGTTGATATTTTTGGGCGCATGGGATTTCGAGTGGCCGAGGGTCCTGAAGTGGAGGACGAGTGGCACAATTTCACCGCTCTGAATATTCCAGAGGGGCATCCGGCGCGCGAGGGAACGGACAATTTTTATATGGCGGAGCAAGGCGGTATTCGCAGATTGCTTCGCACGCAAACCAGCACCGTGCAGATTCGCACCATGGAAAAAGAAAAGCCGCCGCTCAAGATCGTGGCGGTGGGGCGCGTGTATCGGCCAGACACGCATGACGCCACGCACTTCTCCATGTTCCATCAAGTGGAAGGTTTGTGCGTGGACAAAAATGTTTCCATGGTTGACTTGAAGACCGCGCTGTGGCAATTCGCGCGCGCGTGCTTTGGGCCGGAAGCAGAAGTCAGAATGCGTCCAAGTTTTTTTCCATTCACGGAGCCAAGCGCCGAAGTTGATATGAAGATGAAGATCAAGGGCGAGTGGCGCTGGGTGGAGTTGGGCGGCTGCGGCATGGTGGATCCGGCCGTGTTTGAATCCGTGGGCATCGACCCTGAAGTGTGGTCGGGCTACGCGTTTGGCTTGGGCGTGGAACGCATCGCCATGCGTCGCCACGGAATCTCCGACATTCGCTGGTTGTATGAGAATGACGCGCGATTTCTCAGGCAATTTTAATGCGCGCCACATTTCTAGCCAAGCTGGCCGTGTTGATTCTTGCCGCAATCGCATTGATCTACGGCATTTCAATTGTGATTGGAAAGAGCGCCGTTGCCCCGCAAATAATCCAGCGGCCCGAAACTGTTCGTGGCGCCACGCCCGCCGTGGTGTTGGCGATTCCCGAAACTACGCCAACAGTCGCCCTGATTCCTGCCGCCGAGATTCCCCCAACCGTGAGCGCGCCTTCTTCTGCGCAAGAAAAAAAAGTGGAAGCGTATCAAGCGGACGTGAAAAATTCGGTGCAGTTGCTGGAGGAGGGCAACGCTGCGCAAGCGCGGATAGAAATGAGCTTGGCGATTGAGAAGGCAATTGGTGATGGTGTATCAGCTGCGCAAGTGGACGTGTTGCGAAACATGTTGATGCGGATTGAATATTGCCAAGCCGGACCTGAAGGAATGTTGGCGTGGCTCTCCACCACCGAGGCGGCGCTTGCTGATGCGCAATCATGTGGCGCCGTGTCTATTGATCGAAGCAGAATGAAGATCGAGGCGCTTCTTGCCATGGGCAAGTTGCAAGAGTCTTGGGATGAATCAAAAATCATGTTGGCATGTTTTGCCAAACCTGGTCCCGCGCAAATGAAGGAGGCGTTGGCGCTTGAGCAAGCCATTCGCATCGCGGGCACGGCTGGCGCCAACGATCAAATTCCAGATTTGGAGGCTCGATTGCGCGCCACTGTTGAGGCTGGAATTACCTTAAAAACATTGCAAGATCCGCAATTACCGCTGGCCACTTTGGGCACGTTGGCCAAGATGCGTGGTGATTGCGCAACGGCCCTTAAGTTGTACAACCAAGCGCTTGAGGGCTTTGACATAAACAAATGGCTTCGTGAAAAACGTGTGGCGCCTTGGCGCTTGCAAGTGTTGGCGTTGGTGGCAATGGACCGGGTTGATTGCTTGCGACAGACCGGTCAAATTGAGCGCGCCAAGGGAAGCGCGTCCGTGTTGGCCGCGGATTTGGCAACGGCGTTGGGCGAGCAAGACCCACTGGCTATGCAAGCCGCCGATCAGCGCGATCAAATGTTGTACGCGCCCATGTCGCCGTGAAGTGAAAGCAGCGGCGCGGGTCTGGAAGTGAATGTATTATTTTTTAGAGTCAGGTTTCTGGGCTTGTGAATTTTTAGTATTCAAGCTGGCTTCAATTATCTCCGCAAGGCGCCAGCCAGCTTTGTGCAATTCTTCTTGCGTGCGTTGACCCGACCACTCCGTGTAGGAAATTCCGTCAGGCATTTTCTTTTCCGTGGCATCGCCAGACGCGCTTTCGCTTTTGATGGTGACATTGGTGAACTCCAAACGTTCGTGGGCCTGCGTGGACATTGGAAGAATTTCGTTCGCCCATTGTTGAGCCCAATCTGTCGGCGGTGATTTCGCCTTGGCCTTCCATTCCACTGGTTCGGCGTTGGCCAACCAAGCGATCACCTCTTCGTCGGTGGCTTTCCCCTTGTGTTTTGGCTGGGATTCAATCTTTTTCTCAGCCTGATTCAACGCCTCCACAACCGCGTCGGTGTCCCAGAAACTATGCAGGTTGTTGCCTTTGCTCTTGCTGGATTTTTTGCCGGAGGATTTTGCGCCAGATTTACTTTCGCCTTGAGCATCGCTCTTGGCATTTTTTTCATCCGCCAAAATAATGTTGAAGCCATTGCCGCCGTGGTCTGGAAAGCTTTTGCCTCCCTTGCTTGGGTTCACCAAGTTGCCCGCGGAACTAAAATACGCGTTGCCCACATGGAGCGGTTGATGAATGTCGCCCACATAATGCGCCAGCAGAATCAGCGCCACGGGCTTTGTGATTTTGCGATCGTTGGTTTCTGGTTCCTCGCCCGCAAGCACGCGCACGCAGAATGGAATCATCTGCACAATGTCGTACGGTTCCGTGCCAAGATTTCCCTTGACATATTTGCTGCCATCCACCGCGGGAACATCGGTGTAATGAAATTCCTTGTGGGTGGGAGCGTCGCTTCCTTTAGCTTTTGTTGGCGGATTTGCGTTCCAAAATGCAACAAGTTGCTCTTGCAGTTGCGGGTGATCTTTCAAAAGAATCGACTTCGGCTGTCCTTTGGGCATTTTGTCCCAGCCTTTGATTTCATCGGCTAGAACCGAGGCGCGCGCAAGGGTGATTCCATCAAGAAGTTTGGTGACTTGCGCGCCAGTGGCCGTGCCAGCCAACTTCATGTCCGCGATTGCGCCAACCGTTTCATGGCCAAGCGCTCCGTAGGGATAGACCGGCATGGCAAGGAACAATGTGGCGCAAGACAATGTGATAATTCGAAATCGCATGGAAACTTTCTATCGCTTCAAGATGAATGCGATGCGATAAGAGTAGCGTAAGTGCGATGAATTTATGAATTGGCCGCGGCCGCGTTTGGGTGAACGCACGTTGCGCAGCATGGTTGGCGATTGTTTCCGTGAATGTGGCGGGTGAGCGAGCGAATGAAATTGCGCCGCGGCTGTTTCAATTTGTAAGTGATTTCAGAGGCAATCTTGTGATGCGGATTCGCCGCCTCATAAAATTATTTCAGGTGCTGTATTCGCTGTTCAATTTCACGTATTCCTGCGTCAAACCGCTGGAAATAAAGAAATCTGCATGGGCGCCCAGGCCAAGATCCAATTCAATAATCACATTGGCTTTGGAAAATTCGGCGGCCGCGATTTGTTTGGGGGTATCGGCGGGTTGCCCGTGTTGGAAAAGGACCACGTCGCCAACGCACAGTGATACTCGTTCAGGATCTACTTTGGCGCCGCTTCTGCCCGCGGCCGCGAGGAGGCGGCCCCAATTTGGATCTCCGCCCGTGATGGCGCAGCGAACCAACATGCTGGTGGCCATGGTCTTGGAAACGGCCAGCGCGTCGGCCGCGCTTGCGGCTCCGCGCACGCGCACTTCAAACGCGCGAGTGAAGCCTTCGCCGTCGCACACGATCATGTGCGCGAGTTCGCGCGTCACTTCGCAGAATGCACGCTGCAATTCTTTGTGGTCTGCGGCGGCGCCTCGCTGTGCCGTGGCGAAAGCAAAAACTGAATCGTTGGTGCTGGTGTCTCCATCAATGGAGATTCTGTGGAACGATTGTTCCACGGCAACACGCAGCATGGCATCAAGTTCATCTGGCTCAAGCGCGGCGTCGGTGGTGATGACCGCGATCATGGTGGCCATGTTGGGATGGATCATGCCCGCGCCCTTGGCCACGCCCGTGACGCGAATTTGCGGCTGATTCATTGCGTTTTTTACGTTTTTTGAATTGGCGTTTGCGGTGCCGCCAGACCCAGTTGCGTCAACCAAGCGCGTTGACATTTTGATGCGAGTGTCGGTGGTCATGATTGCGCGGGCGAATGGCTCAGCGCTTCCCGGCGCGCAACTGGAGGCCAGCGGGGCAATGGCTTTTTCAATATTGTTTACAGGCAATCGCTTGCCAATGATGCCGGTCGAATTCATCAATACCGCGTCGGGCGCGCAGCCGCACTCTTGCGCAACGCAATCACCAATCAGTTGCGCGTCCGCGTATCCGTGTGGACCAGTGGCGGCGTTGGCGCAACCAGAATTCACAATCAACACGCTGGCGTGCCCGCGTGAATTACGCAAGTGATCGCGCGAAATGTGCACGGGTGCGGCGGCGAATAGATTGGTTGTGAACATGGCAGCGGCAACCGCGCCATCATCCATGCGCAACATGGCCAAGTCCGGCGCGCCATTTGATTTAATGCCCGCGGATATTCCCGCGGCGCGAAATCCAATCGGCCAGATGTATTCCCCTTCGCTCACGAAACTTCGCTCTCTTGAAGCACCAACACCATGGCGATCTCGTCGCAGTTCTGATTCTTTGGGCATTGCGCGCAATCTTTGGTGACTTTCTGCGGCAAACTGTTAATACTCACCGTTCGGAATCCACACTTTTCAAAGAAAGCTGGCATGCGCGTGAGCACGAACAAGCGTTCAATGCCAATGCTGCGCGCCTTCTCAATAAAGAATTCGACAAGTTGCTTGCCAAGACCGCGTCCTTGAAAACCTTCATCCACTCCCAAAGAGCGAATTTCAGCGAGGTCGGATTCATAGATCCACAAACTTGCGCAGCCGCGAACTTTTCCATCCACCGCGGCGATGGCGAAGTCGGTGATCTTCTCCATGATTTCGTCGCGTGTGCGCGGTAAATTTTCTCCGCGCAGGCTCCACAAATCCACCAACCGCTTGATGTCATCCAAATCTTCAACCACCGCGTCTCTCAATCCAGTGGCGCCACCAGCACTACGGCGCTTGGGTCGGCGCGTCGCGCGCAAACTTCGCTTGGCTTCCTTCACGCGTGCGTTCACTTGTTCTGGCGCGGTGCCACCTGAAACAGATCGACGACTCAGCGCGGAATCCACAGTCAGTGTGACGAACACGTCGCTTGTGACCAACGGAGCCAACTTGACCATGTCTTGCACGGACAAATCTTCAAGCGGCTTGCCTTGGCGAATTGCCTCGCGCACCAGTAGCCCAACTTGGTGATGCGCGTCGCGGAAGGCGACACCCTTTCGCACCAGATAATCAGCCAATTCCGTGGCATTTGCGTAACTTGCAATGGCCGCTTTTCGCGCGCGCGCGCGGTCAATCTTCAGGCCTTGCAGCACGCGCGGAATCATTCGCAAACACATGGACAGCGTGTCCATGGCGTCAAAGAGTGGCTCCTTGTCCTCCTGCAAATCTTTGTTGTAGGCAAGAGGAAGCGCCTTGAGTGTGACAAGAATTCCAGTGAGCGCGCCTATCACGCGCCCAGTTTTTCCGCGGATCAATTCCAGCGCGTCGGGATTTTTTTTCTGCGGCATCAAACTGCTGCCAGTGCTCACATCGTCGGAAAGTTCAACATACGCGGCTTCGCCCGTGGCGTAAAAAATAATATCTTCCGCCATGCGGCTTAGATGCAGCATGCACACGGATGCAGACGCGATGAGCTCCACCACAAAGTCACGGTCACTGACGGCGTCAAGGCTGTTGGCGCTTGGGCCATCAAAGCCTAATTCCTTGGCCAACTTTTGCCGATCGATTGGATACGCGGTTCCAGAAAGAGCCCCCGAACCAAGCGGGCAACGCGCCACGCGGTCAAGAGCGTCCGCGAAACGGTCGGCGTCACGGCGCAACATTTCAACATAGGCCAGGCACCAATGCGCGAACAAAATAGGCTGCGCCCGCTGTAAATGAGTGAATCCGGGAAACACAGTGTCGCGCTCGCGCTCGGCCAATTCAAGCAAACTTAAATTGGCGGCGTCAATTTCCGCAAGGCGAACGCGCGTTTGCTTCAAGCACCACAGACGCAAATCCGTGGCCACTTGATCGTTGCGACTGCGGCCGGTGTGCAGGCGCTTGCCAAGATCGCCAACGCGCGCGACCAGTTCGCGTTCAACCCAACTGTGCACATCCTCATCGGTAGCCTTGGTCAGAAGCGTGGGATCTTTCTCCGCCAGCGATGCGATTTCACGCAGCGCTTTTTCAATGCGCGCTCGATCGCCATCGCTGATGACTTCGGCGCGCGCCAATGCATGGGCCCAGCCAATGGAACCCTCTATGTCCTCCTGAATCAGCCGGCGATCAAACGGAAGACTGTCATTGAAAATACGAAAGAGGGAATCTTGCTGGCCTTGAACTCGTCCTTGCCAAATCGATGTCACCGAGTTGCTCCACTCTTGCCGCCAACGTTTGCATGGCCTATGCCAAATAATTTATTCAGGCCAAGCATGGCGCGAATGCGGCTGGGCAACGAGAAGAGGCGGATGAAACCCTCGGCGTGTTGCTGGTTGTACACATCGTCCTCGCCAAAGGTGGCAAATGCCTGTGAATACAGTGAATTTGGACTGCGTCGACGCGTGGTGGTGGCGCTGCCTTTGTAGGCGCGCACAGCCACTTCGCCGGTGAGTGGTTGCGCCAGCGATTGAATGGCGGCCCATTGCGCTTCACGCAAAGGCGCGAACCAACGTCCATCATAAATCACGCGCGCAAAATCATTGGCAAGTTCCTCGCGAAAGCGCATGGAGTCACGGTCAAGAACAATTTGCTCAAGGCCGCGCAAAGCCTCCATCAAGATTGTTCCGCCTGGAGTTTCGTAGCAGCCACGACTTTTCATTCCCACAAGTCGGTTCTCCACCATGTCAACACGTCCCACGCCGTGGCGCGCGCCAATCTCGTTGAGCGCGTCCAGCAGTTGCACCGCGGAAAGTTTTTTGCCGTTCACGCTCACGGGTAATCCGTGTTCAAATCCAACGATCACTTCTTCTGGTTCATTGGGCGCCAACTTTGGATCTGTTGTGCGAATCCACAAATCTTCTGGCGGCGCGTTCCATGGATCCTCCAACTCCGCGCCTTCGTGTGAAACATGCCACGAGTTGGCGTCGCGCGAATAAATTTTTGTGGCGCTTGCGGCGCATGGAATATTGCGTTGCGCCAAATAGGCAAGCATTGCCTCGCGGCTTCGCAAATTCCACGAGTTTTCACGCCATGGCGCAATCACGCGCAATTGCGGCGCCAATGCCGCATACACGCTTTCAAAGCGCACTTGATCGTTGCCTTTACCCGTGCATCCGTGGGCCACGGCGTCGCAATTTTCTTCCAGCGCGCACATGACCTGCGCTTGGGCAATGCATGGCCGCGCGATGCTGGTTCCAAGCAGGTAGCGTCCTTCATACACGGCGCCAGACATGACCATTGGAAATACGAAGTCGGTCAAGAAGGACTGTTTCAAATCTTTGATCACGCATAAGCACGCGCCAGAGTCGGCGGCTTTCTTTTCAATGCCAATAAGTTCTTGCGCACCTTGGCCAACATCCGCCACGCACGCCACCACTTCACAGTCGTACGTTTCCCGCAACCACGGAATCACGCAACTGGTGTCAAGGCCACCCGAGTACGCCACGCACACGCGCCTGGGTTTCTTGGAATGAGATGGAGTGGATGCGGCGGGTGAAGGGGGAATATTTTTGGTGGAGGTTGTCATGACTGACTCCGAGTTGTGTGAGAGGTGCGAGTTGTATTTTTACCCAAAGAATCTTGCGTTGGTGTTGTGAGAAGATTTAGAAGCAGCGCATTTTGAATGTGCATTCTATTTTCAGCCTGATCAAAGACCACGCTGTGTGGACCATCAATGACCGCGTCGACCACTTCATGGCCACGATGCGCTGGAAGACAGTGCATGAAATACGCGCTTGATCCGGCCAAGGCCATGATTTCTGAAGTGACACAATATGGCTTAAAAATTGCTGCTTTTTCAGCGGTTTCACTTTGACCCATGCTGGTCCAAGTGTCGGTGTACACGGCGAAGGAGCCATGAATGCGATTGATGTCGTTGGTGTATTGCAGAGTGGCGCCGGAACGGCAGGCACGCGCTTGGCAGTCGCGAACAATTTCCGAAGATGGCGCGAAACCTTCAGGCGTGACCACGATCATAGATGCGCCCAATGTTGCAGTGAGTTCCATGAGCGAATGGCAGACATTGTTTCCGTCGCCCACCCAGGCCAATTGATGTTGTCGGCAATCAAATCCAAGTTCCACCAATGTCATGTAGTCGGCAAGAGCTTGACAAGGATGATGTATGTCCGAAAGCGCGTTGATGACAGGAATGGTCGCGTTGGCGGCAAGGGCGGTGATGGTTTCCTGGCTCATGGTTCGCGCCACAATGCAGTCGCACCAACGCTCAAGGTTGCGGCTGTAGTCGGCGATTGTTTCACGTTCTCCAATGCGCAACTTTTCGTGGTCCAAGTACACTGCGTGACCGCCCATGCGGGCGAAGCCAATGTCAAAACTCACGCGCGTTCGCAGGGACGGCTTTTCAAACAACATCACAAGTGAGCGTTGCGCGAAGTGGTTCTTGTAGGGACGAATGTCGGCTTTCAGCGCGCGCCCAAGCTCAATCAAAGGCATGACTTCATGGGAACTTAAATCCATGATGCGGGTTAAATCTTTTGTGGCAAGGCGGGTGTGTGGATGAATCATAAAATGCCTCAGATGCGGATTGCGGCGTCAGTGGCGGGCGAAGCGGAAAGATAAAAAACGCGTGAAATCCAGCGGAAAATTCGAGAAATGAGATTGGTGACAACGGTTGACGTGTTAAACATTGCACGCCTGGGTCATGGGAAGAAATAGCGTTCCAGTTGCGGTTTCGCTGGCAGTATTGGCAAGTTTGCCTAACACATCGGAGTCGTTCCAACCCGCGACCAGAGTTGCCACGCCAGCCTGCTCGCTGGCCTCAAGCGCTCCGCGAACTTTGGCCAGCATGCCGCCCGTGATGGTTCCGTTTTGCGTGAGGCGCTCCACAGTTTCGCGGTCCAGCGCGCGGATAATTTTTCCGGTGCCATCTTTCACGCCCGCAACATCCGTGAGCAATACAAGTAGACGCGCCGACACAATCCGCGCGATCGCTGCGGCGGCTTCATCGGCGTTGACATTCAGAAGTTCGCCCGCGCTATCCATGGCAATGCTGGAGAAAATGGGCGTGCAGCCATGGCGCAGAAGTGTTTGAATAAGATGCATGTCGCCGCCAGTGATCTCGCCAACGCGGCCGGTGTCAAATGCAAATTTTTGGGTTTTGCGCGCGGTGGTTGTGGCGCCATCGGCAAGCGTAAGCCCCACGGTGTTCACGCCGCGCGCGCGCAGCAAGCCCACAAGCCGCGCGTTGAGTTGCCCCGCAAGCACGCCAGCGATTTCCCGCATCTGCTCTGGCGGCGTGATGCGAATGCCTTCGCGCTTTTCACTTTTGTGGCCAAGCAATTCCAAATGCCGGTCGACACTCTTTCCGCCGCCATGCACAAGCACAACGCTTTGATCTTGTTGAATGAATTCAGCGAGCGCTTGAAAGAAGGGAGCATTGGCGGCGGGATTATCCAATAATGCGCCGCCCAATTTAATAACAATCGGCAGGGTTTTCATTGGTTTTGGCTCTGTGTGGGAGTCGCGTGGATGATTCAACTGAGCACCCCGGTCGCGTGGGCGGGCAGCAAGCCCATTGTTTCAGGAAACCCCAACCGTATATTCATGCATTGAATAGCTTGACCGGCCGCGCCCTTGATCAAGTTGTCAATGGACGAAGCAAGAACCAAGTGATTCAGCGCTGTGTCGACTGTGAGCGAAATGTCGCAGTAGTTTGTTCGCTCCACGGCGGCAATACAACTCCATACGCCATCTGGAAGCAAGCGAACAAATGGTTCGATTTCATACTGCGCCGCGAGCGTGGCGCGGACAACAGACTCGCTCACGCCGGGCAAAAGTTCCGCGTGAATGGTGCTGACAATGCCGCGGTCCAGTGGCAGTAAATGCGGCGTGAACAAAATATCCAATTGTGTTTCTTGGCGCATCTCTGGTTGATGTCGATGTCGAAGCGGGCTGTATGGTTGATAGCTGACTTCGCAAAATAAATTTTTGGTGGTGGCGCCACGTCCCGCGCCGCTCACGCCGCTTGCGGAATCAACAATCACAGGTCGCGAAGAATTCAGAAGGTTTGCGTTCACAAGCGGGCGTAGCGGCAAAATCACCGAGGTTGGATAGCACCCGGCGCATGCGATCAAGTCCGCGTCAGCCAACGCCGCGCGATTGAGTTCCGGCAGTCCGTACACCGCATTTGCAAGCAAATTGCTTGATGGATGGGTGAATCCGTAATGTGTTGGATACGCCGTCGCGTCGCGCAAACGGAATGCCGCGGATAGATCGACCACAATCAGTCCCTCGGCAAGCAGGGCGGGCGCCAACTGCGCGCTGAC
>CANKBX010000020.1 GCA_947480055.1 Planctomycetaceae bacterium
CAAAAAAAACGAGTCGCCTGTTTAAGGGCGACTCGTAATTGAGTTGACTTGTTTGAGGCAGTGTTCCCGACCGCGTTCAAACATATCGTCCCAAATCTGGTTGGCTTGTCTGGTGCAGGTTCCCGCTGCGGTCCGACATGGCTTTCCAGAACATCAAGATTCGTTGTTGTCGCGCTTCCCAACGCTTCAACTCGCTATCCATAGATGTAAACGTAAAAAACAGGTGACCTTGATCACGCAATGCAAAAGATTTTGCAGATTGTTGCCAAAGGCCTGTTTGCGGGGCAGAAATGGGGTTTGTGCGGCGGCAATCGCGTTGCCAATCACGCCAACCAAGAAACACAATCTCATCGCTTACATATCAAAATGAACCCCCATTTGGTGGTAAAACACTTCTTACAACAATCTAGTCAACACACATGCGCACCCAAACACTGTCCCGCCACCTTGCCCCAAACACTTCCAAAAAACTGCCGCACATAAACGGCATGTACTGGGCGCTGGTTGTCAGCTCCACCACACTTGGCGAAACCGCGGGCGACTTTATTTCGCAAACGCTGGACTTTGGATACGGCGGCGCATCGGCGGTACTGCTTGCATTGTTCGCCGTTGCAACCATTCTGCAAGTGTGGTTTGCCAAACAACACGCGTGGATGTACTGGACCACGCTCACGCTGGCCAGCATTGGTGGAACAACTTTGTGCGACTGGATCACGCGCTCGCTTGGACTTGGCTACCCGCTTGGATCGCTTACGATTTTAATTTCACTTGTGGCAACGCTGAGCGCGTGGAAATGGTGGACACGCTCGCGTGATCTTGGCGCGGCGCTGGACAAAATTGGCGAAAGCCTTTATTGGCTCACTATTTTGACCAGCAGCACATTTGGAACCGTGCTTGGCGACATGCTGTCCAAGAACGAATTGGATTTGGATGGTCAAACTATTGGCGACACGTTGTTTGGCGAGTTTGTCACGCGACACGGATTTGGTTTAGGCGGCATTGGTTTTGGCGACACAGCAAGCACCATTGCGCTGCTGGTGTTGCTTGCGGCGGTGGCGGTTGTGACTTTAAAGACGCGCGTGTCACGCGTGAGTTGCTACTGGGCCGGCATTATTGTCACGCATCCATTGGGCGCGGCGGCTGGTGATTTCATGACCAAGGATGAAGGCCTGCATTTGGGCAACGCGTGGGCCACGCTTCTTTTGGTCTTGGTGCTGAGCGTGGTGGCTGTGCTCGCGCATCGAAATAATAAAAAGCATGCTGCTACATTGGCAGCATGATCTTGAAAAACCATTTGCCATACGCACGCTCTAAGAAACAAGTTGCAACGCTTGCATGTGCCAGCGCACTGTTCATTGGCGGCTGCGCGCAATGGGGCGCCAATGTGCTGGAAGAAAATCATGTCGCGTTTAATACCGCGGTATGTCAAGCCATGGACAGCCAGATGCTGCTGAACATTGTGCGCATGAGCATGGATGAACCAACCCAGTGGATGGTGGTGAGCGCGATCAACGTGAATACAAGAGTGGGCGGAAGTTTAACCGGCGGCGTGACTATTCCCAGCAGTGGATTTGTAGGTGGCAGCACCGGAGGTGCGACCACTTTTGAATACACACCCAATATCACCATGATTCCCCGCCAAGGGGAACAACTTGCGCGCGAACTGATGGCGCCCATTCCTGTGTCAAGCATTGAGAGCATGGTGTCGGCGAGTTGGCCGATTAGTTGGGTTGTGTTTCTCACGTGCGAACAATTTCAAACAGTGTCTTCATTTGATGTCACGCGTGGATTTCCAATTCAGGCCCACGATCATCGCTTTGGCCGGTTGATGATGTTGTTTGACGAGTTGCAATCCAAGCAATTGATTTCGCTCAGCCTTGCATCGCTGCCAGTGATATGGAATCAGAAACCTATTCCAGCGGCGGAGGTGGGCCTTGGCAGCGTTGTGAGCGCAAAGAAGGATCGCTCCGCGCTGAAAGCACGTGAGGATGGAACTTATGATTACATTTCCATTGAATCAGTGCCAGTGTTCACACTGTATGAAGGCATTCAGAATGATCCGCATGGACTTGAGATGCTGAAGTTGCTTGAGCTGCCACCCGAGCCCGGCAACTATCGGATGGTGTCGGTTGAAAATCCTTTGCCTGGAGCTCGCGTTTCCATGCGCACCCGTTCACTGGCCGCCCTACTGCGCCTATTGAGTTTTGGCGTAGACAATTCGGCAAACGCACCAATGCCCGACCTAGACATAGACACGCCGATTGAACTTTGGAATCGCATTGCCTCTCAAAGCGATGTGAAAAGTGATATGGGATTGCATGTGAATGCGGTGTTTCGCGTGCATCGCGGCGCAAGCGCTCCAAGCAACGCGACCGTGTCCGTTGCGTTTCGTGGCGAGTCTTTTTGGATTGAAAGCAATGATGTGACTACCAAGGAGGTGTTCGCTTTGGCGCGCGATCTGTATGACTTGCAAGTGAAAAGCGGCAACGAGGCGACGCCTGTGTTGACGATTCCAGTTGGGTCTTCTCACTAAACGAGTCCCGGATTTTTTTATTAGAGTGATCCATCTGTTGATCATTTACTGAACTGTGCAAATGCAAGCTATCTTGCTCAACATGCGGAAATCATTCACGCGCCAAAGTTTGGCTTTGTCCGTCTGGGCACTCATGACTCTTGCAGGTATGGCGATGTGTGCATTTAGTGCGCCAGAGACGGACGTGTCCACAACGCCGCAAATTGTGCAAACCACATCCGCAACCGATCTAGTTGCAAGCAGCGCGGTGATCATGGCGATTGAGTTGCAAGGCGTCACACCCGACGCCCATGTGCCGCAATCTTTCACCGCGGAAGTTTCGATTGTGCTCTCATGGAATCCAAAGTTGCGCCCAAACTTTGATCCAGGAACACCGGAGTTTCTCAACACATTCGGGGCCAACCAACCATCGCTTCAATCTAGAACTCTTTTTGGTGAAAATGGAATCCAACACCGCTTCTACAATTTCCAAGGAACATTCGAGGCGCGCAATAATCACCATGCGTATCCATATGCTCGGCTTGTGCTTCCAATTGTGTTTTTCTTTCCGTCGGCGCCCGATATGGCCAACTTGATCGCCGCGGTTCCAATTCAGTTGGGCGTATCACCAGGGCTTGGACAAGACCCCGATAATTTTTACCTGCACGCGGCCATGGTGACCACGGGGCAGTGGTCCGATTTGTGGAACCCAACGCAGTTGATTGGCGACCAACCCAAACTGAACGCGATCTCGTTGATGCTGGAAACCCGCGCGCTGACCACGCGCGACACATTGATGGTGAGACTGCCCATGTTCTTGTGCTGGCTGATTGCCTTCAGCGCGTTGTGGTGGAAGGATGAATCCGCCTGCTCACGCGCGGTGATGTCTTCCACCTTCAGTTTGATCGCACTGGCGATTGGCGCGCATCCAATGGGGCCGCCGGTGGGATACATGACCATGGGCTCGCTCAGTTTCGCGCTGGTGTATGTGAATATTATTTTGCTCAGCGTTACCGCCGTGATCGCATCGCGCGCGCACAGTCGCCACGACGATGCGGTGTATCGACGCATTCGCTTTCATGGACGAGTGGGCGCGTTGGTTCTTATGGTGGCCAGTATCTGCGTGTTGATTGCGTACACGCAAAGCGTGATCAAACCAGTACATCTTTCAGAGTTGAAAAATGCCACGCCGCTGCAAGTGGAATTTCACAACATTCAATCCATGGAAGCGAATGGTTGAGTAGGTTTGGTTCGAGCGCAATCAGCGAAATCATGGTCGTAAATCAAGCACAAAGATGATGTCAACTTACGCCAATACCAAGGCTGGCAATGAAAAGGTTGAGGCATTGTTTTATTGGCTTGCGCTATTACACTTTGAAAATGCGTTCTCCGCTATTTATAAATTATTTCTGTTTGCTGATTTTTATTTGCGCATGCGCCGACAACTCCACGGCGCCTTTGCCGTCAACAGACATGGTTCAAATTCCTGGCGGCGAGTTTGTCATGGGCACGGATGATCCGCAGTCGTATGAACCCGAGCGGCCTGCTCACCGCGTGAAAGTGGCCGCATTCATGATGGATGTCACCGAGGTCACCAACGAACAGTTCAAAGCGTTTGTTGATGCGACGCATTTTGTCACGCAGGCCGAGCAAGTTCCTGATTGGGAGCAACTAAAATTGCAACTTCCTGTTGGCACGCCCAAACCAGCGCAGGAGAAATTGGTCGCGGGTTCGTTGGTATTCACGCCGCTCAATGAGCAAGTGATCGGCGGCGAGGCAAGCGCGTGGTGGAAGTGGGTTCCCGGCGCAAGTTGGCGCCATCCTGAAGGACCCGACAGCAATTTGGACGGGCGTTGGAATCATCCAGTTGTGCAAGTTTCTTGGAGTGATGCGCGCGCATATGCAACATGGGCGGGCAAGCGATTACCCACCGAGGCCGAGTGGGAGTTTGCCGCGCGTGGTGGGTTGGAACAAAAACGTTATGCGTGGGGCGACGACTTTATGCCGGACGGAAAGCGTATGGCCAACATTTGGCAGGGACATTTTCCAGATCGCAACACCAATGAAGATGGTTTTGCGCGCACCGCGCCTGTGAAAAGTTTTCCCGCCAATGGTTATGGCTTGTACGACATGATTGGCAATGTGTGGGAGTGGTGCTCGGATTGGTTTGATGCGCGCGCGTACCAACAAGCAGCTAATGGAGTGTGTGAAAATCCGGCGGGACCCACGCGGTCGTTCAATCCCGAAAATCCAGACGCGTCCCAGCGTGTGATTCGTGGTGGGTCATTCATGTGCGCGGAAAATTATTGCCGCAACTATCGGCCTAGCGCGCGCCGAGGGACAGATTGGGATACGGGGCTTTCGAATTTGGGATTTCGTTGCGTGAAGTAGGCGGCGGAATTTGAGAGCTGAAATATTTTTCCGAGCGTCAATTCACTTTCGCGGCTTTGGCTTGCTCAGCGGTGATTGCAGCGCGAAGTTGCCGCAACGCGCGCGCATTTAGTTCCTCGCGGTCGTAACTGGCGTCGCTGCGCGCGATATCCGTTGACATCATGGCGCGCTCCTGCTTGGCCATGTCAGCGGGTTGCGCTTGAGCGGGGCCTTGCATCATGGTGGCCACGGCCGCGTCATTGCGTTCGGTCTGTTCAATGGAACGTGCGATCAACGTGTCGGCGCGCTGGTAATAGTCGTTGGCAAGCGAGATCACGGTTTGCATTTGCTCGGGGGCAAGCGCGGGCAGCGCGATGATTCGCTCAATAGCACCTTCCACTTTGGCTTGCGTGCGAAAAACTTCAGGGTGCGTTTGCTTACGTACGGCGCGGTGAAAAAGCGCCGCGTTGGCGGCGTCCAACTTGGATACCACCGTTTCCACATTCGTCTCTTGCAATTGCTCCACCGCTTTCCATGCCGCGGTCAATGGCTTACGCGCTTTCTCCAACTCCGCCATTTTGGAATCGTCCATGCTCATTGAAATAAACATTTTGTCGTGGCCTGCGTCGTCGGCGTGCGATTCCATTTGCATGGCGGACATTTGCACCGCGTTGAATGCGTCAAGTTTGTCAGGCAAATTCGCTAGTTCTTGCAGCATCTGCGCGCGGCAGGCGTCAAGCGTTGGCAAAATTTGCGCGCAAACTTGCGCGGGTAACACGTCGGCAGCGGCGTACAAATCCACCTTGCTCCAGCGCGACATCATTATGTTTGGCATGGGCATGGCGGAATTTTTAACGGCGGCAAACGCACGAACCAAGGCGCGGCGACCGCGCTCGCGCGCAACTTGCGCGGCATCAAGTCCCTTCACGCCGCTGGCTAAATCATCAAACCAAGTCTCCTCTAATTTAGCCAGGGCTTCAGCGCGCTCATGCGACTTCTTCATGAACGCAGCCATGTCCTCGCCCGGTTGGGGCACATAAAACATATTGCCTGGACCAGATTTATTTTTGCTCCACTCAGCGTTGCTTTGCAGCAAATCATTGGCCAGCGAATCCCAAATGGCGCGCTGAGCGTCTGGCACCGCAAGACGCAGACGAAGTTGTTCTATGTCTTGGCGATTCAGCGCGCGAAATTGCCGCATACCTCCCACCATATCTTGTGGCATGTCGTTGGACATAATCTCTGATGCGCCATTGTTGCCTGAAGGTGCGCCACCAGATTGGTTCATGGACTGCGCGATTGCGGCGCCAACTTGCGAATCAATTTGGGCATTCATTTGATCGCCAATCTTCGCCTCCACTTGCGACCCAACATGTTCGCCCACTTTCTCTTTCACAAGCTCGGCAATTTTTTCAGCAAGTTCGGGCGTCATTTCGCCATCGCCGCCCTCGCCAACTTGAATGTTCATGCTCACATTCGCGCTCACGCTCATGTTCGACGCGTCCTCATTCCCTGTTGATGTAATCACCATCATTGTCTTCGCGCCTTGCATCGCGCCTTCGGGCATGGCGTTTCCATCGGCCGCAATTAATGTTGCGCCCATTCCCGCGCCAGTGTCGCCCATGATTTGCGAACTGCTCACGCTGGTGAACATCATCGCGCCACCTTGGTTGCCCAACTCACTCAAATCAATCGCGCCATCGCCGCCTTCAAATGTGAAGGGCATGGCTTCATTCGCGGAACCCAACTCGGGCATATTCGCGGCCTGGGCAATGTCGGCAATGCTGGCCGCGTTCATCTGCGCGAACTTTGCATTCATGTCCTGCATGGCTTCAGGGGAAAATTTTTCGGCGGTCAACGCGTCAAGCGCAGCGTCATCAAGTTGATCGCGTTGCTGTTGCCACTGATCGATCTTGGCAATGGCGGATGCATTCTCTTTCGCCGCGCGATTGGCGTCGGCAAGTTGCTTGCGAAGCGCGTCTGGAGAACTGAACGCAAACGGACTCCAACTGGACAAACCAGCCAATGCTTTGCGCGCAAATTGCATCTTGTATTTTTGCGCGGCGTCCGGCGGCAACTGTGCCGCAATGTCGCGCACCGCGGCGCGTTCGCTGGTGATCAGTTTGCGCTTCAATTCCTCTATTCGGTCCGTGGATTTATCGTCCAAACTTGCGGAGGCGATGCGCTCAATCAATGGCGTGGCAGAAACTTCCCACTCGCGCGAACGCTTATCAATAGCCGCAAGTTTTTCCTCGGCAAGATTGGGAACCTTGGGAACACTGGGCAAATTCAACGGAACACCACGCACCACAGCGTTCGCGCGTTTACGAGCGCGCGCCGCCGCAAAGCGATCAACTTTGGCTTGTTGAGATTCATTCGCTTGCGACTCGCGCATGGCGCCAAACATGGCGCGCTCCATGTTGCCAATGGTGTCGTATGCGCTGGAGACCGTGCGAATCCACGCAATTTCGCTTGGGTTGTTCTCGCTCGTATCACTTGAGACATTGGCATTCACATCACCGCCGCGAATTGGCGCGTCATGCTTGGCCTGAGCAGGGCGAATGACTTTATCGCGCAACAATTCCCACTGATCCACGTACACGTCGAAAGCCTGCTCACATTTCACGCGCTCCACATCCGCAGGCGCCAAGTCCTTCATCCAATTTTGCAGATCCTTGGACTTGAGTGGTTTTGGAATTTCGAGCGCATCAAATGTGGCAGCGAGTGTTTGCTCCGAAACGCACACAATGCTTGTTATAAGACAACTGATCACGCGCCAAGAATAAAATGGAGAACATTTTTGAGTGCTTCGGCTTTGCATATAGAAAGTCTACCTTTGCAATTTAAGAAGTTTGAAGCAATTCAATTCAGTTGTCCTCGTTGCAACGCCACCTGCAATAATGCGGGCACCGTCACTATGTCATTTGGCTTTGAGCCAACTTAGTCTTGCTTGAATTTGGTCCACCATGATCTAGGAAAATTCACTCGATGAATACCCTGCTCTGCATTTTGCTTGTGCTGCTTCAAGCTGTCGCTCCCGCAAAGATTGCTATTGCGGATGCTGAGGAAACTGCCACGAATGCCGGGAAAAATCGAAGCCCAACCACAAAACCGAATTTCGTTTTCATTCTTGGCGAGGGTCATGGTTGGTCAAGCACGTCGGTGGACATGGACGGTAAATATCCACCAAGTGATCGAGTGGGTCTGACCCCAAACTTGGAACAGCTTGCAAATGACGGAATGCGCTTCAGCGATTTCTACGCAACATGCCCGCGCTGCACTCCATCGCGCGCCAGTTTTTTAACCGGCATTAGTCCTGCAAAATTGCACATGACCTATGTGAATGAGAGCGGCGTTGGCAAGCGCGAACAAGACGGTGGCAAAGGTGTCGGTGAAAAAAATGCTGGTACGGATGCGGAAGCGCAGAAATATCCGCTGATGAAATTGATCGCGCCAACTCCTGATATGGAGTTGCCTGATGGAGTGAAGACCACGGGTGATGTCATGCGCGCGGCGGGTTACGCAACAGCGCACTTTGGCAAGTGGCATGCGGGCCGAGTTGATCCAATGAAACACGGCTTTGATATTTCCGACGGAGCGAACACGAATCAAGGTCCTGACCGAGGCGAGGCGCCCAACCCAAAACAATCATCCATGATCACCGACCGCGGCATTGCTTTTATGCGTGAACAAGTGAAAGCGGGCAAACCGTTCTTCTTGCAAATGTCGCATTACGGTTGCGGAAGTGAAGCCGAAGCAACGCCCGAATCATTTGCGGAAACCGCACAATTACTGCCCAAATTAACCGGTAAATCGTTGGCTTCCGCGGCGGGCGTGCGCGACATGGACAAAGCCGTTGGTCGCGTGCGCGCGGCGTTGAAAGAACTTGGAATTTCCGACAACACATATATTTATTTCAGCACGGACCATGGAACGCCAGGCGGCGGAACTGGCCGCGGGGTTGGCGCCAATGCGCCGCTCACGGGTTCCAAGGGCAGCGTGAGCGAAGGTGGCATTCGCGTTCCTTTCATCATCAGTGGTCCGGGCATTCAAGCTGGCGCGATCAGTTCCGTGCGCGCAAGTGGCATGGATGTATTGCCAACCATGATCGATCTCGCCGGCTCGCCGCTTGCCAAGTCCTTCACACCAGACGCGAAACTTGTTGTAGAAGGCGGAAGTTTGAAGCCCGTATTGAAAAATTCAGGCGCTGGAAATGTTTCGCGCCCCAACGATGCAATCGTGATCCACTTTCCCCATTATGACTTGAACAACGGCGGACCCGCGTCGGCGATTTTTGACGGCGATCTAAAACTGATTCGTCATTACGACACCGGCAAGGTGACGCTATTTGACATTGTGAAAGATCCGTCTGAATCAAAAGATCTTTCCGCCGAGATGCCCGAAAAGGTGAACTCACTTCAAGCGCGATTGGATGCCTACTTGAAAGCGGTCGACGCACAAATGCCAACCACCGCGCCAACCACAACGGATGCGACCGCGACAGGAGACGGGCAACCACCAACCAATCCCCCCGCTTCTAACGGAACCCAAGGCGACAAAAAGCAGAAGAAAGGAGGAGGAAAAGGCGGAAAAAACAATAAAAATGAAACCACCGCCTCGGTTGCGCAAAATGCAAATGGCGGCAAAGGTGGCAAAGGAAATAATGGCGCAAATGACGTGAGTGGCTCGGCCTCTGGTAGCGAGAAAGGTCCGCCAGGCTCGCTGATTGCGCGCATGACTGCGTTTCACACGGAAGTACCCGCTCACGAATTCGATATTGTGTTGATGCGCCCAACCGAAACATCAATCACCGCGACTGTGAGTGTGGCCGCCGCCGCCGAAGCCTTCATTGAATATTGGCGAAATGGTGAATCCACCAAACAAAAAACAAAACCTATTCAAATTACTCCAAGCAAAGTTGCGTTGATTGAGCTCAGCGGCCTGAAAGCAAACACGCAATATTCCTATCAACTGTTTCTCAAGAACCAAAGCGACGCAGCGGCGAAACCAACTGAAGAGCATTCCTTCCGCACGCGCGCTTCCAACGGAACGCCATTCACTTTCACTATTCAGGCGGACTCGCACCTAGACGCAAATATGGATCCAAAAGTGTACGAGCAAGCGCTTTGCAACGCGCTCACGGAGCATCCGGACTTTCACATTGATCTAGGCGACACATTCATGACCGACAAGCGCCGCGACTTTCATGATGCGGCGCCGCAGTATGACGCGCAGCGCTACTACTTTGGGAAACTGTGCCACTCGGCGCCGCTGTTCATGGTTCTTGGAAATCATGATGGTGAAATTGGCAGTTCTGACACGCAAAGTGATGCCATGGGACCTTGGTCGTACAACATGCGAACGCAGCGTTTTCCCGCCATTATCAATGAAAATAAGGCGGACGCCATGTACAGCGGTCGCACAGACATGAAGAATGGTCGCGGCGCAAACTACTACGCTTTTGAATGGGGCGACGCATTGTTTGTTGTGCTTGATCCGTTTTGGCAATCAATAGAAAAAATGCGCGGTAGTGGCGGCGGAGGTGGCGGCGGCGGAGATAAAAGCAAAAAAAATCTAGAGCCAAATGATGACAGTTGGAGCCGCACTTTGGGCAAGGCGCAGTACGACTGGCTTGCCAACACGCTTGGCAAGTCCAAAGCAAAATATAAATTTGTGTTCATCCACCATTTGGTTGGCGGTCTTGGCGGTTCTGAATCGCGCGGTGGTGTTGAGAGCGCGCCTTTGTTTGAATGGGGCGGCAAGAACGCGGACGGCAGCGAAGGCTTCGCGGCGCATAGACCTGGCTGGTCCATGCCCATCCATAATTTACTTGTGAAGAATGGAGTGACCGCGGTATTTCACGGGCACGACCATCTGTATGTGCAAAGCGCGCTTGATGGCGTGGTTTATCAATGCGTGCCGCAGCCTGGCAACGCGCAGGGCGGCACGCGCAGCGCTGAGGAATACGGATACAAGTCCGGAACAATTCTTGGCAGCCCTGGCCACATCCAAGTGAAAGTGGCCCCAGACAAGGCCACGGTTGATTTTGTGCGCGCCGCGATTGCTCAGCAATCATCATCTAAAAATAAAGAGGAAAATGGTTTGATCGTGAAGACCTATGACATGAAACCCGGCGTGCAAAAATAATCCAAATCCCTTGAACTTCACGGCATTTTCTGTGATTTAGATAAACTCATCACAACCCCGATCACGATTACGAATATTGGAACTTAAACAAATCATCCTGTCCCTTGAATAGTTCAAAGCCGCAAAGGATCATCACCATGATCTCATTTCCAGCCATTCTTATTCTCTTTGCCAACGCCACCGCGGCCCATCCGCCGAGTGACCATGCTGATATTCAAACTTTGGATCAAACCCAAGCGCACAGCCACGGTGAGCGCGACCATAATTCAATTCATGTGTGGCGAGATGAACGCAATAAACTCGACCTTGAGGGCTGGTTGCTCACAGTGCGTGACAGTGGCGTGACCATTGATTTGCATGATGGTGGCACAGCCACAATTGCTATGGCTGATTTGAATGATCAGGATCGCGCGCTTGCTCAAGCTCAATTGGCGCGCGTGCGTGCGATGAACCAAAGCGCGAGTCCCATCAATCCATCAAACGATCCGTGGCAAGCGGCGGTCTACAAACTTTTCGCGCCCAGTGTGAAGACGCACTGGGATTCGCAGTGGCTTTATGTTGAATCCGACGGACTTCCGCACGCGCCACTTGACTTCACCATGATGGTGGGAATTACCGCGTGGCAACAACAAGTGCCGCTGCCACAGAATTACACTGGCACAAATTCATGGCAAATACCGCTTAAATCCACGCTTGCTGACAAGCCAATTTCCGGGCGCACTCAACTGCGCCGTGGGGCCATTGCGCTTGCGGCCAATGGCATTCCAATTTTCAACGCGCTCAACAATCGCGGCGTTGATTCGTTTTCTATTGGTGAGTTGGACGAGTTCGGCGGGCACTGTGGCCGTGGCGATGACTACCACTATCACGCGGCGCCTCTTGGAATTCAAAAAGTTGTTGGCCCCAAAAGTCCAATTGCGTTTGCTCTAGATGGTTTCGCCATTTACGGCTTGTACGACTCCAAGGCAAAAGCCGGTGCCCCAGAATCATGTCCGCTTGGAAGCACCGATGCGCTTGACGAACTGAATGGACATTTCTGCGCGGTTCCCGCCGGACAGGGTATTGATAGCGGCACTCGCTCGTACCACTATCACGCGAGCAAGACATATCCATATATCAATGGCGGCATGCGCGGCAATGTAAAAGTGGAAGGCGATGAGATTGTTCCGCAGGCGCATGCGCAACCATTGCGCCAAGCCACCACTCCTTTACGTGGCGCCAAAATCACCGATTTCAAACAAACTGCGCCCAAGGCGTGGAAGTTGACGTATGAAGTTGGCGGCAAGCCAGGCTTTGTGGAGTATTCCGTGAATGCTTCAGGAAAAGTCATTTTCAATTTCACCGGTGTAAACGGGGAAAAAAGCACTGAAACATATTCAGCCAAAGAAAGTCGCGGTGATGGCAAAGGCTCTCAGAAAGAGGGGCGCCGCGGCAAAGGCGACAAGCCACCACGTGAGGATGGCCCTCCACCTCCGCGTGAAGATGGTCCTCCGCCGCCACGCGAAGATGGTGACGCGAATGATCGACCTAGCGCGGGCGAAACTTCATCCACCGCATCCACTCCGCGCGCGGCCAATGCGTTTCCATTTTCCAGTTCGGGCGTGGGCGCGAACGGTTTGCTTGATGCGAAGTTCACCTGTGACGGTGAAAGTTTATCGCCACCATTTCAATGGAGCGATTTGCCTGCGGGAACAAAAAGCCTTGCATTGACCATGCACCATATTCCGGGGCCTGGCGCGGAGGAACATGTCTACATTGTCACTTGGAACATTCCCGCAACAACCAAGTCGATTGATGCTGGCCAGAAAAATGTGGGCGCATGGGGAGTAAACACCGTCAACGGTCGCGCCCAATACGCTCCGCCTTGCTCCAAGGGTCCTGGCGAAAAAATTTATGTGGTCACGCTTTACGCGCTCAGCGGGGAACCAAAACTTCCCACTAGCGGCAAAGTGACGCGTTCAGATTTGTTGGCTTCTATCAAGGACATTACTTTGGGCAGTTCAGCGATTGATCTTCGATACGCGCGAGCGAGTGGCGCCAGCGCAAAAACGCCAAAATAACCTTATTGAATTGGCATTCCATTGCCATTCGTTCATGTTCAGCGGGGTGATCCGCTGTGCTGTGTTACGTTTATCAAGAAGGAAAGTACGCTTAAACTTAGAACTTGAACAACCATAACCCAATGCAATCATGAAAATTTTAATTCTTGGCGGCACATCTTTTCTTGGACCCGCAATTGTTGAAAGCGCAACGGCGCGCGGATGGACCGTGACGCTGTTCAATCGCGGTAAAACAAATCCTGGCATGTTCAAAGATATTGAGCAGATCCATGGCGATCGAGATCCCAACAAAGCGCCAGGCCTAGAGCCCTTGGCCGCCGCAATTCGAGGAGGTAGAACTTGGGACGCGGTCATAGATACAAGCGCATTTGTTCCCCGCATCACGCGCGCAAGCGCTGAATTGCTGAAGCCCGCCGCGCGCCAATATATTTTGGTCACAACTCTAAATGTGTACGCGGACCCACTGCCTGTGCATGCGGATGAATCAGCTCCGCTTGCGGCGGATCCGCAAGTGATTGATGAAAAATTATCCAATGAAACATACGGTCCGCTCAAGGCCGCATGCGAGCGCGCGTTGACCGCCGTGTATGCGGATCGCGCAACCATGTTGCGGCCAGGTTTGATTGTTGGGCCTGGTGATCCAACCGACCGATTCACCTATTGGCCCGCGCGTTTACAGCGCGGTGGCGAAGTGTTGATTCCCAATTCAAAAAATCCGTGGGGCAGCGAGACGTCATTCATTGACGCGCGCGATTTAGCGGATTTTGCCTGTGTTTGTGCGCAGAACGGCCACGGCGGGGCTTTCAATTGCGCGGGCCCGGACGGGACGCTCACCTTTGATGGATTTGTTTTTGGCTGCCGCGGCGCGTTTGGAAATCATGTCGAATTTGTTCCTGCGGATGATGATTGGTTGCTGGAGCAACAAGTGCAACCTTGGATGGGCATGCCGCTGTGGATTCCCGCTTCCATG
The DNA here is from genome assembly GCA_947480055.1 of Planctomycetaceae bacterium. Classification (GTDB taxonomy): domain Bacteria; phylum Planctomycetota; class Phycisphaerae; order Phycisphaerales; family SM1A02; genus SYAC01. The sequence goes on from CANKBX010000020.1 coordinate 14,060, forward strand.
GCCGCCGAAGCGCCAATGGGCGGCATCAACCGCCGCAAGGCCATTGAGCAAGGATTGAAATTTCGTCCTTTAGCGCAAACTGCTCGCGACACTGCGGACTGGTTCCAGAAAACAAAACCAGATTTTGATTTCGGCGCCAAGCCTGGAGCGCCAGGAATAAGCCGCGCACGCGAAGCGGAATTGATCGCCGCTTGGAAAGCTCATTCTAAACTTAAATGAGCGCTCGAATTTCAAATTAAAACTTGTCAACAGTTCACTGTTGCTTTACGCCACATCAGCACCGCGCACGGCATCATCTTCAACTGCGCTCAGTGCATTTCATCTTCTATCATTGCCCTATATGAGTTTCGCGCAACAAATAGCTTTTCGAAACGCCACGCTCGCCGATGTGTCGGCTGTGGTTTTCTTGGTGGAGAGCGCATATCGCGGCGATGCCAGCCGCGCGGGTTGGACCACTGAAGCCGATATTTTAGATGGTCAACGCACCGACGAAATCGAAATTCGCGAAATCATTTGCGGCGCCCATTCCAGAATTCGCCTAGCGGAGCAAAGTTCTGCGGGCGTCCAAATTCTCGATCAGGATCAATTCCACACGCCTTCGCAAGAGCGCGCGTTGCCCCAGGCCGCGGCGCTTGTTGGATGTGTGCGCATAGAAAACGCGGGAGACGCAGGCTATATCGGCATGGTGTCCGTGCTGCCAACGTTGCAGAGCGCTGGCATTGGTCGGCAACTGTTACATGAAGCCGAGCGAGTGATCCGCGACGAGTTGCGCTTGCCGCGCGCTCGCATGACTGTGATTGGCCAACGCGACATATTGATCGCGTGGTACCAACGCCGCGGCTATTCGCTCACGGGAAAAAAAGAGGACTTTCCCTATGGGCAACCGCGCGCCGGAACACCTCGACGCGATGATTTATATTTTGAGGTGCTTGAAAAATCACTGATCAAATCGTCCGGGATTGATTGACGCTGAACCACCACGCTGAATCAATTCGCAAAGTCCAAAGCTTGATTCAATCAACAAAATATTGGATTTATGCCAACTTTTTCAAGCAAAGTTCACAAAAATATCCCTCGCAAATCTGACAATTCTTCAAAGTATCACTGGTCTGAGGAGATTCGCGCATTAGACTAAATCAATGACGCGCCGCCAGACAAGTATGTTGCATTTAGTTTCAATTGCTTGCGCGTCTTGCTTGATCGCACTTGAAGCAACATTCGCCACGACGCAAAAATTTCCGCCTGATGATTTTTTCCCGCAGGAGTATCTGCTCGAACAAGAATCCACGCCCAGTCGCGCTGAACAATCGCCCGCCGCATTGAAACTTGTCGAGACACGTCTTCCCCAAGACGAGGTGATCTACCAGATCATGCCAATCGCATGGTGTGATTCCGACAACGATTCCACCAATGGCGTGAATACTCGCTTTGGCGATTTCGCCGGGCTCGCCTCAAACACATCGCTTGACTATTTGCAATATCTCGGCGTGACCATGATTTATCTGCAACCGATTTTTCCATCTGCGGCCTATCACGGGTATCAACACGGACCCGCTGACATGCTCAACACGCGCTTTGGAACGCAGGCGCAATTTCTAGATTTTGTTTCCAAAGCCCACGCGCGCGGCATAAAAGTGATTCTGGATTATGTCGCGTATGGCATCAACCAGAATTCAACGTACTTTCAATCCGCGTATCGCGCTCCAACAAACGCATATAGCAATTGGCTGGCCTTCACCAGCGCCGACAACGTCAATTATGTTGGATCGGTTTACAACACATGGAATGGCTCGTCGGTTGGTTTCATCCACTGGAACTTGAACAACGCTTCGGCCGTGGCAACCGTGACAAATTGGGCTAAAAAATGGCTGGATCCCAACAACGACGGCGACACCAGCGATGGCGTTGATGGATTCCGTCTTGATCATGTCTGGGCAAGCGGCGGCGAAGGCTGGGGCGCGAATATTTCATTTTGGGAAACTTGGTGCACCGCGCTGCGTGCGATAAAGCCGAACATATTTATTTTCTGCGAGCCATCGGACTGGGGCAACTACGGAACCGACTTGCTCACATCAACAGCTTTTGACGCGGTCATCACCAAGCCATTTGAGTTCGCGGCTCGAAGCGCGGTGTCCAACAGAAGCGCTTCCGGACTTTACTCCAGCATGGCGAACACGGTCACAGCGATTCCAATTGGAAAGTTCGCCGTAGCAGAAACCAACGACCATGATTCGAACCGCCTGGCATCTGATTTTGGATCCAACAACGCGCGTCAAAAAGTGGCGGCGGCGATTTTGCTGACTCAGCCTTGCGTGCCAAATATTTATTACGGCGACGAGATCGGCATGAAGGGCTCAAAGGCGAATGTTGGCAGCGACGCCAACGATATTCCCTTGCGTGAGCCGTTCAAGTGGAAAGCCGTGGCTGGACTTCCAATGACCAATTACCCGGCCGCAAGTATTTCGCCGCAACCTCCAACCTACGCCGCCAACAATGATGGCCGCAGTGTTGACGAACAAAAAGGCTTGTCAAGCTCGATCTTGGAGACATATCGCTCGCTGATCACCGCGCGAAAAAATTCCATTGCGTTGCGTCGCGGCGGATACATACCGGTGGCCTGCTCCCATGCTGGCGTGTACGCGTTTGTGCGCAGCGACGCTAGTGAGACCGTGCTTGTGGCTATCAATCTTGATTCAGCAACCGCCACCGGCACGCTGAATTTGGCTGAATTCACGGCCCCAACAAGCGGAACTATTCCCGTGGATATTCAATCCGCCGCCACGCTGAGCGCGATCACCAGCGCGAACAAGGCCGCGTATCCAATTCAAATCGGCGCGCGCTCTTGGTTTATTGTCCGCGTGGCTTTAACGACTCCGCCCATCACAACCCACCCGGACATTGATGGACGCAATCTCGCCAACGACGCCGGATCCCAATCGTTGATCGCGTCGCAAAGTTGCCTCACTTCGCTTGGCGACAATGTGGGAGAACTTGACCAAATATTCGCGCGCCGTGACGGCGACGCGTTGAAAATTTCAATCACGGGAAATATTCCGCAAGACGCCACGGCCTTGGCGCTGTTTATTGATGCCGATCCCGCTTCAGCTGGCGATTTCAGCGCCGGACAAACCACGCTTTCCACAAGCCACTTGGGTTCGCCGCCGGCGGGCCTTGCTCAATTGGATGGTCTCACATTTGATCCAGGATTTTCGCCCGACGCGATGTACTTTGTGAACGCGCCTGGCGCGACCATGTATGTCGATCACATTTCACTGCCAAGCGTTGGTCTTGCCGCAAAGGAATATCGCGGCTCAGTCGCGGTGAACGCGGGCCGCGGCGTTCTTGCTGGAGGCGTGAATTTAAACGGCGTTGAAGTTGCGCTCGACAACACAAATTCCGCGGGCATCACAGCGGGTTCCGTAGCGGCCGCATCCTCCGCGATCAGCGGCATTGAATTTCGAATTCCTTTCGCGGACCTTGGCTTGGCCGCCGACTTCAATAATTTGATTTCCCTTTCGGCTTGCTTGGTGCGTTCAAACGGCGCGCTCAGCAATCAATGGCTGCCGTGCTTGGTCAACGGTTCCGCAGATCTGGGCGTGGCGGCGAATCTTGGCAGTGTGTCTGGGCAGCAATATGCAATTGTTGTCATGGGCAAACTCGCCGATGTTGACGGCAATGGCCATGTGGATAGCGCGGATATCGGTTTGATCCTCAGTGATTTTGGCGCGTGCGCTGGTAATTGCAGAACAGACCTTGATCGCAGCAGCACCGTTGATTCAGCGGATCTTGGAATTGCGCTGTCTTCATTTGATTAAGCGGCAATGTGCGCGCTAAGGACGTGATGCTATTCACAAGCGCGGCAAATCAAACCTGACATGTTCCCAAATCTCGAGTGCGGGCACGGCGATCAAAAATAAAAAACCCGCGCAACAAGCCGCGGGGTGTGAATCACTCTGTGATTTAAAATTTATTTTGGTGTGCTTGCTGGCGCACGCTCGCCCTTCTCACTCTTCTCGCCCTTCTCCTCATTCTCCTCATTCTCTTGGCGTTTGAACATTTCGTGTCCCTCGTCCTCCTCGGCGTCAAGCTTGGAAACCAATTCCTTGGCGCCAGCGGCATCGCCACGAATCACCGCGTTCTCAAGCGCGATCGATAAAGTCAACGTCGCGAGCAATTGTGAGCGCATGTCGGATTCAAACTTCGCCGTGTCATTGCCGTACTTCTCCTTGGCTTGCGGGGCCATCTTCACTGTGGAAATCATTCCCTTAGCGGCCAACAATCCGGCTTGAACCATTTGAATACTCGCCAAATCCTGCGCCTTGCCAGCGGGATCAAAGGTTGATTTTTCGAGCGCTTTAAATCCGCGATTTGTTTGCTTCATGGCGCCTTCAAAATTCTGCGCTCCGCCGCCAGCTCCGCCACCACGACGCGACTCCCGACTCGCCATCATCTTTGAAAATGCCAGAACTTCACTCTCGTCAAGCAATCCATCATGGTTGGTATCCATTGATTCAAACGCCTGACGCAGTTGTTGTGGCAATTCATCCTGGCTTAACTTTCCGTCGCCATTTTTATCATCTTGCAAAAGTCGCTTGGCAATTTGCTCTGGAGTTTTTGGCTCCGAAGCACTGGGCCTTGCAACTGGATTGCTGGCTGAAGTAGTAGTAGGATTTGTGGAAGGATTCGCAGCAGGATTCGCTGTCGGATTTGCAGGCGGGGATTGCGCCAAAGAAATATTGCAAACAAAGAGAAACGCCGCGATGGTGTATTTTTTCATATACACAAAATCTTACCAATCTTTCAATCGCAAGTGCTTGGCGCAAGTCATGCCGCCACATGCCACGGATTCTTTTAACGACGACTTCGAATGGCCCACACCAACACCACGGTTTGTGCAAAAAAACCACACGCCACTAAGATGGCAAGTTTCCATTTAAATTCCACAAGTTCTTCCAGCGATTTCAAAGGCCGCAATCCTTGCAATTCCTGCAAACTCTTGATGTCTTCAAGATTTTTTAATTCTTGTAGCGCCTGTAATTGATCAAGCCCCTTCAGTTCCTTTAAATCCTTCATGGCCTGTAGATTTTTCAACTCCTCCAACTGCTTGAGCTCTTGAAGCCCTTGCAACTCGCGTAATTCCTTCAGTTGCGCAGCCATCTGCGCAATGTTGGCGCGCATCTCCACAACAATCGGCTCGTTCAACGTCATCAACATGGCGCGGCGCGCGCGCAACTCCATGGCCGTGGGCATCAATCCTAAAACAGCGGCGGCTTTCTCCGCGGCCAAATTCATGTCATGCAGCTCGCTTATGCCCCGCTCAAACAAACCGTTGTCGTCAAATTGAAGGAACGAAGAATCAATTTGAATTCCGATCGGCTCCTTGAACTTGGTGGTCAACATTTCATTCACCTTCATCAAGTCGGCCGTTGGAGTCCAGTTATGTTTCGCGTCATCCAAGATCGCCTTTTGAATCTGCGCTTGCACCTCTGGCTCCAACCATTTTTGACCTAAAATTTCCAAGTCAGCCATGATTGAGGTCATGGTTTGAATCATGGGATTCAACGATGGATACGGTCCCTTCGTGGCCATGCTTTTTATGGTTTGTTCGATCGAGTGCGTGGTGATAATCAGATCCGCCAATCCCACTCGCGGGTCGAATGCCCACACACGATTCGATGCGTATAAGCCCGCGCTGGCGGCAATATTTAAAATGTATTCACGAATTTGCGGATCCTTGATGTCCCGCAACGCCACATCGCAATCCACCGGAATCACAATTGCAATCTGCCTGGCGATTGGCGCCATGTCGTGGCGCACTGACCAGAACTGGGTTTGCTGATCCAAATATGTCTGCAATTTTGCCGTCTTTTCATTGGCGTTCAGTTTGAACTGACCACTTTGACAACTACAACAAAGCCATATCAGCGCGCCCGTAAGCGCCAGCAGAAATATATTTCGCCTAAGCATGATCGAATAATAAGGCAAATTCCATACAAAAGAACACGGGCATGTTGTTCACATCCCCACAGAACTATTTACGCTTGTGTCTTTGCGCCTAGTATCAATTTCTCTACCATTTTCAATGCGCACATTGAATTGCATATTCCACTTTTTGAACAGGAGCCTGTCATGTACGGAATGGTGAACAAATCGGTGCAAGAACTTGTCACGATCAATTTTGGCGTTGACAAGTGGGAAGCGATAAAGAAAAAAGCGGGCGTTACGGTAGAGGCTTTTATTAGCAATGAGAGTTACCCCGACGCTATGACCTATGGACTGATTGGCGCGGCCACTGAAGTGCTGGGCATGAGCGCTGACGAAATTCTTTTCGCGTTTGGTGAGTTTTGGGTTCTAAACACTGCGCGCAAGGACTACGGTGATTTGCTCAGTTCCGCCGGCCGCAATATGCCGGAGTTCCTTGATTACCTTCCAACGTTCCACACTCGCGTTGCGCTCATTTTTCCGCATCTCAAGCCTCCGCGCTTTGAGACCTCCGATCGGCAAGACGATCGCATCACCATGCACTACTTCAGCCACCGTCCTGGCTTGTCGGTTTTTGTGCGAGGGCTCTTCAGTGGCGTTGCGAAACTGTACGACACGCCGGCGCAGATTACGCAGACCAAATTTAAAGACAAAGGCGCCGACCACGACGAGTTCTTGGTGTGTTGGGGCGATGCCATCAAAAAGCAGTAATAGGCCTGTAATTCGGATACGCTTCTATCTATTGCTTCATCACTTTTAAATCAGAAATGAGAACCCCATGCACGGAATGATCAACAAATCCATTGAAGACTTGGTCACAATTAAATTTGGCGCCGACAAATGGGAAGCCGTGAAAAAAAAAGCCGGAGTGACTGAGTCCGCATTCATTAGCAACCAAAGTTATCCCGACGCCATGACGTATGGTTTGGTGGGCGCAGCCACCGAAGTGCTTGGCCTGACCGCGGATCAAGTTCTTTATGCATTCGGCGAGTTTTGGGTAACGCACACTGCGTTCAAAGGCTACGGCGACATGCTTATGTCCGCGGGTCGCACCATCGGTGAATTCTTGGACTATCTCCCCTTGTTCCACACGCGTGTCGCTTTGATTTTTCCAAATCTCAAGCCGCCGCGATTTGAATGTTCTGACCGACACGCAGATGGCATCACCATGCATTACTTCAGCGACCGTCCAGGTCTTTCCATGGTTGTGGTTGGAATGCTCAATGGAATTGGGCAACTCTACAAAACGCCAGTCGTTGTGACCCAAAGCAAGTTTAAAGACAAGGGCGCTGATCACGATGAATTCGTTGTGACTTGGGGCGCCGTGGATCAAAAATGACCGACTCCGCGCCCATGCTTGACCGCGGGCAGTTTTCAAAGCTGTTTCCATTTCATTTTATTTTGGACGGGGACATGCGGATCCTTGATACGGGATCGGTACTGGCGCGCATTTGCCCCAAGGTCGTTCCAGGCGCCGCCATCAATGATCATTTCTTGATGTTTCGGCTTGCATCCGAACCAGTGAAGTCGCTCAGTCGTGACTTCATTTTGCGGCAACAAAGCACGCTGTTTGTTTTCAAATCTACATCAACCGATTTAATGCTGCGTTGTCAGGTGCTGATCTTGCGCGACCCTGAACGCTATCTTTTTCTTGGCTCGCCATGGGTGCGCAATCCAACGGAATTAAAAGCCTTGCATTTGGTTTTGCAGGACTTCGCGCTGCATGATTCCACGGTCGATCTTTTGCAACTGGTTCAAGCCACGAGCACTTCACTGCATGACGCCAAGCAACTCTCTGAAAAACTTGAGCAGCGCGTGGCTGATCGCACCGCTGAACTTTTGCTAGCAAACTCTGAACTGTCGCGCGTGATGCGCTCCAAGGATGATTTCTTGTCGGCCATGAGCCATGAATTGCGCACGCCGCTCAACGCCATTCTTGGACTTTCCGAATCGCTGGCTGAGGGCGTGTACGGAGATATGAACGTCAAGCAAGTCAAATCCATCAACACCATCGCGGAAAGTGGCCACCATCTTTTGGCGCTCATCAACGACTTGTTGGACATCGCCAAAATTGGCGCTGGAAAAATGGAATTGGAGTTGACCAACACCCATGTGGAAGATGTATGTCAAGCAAGCTTGCGACTTGTACTTGAGCTGGCGCAAAAGAAAAATTTAAAACTCGCGCTGAGTATGGACAACAAATCCGTCATGCTTACGGCTGACGAGCGCCGCCTGAAACAAATCTTGGTGAACCTGCTTTCCAACGCCGTGAAGTTCACGCCCGAAGGCGGCAGCGTGACCCTGGCGACAACATGCGATGTGGAAAGTGAATCCCTTATGTTCTCGGTTCGGGACACTGGTATTGGAATCGCCGCCGAAGATCTAAGCCGACTCTTTAGTCCATTCACACAATTGGATTCCAAACTCTCACGCCAATACGCAGGCACTGGACTTGGTCTCACTCTTGTGCTGAGGTTGGTGGAAATGCATGGCGGAAGCGTGACTGTGGAAAGTGAAATTGGCAAAGGCAGCTGCTTCACCATTCGAATTCCCTGCAAGGGCTTGGATACTTTGATCACACACAACCCCAGCGGAACAACAACCCTATCTGATATCACTTCCATCCAAGAACTTCCAAGCAACACTCCCCTTATCTTGGTCGCCGATGACAATGAGATCAACCTGATGACGGTCACTGATTATTTGCGTGCCAACAAATTGCGAGTGATTCAAGCGCGCGATGGTTTAGAAGCGGTCAAGATGGTGCGCGAGCACGCTCCTTCATTGGTGCTCATGGATATTCAAATGCCCCTGATGGATGGTCTTGATGCCATTGCCCATTTACGTGCCGACGACAAGCACACCACCATGCCTATCATCGCTTTAACTTCTCGTGCCATGGTGGGCGACCGCGAACGTTGTATCGCTGTTGGCGCCAACGACTATCTCAGCAAGCCTGTGAACATGAAACAACTTGTGAAGACCATTCACACCCACTTGCCTAAAAACGAAACGCGCTAAATAAAATACGCCATGACCACAACAGCAAATATTTTAATTGTGGATGACGACTCACGCGGTCGTGAAAC
>CANKBX010000021.1 GCA_947480055.1 Planctomycetaceae bacterium
AGGCATAAGGGCCATGAGGACTTGACGTCATCCCCACCTTCCTCCGGTTTGACACCGGCAGTCTCACTAGAGTCCACAGCATTACCTGTTTGCAACTAGTGACAGGGGTTGCGCTCGTTGAGGGACTTAACCCGACACTTCACAGCACGAGCTGACGACAGCCATGCAGCACCTGTGCACGTTCCACTCTTGCGAGTGTTGCCTCCCTTTCAGGAGGTTAATCCGTGCATGTCAAGCCTAGGATAAGGTTCTTCGCGTTGCTTCGAATTAAGCCACATGCTCCACCGCTTGTGTGAGCCCCCGTCAATTCCTTTGAGTTTTAATCTTGCGACCGTACTCCCCAGGCGGCGCACTAATCAGTTTTCCTACGGCCGAGAAGGCGTTCAACCCCCTCGACCAAGTGCGCATCGTTTACGGCGTGGACTACCGGGGTATCTAATCCCGTTTGCTACCCACGCTTTCGTGCCTCAGCGTCAGGACTGGCCCAGTGGCCTGTCTTCACCTTCGGTGTTCCAATAGATATCTACGCATTTCACCGCTCCACCTATTGTTCCGACCACCTCTACCAGCCTCAAGATTTGTGGTTCGCCAAGCAGTTCCTCGGTTGAGCCGAGGGATTTCACAAAGCGCCTTCAAATCCGCCTACGCACGCTTTAAGCCCAGTGATTCCGATTAACGCTCGAGCCCTCTGTATTACCGCGGCTGCTGGCACAGAGTTAGCCGGCTCTTCCTTTGGGACTCCTCATGTTGTTGGTAGTCCCTGACAGTAGTTTACACCCCGAAGGGCTTCATCCCACACGCGGCATTGCCCCGTCACACTTTCGTGCATTGCGGAAGATTCGTTACTGCAGCCTCCCGTAGGAGTCCGAGCAGTGTCTCAGTCTCGATGCGGCGGGCCGTGCTCTCACACCCGCTACCCGTCTTCGCCTTGGTGAGCCATTACCTCACCAACTAGCTGATAGGAGATTCCCCGCTCCCAAGGTGGTAAACCTTTGATCGTTTCCGATATTATCAGGTATTGTCTCAGATTTCTCTGAGGTATCCCTGACCTCGGGGTACGTGGGAATCTATTCCTCGCCCTTTCGCCACTTCTATTGCTAGTCGTTCGACTTGCATGTTTTAGCCATGCCGCCAGCGTTCAATCTGAGCCAGGATCAAACTCTTCACTTAATTCTGTTACGAACGAGCAAGCTCGTGTTGTTTCAAAACTTGAAGATGACCTGGCCACCAAGTGCGTTCCGAAGAACGACTTGGCCGGTCTCCGTAGTATCAACAATCTACGGCCAACGAGTTCTCACTCGTTGGATTCATATCATTTGTCATAACCTTGCCATCCCGATTGCTCAGGAAGAAAAAGTTGTTGAATTGACCAATTCTTATAATTGGCTTTCACGGAGGATATGACAATCAGAGACTGTGATCTCTGAGTTGCTCCCAATAATGGGAACTGGCTCCCACAATCTGGCCGTAACCAAATCATGAAAACCGCACATCCTCGCGGCGTATCCAAACTGTTCACTTTTCAAAGAGAATCCTGCCTTGCAACCTTTCGATTGCAAATGCAGGGTCGAGGAGTCTAACCAAATCCCCAAGCCTGTCAACTCTTTGGGGAGCAAAATCCAAATTGTTTATAACTTGGCGAACAGCACCCGTGAACGCCTGTTTTATGGCTCCAAAGTTCCACATTTTTAGGTGCAAATCAGCATTCAAATTAAGCTCAATAAAATATCCGTAAGCGCCTGCTTAATAGTGATTTAGAGTCATTTTTCTACTAGGCAAATCACCGCCGCGGCCACCCTTGCCGCGCCGGCATCCAAAAGAACCTGGCTGGCCTGCTCAATTGTGGCGCCCGTGGTCCGAATGTCGTCCACCAAAATCACGCTTTTGCCGACCACGCTATTTGCGTAACCAAACCGCACGCCAAAGCGTTGCAAGCGATGCAAACGACTTGTCCGATTCAATGTTTTTTGCGTGCGGCCAAAGCGTTGCCACAGCGCGCGCCGCAGAGGCAAACGCAATTCCTTGGCCAGCGCGCTTGCGATGATGTCGCTGTGGTCTATCCCGCGCATCACGCGCCGCAGAAACGGTGTTGGTATTGGAACCACAATCCATGCTTGCTTGAGTGTGTTGACACCCGCGCCCATTTTTATTTTTACTTTTTGCCCCAGCACTTTGCCCAGCGCTGTTCCCGCGCGCGACCAACGCTGCTGCTTCACCGCCAACACAATTTCAGAAAGTGGCGGCTGATATAGACCCAGGTTGCACACGCCTTTGATTGCGAACTTCTGAATTTCTTGCGGAGCTTGGGCTTGAATCGCTTTATCAACCGCCGTCCGCGCGTTCTCGCGGGCGCGGCCAAGAAATGAAAGTTCACACTGCGCCAGCCAACACAACGCTCGTTGAAGAATGAAATTTTTCATGCGCCCATCGTGACAACGCAAAGCGGCGGCGGTGAAAAATCGGCTATTTTTCCTTGCAATTCCCAATCAATTTTGTGCGCAAGCAATCGGGAAATCCGCTTCAATCCACGGACTTGGCCATGCGACGAAGCACCGTGTGCAAGATGCCGCCGTTGCGGTAGTAGTCCACCTCAACCGGCGTGTCTATGCGACACACAGTTTCAAAGCGTATCTCCGCCGCGCCGGCGCGCCGCGCGTGAACCGTGATCAATTGGCGCGGCTTGATGTCCGCTGGTAGATCAATGTCAAAAGTTTCCTCGCCAGTCAAACCCAAACTCTGCGCGGTCTGCCCAGCTTGATACGTGAGCGGCATCACACCCATGCCAACCAAGTTGGAGCGATGGATGCGCTCAAAACTTTCGGCGATCACCGCGCGCACGCCCAACAAGTACGCGCCCTTTGCGGCCCAGTCGCGTGATGAACCCATTCCGTAATCCTTGCCCGCCAACACAACAAGCGCGATGCGCTCCTTCTTGTAATGCTCCGCGGCGTCAAAGATGGGCTTCACTGTGCCGTCAAGAAAATCTTTGGTCACGCCGCCCATAGTTCCTGGCGCGAGTTGATTTTGAATGCGCGTGTTGGCGAATGTGCCGCGCGTCATCACGCGGTCATTTCCACGGCGACTTCCATAGCTGTTGAACATGCTCACGGGCACGCCGTGCTCCATTAAATAAGCCCCTGCGGGCCCGTCTTTTTTAATGTTTCCAGCTGGCGAAATATGGTCGGTGGTCACGCTGTCGCCAAGTTTGGCCAAGCAACGAGCGTCCTTGATGGAGCCAATCGGTCCCGGTTCCGCCAACGTCATTGTGGTGAAAAATGGCGGCTCTTGAATGTAGGTGCTCTTGGAGTTCCATTGATACATGGCGCCGCGCGTGGTGGCAATATCTTTCCACTCATCGCTGCCATCAAACACGCTGGCGTACTGCGTGCGGAATTGTTCGTTGGTCACGCTGGAGGAAACCGCGTCGTCAATTTCTTTTTGCGATGGCCACACGTCGCACAAATACACGGGCTTGCCAGACTTTGAAATTCCCAGCGGTTCGGTTTGCAAATCAATGTCAACAGTTCCAGTGATGGCGTACGCGACAACAAGCGCGGGGCTTGCCAAGTAATTCGCCTTCACATCTGGGTGCACACGCGCTTCAAAATTTCTGTTGCCAGAAAGAACGCTGGCCACAACCATGTCGTTGCCCTTGATCGCATTTTCCACGGCCTCCGGAAGCGGACCGCTGTTGCCAATGCATGTGGTGCAACCGTAACCAACCACGTAAAAACCAAGCGCCTCAAGCGCCGGCATGGAACCTGATTTCTTCAAATACTCCGTCACCACTTTGGAGCCAGGAGCCAGCGAACTTTTCACCCACGGCTTGCGAGTTAAGCCAAATTCATGGGCTTTTTTAGCCAAAAGACCGGCGCCAATCATCACGCTTGGATTGCTGGTGTTGGTGCAACTGGTGATGGCGGCAATCACCACGGCGCCATTTTTTAAAATGCATTCTTGACCGTCCATCATGATGGCAACGCCGTCGTCAGCCAACGCCGTGGCGGTCGGCGCGCCACTTGCCGCGGCAGATTTGCCAGCGGATTTTAATTTTGGAAGCGCCGCATGCCACGAACTTTTCATGGCCTTCAACTCCACGCGATCTTGCGGACGAGATGGCCCCGCCAAACTTGGCGTAATCGTTGATTGATCAAGTTCAAGAACTGTTGCGTAAGAAATCTCGCGCGCATCGTCGCGCCAAAAACCTTGCGCTTTTGAATACGCCTCCACGGTCTTGATTAAATTCTCATCGCGACCTGACAATCGCATGTAGGCCAACGTCTGGTCGTCTATTGGAAAGAAGCCGCATGTCGCGCCGTACTCCGGCGCCATGTTTGCGATGGTGGCGCGATTGGCAACAGGCATGTCGGCCAAGCCCGCGCCAAAAAATTCCACAAACTTGTTCACCACTCCGTGCTTGCGCAACATTTCGGTGACCCGCAGAACCAAGTCCGTTGCCGTGGCGCCCTCGGGCAATTTGCCAGTCAATCGAACACCAACAACCTCTGGAATCAGCATGTAAATAGGCTGTCCCAGCATTACGGCCTCGGCTTCAATACCGCCAACGCCCCAGCCTAGAACGCCCAATCCATTGATCATGGTGGTGTGGCTGTCGGTTCCAACCAAACTATCTGGATAGAGCACGCCATCTTTTTCCCACACCACTTTGGCTAGATATTCCAGATTCACCTGGTGCACAATTCCAGCGCCCGGCGGCACCACGCGGAAATTTTCAAACGCGCCTTGCCCCCACTTCAAAAATTCATAGCGCTCCATATTGCGCTCAAATTCTTTTTCACTGTTGATCGTCAACGCCACGCCGCTGGCATAGGCGTCCACTTGCACCGAGTGGTCAATCACCAAATCGCACGGAACAAGCGGGTTCACGCGCTTGGGGTCGCCGCCCATACGCTGCATCGCGCCGCGCATGGCCGCCAAATCAACAACGCAAGGAACGCCCGTGAAATCTTGCAGGACCACGCGCCCAGGCATGAACGGAATTTCCTCATCGCTTTGTCGCTTGGGATCACTCGCGGCGATCGCCTTCACGTGCTCTTGCGTGTACACCCGGCCATCCACATTGCGCAACACGCTTTCCAGCAACACCTTGATTGAATAGGGAAGCCGATCCACATCGCCAAACTTTTTCAGCGCAGAAAGGCTGTAATAATGCATTTGCCCCATGGGCGTTGAGATTGCGGTGCGGGCTCCAAACGGGTCGTGTGCGGTGTGCGCCATGGGGTAATTCCTAGTTGCAAGAAAGTTGCGAATGAAGGGTTGATTCTAGCGAAATCCGCTCGCAATGAAACGCAAGAACGCGCCTGAAAATGTATTTCATAAGCCCGTCAAATCACGGCTTTGCGCGCCACGAATAAGTCTGGGCAAATCAAAGCTCACGCAACGCCCGTGATTACTGTTTGAATTGCGCTGGCACAAGTATGGCTTGCATCACAGTGAATCGCCCTTGCTACGCAGAGTAATTTGCGCACGCGGTCCATGCACCATGTGCTCAGCGGGAACACTCTCGGTAAGAAACACGCCGCCCGCGATCACGCAACCAGCGCCAATCACTGTATCACCGCCCAGAATGGTGGCGCCCGCATACACAGTCACATGATCTTCCAGTGTTGGATGCCGCTTGTAATTTTTGCGCACGCGGCCGTTCTCGTCTTGCTCAAAACTTTTCGCGCCCAAAGTCACGCCCTGATAAATCTTGCAACGCTTTCCAATCACGGTGGTCTGTCCAATCACCACGCCGGTGCCGTGATCGATGAACAATCCAGCGCCAATGGTCGCGCCAGGGTGAATGTCAATTCCAGTTCTTTGGTGCGCAATTTCCGCCAACATGCGCGGCACCAAGGGCGCGCCAAAACCATGCAATTCATGGGCAAATCGGTGCACAATCATGGCCTGCAAACCTGGGTAACACAAAATCACTTCATCCACGCTTTGCGCCGCGGGGTCGCCATCAAATGCGGCCGTTGCGTCGGCGGCAAGCAACGCACGAATGGTTGGAATCACAGAGACGAGTTTTGCCACCAAGCCTGCCGCATGTGTCGCGGCGGCTTTCTCGTCCAACGAATTGGTCGGTGCAGGCACACTCCCGGATTGATTGATCGCCGCATTCTCTTGCGTGGAACTGTCCACGACATGCATGGCCGCCAACACTTGCGGCACAAGACAACGCACAAGTTGCTCAACATTGTGCTCCACTGTTGCGCTGGCGCCATTGGGTTGCGCCGCAAAAAACCCTGGAAACGCCAAAGAACGAAAGAGTTTTATAGCCAAGTCCAATGCCGCAGAATCTGGAACCAAGGATCCACGCGCGCGCTGCGATGCCGGCAGTGACTCAACGCTGGCTTGAATCGCCGCAATGAACTTGCCCATTTCTGTGCCGTCATTCGCTTGATTCATGCGGCAATACTACGACACTTGAACGGCTATCGAGTGACATCTCTCAACTTAGATCTCCAAGATTCGTAGCGCGCCAACATCACTTTGGCGGATATTCAAACACGCCGCAACCACTCTTGTCGCCAAGGCGCCCCGCCGTCACCAACTGCCGCAGCAGCGGACACGGGAAAAACTTGGGGTTTCCCAACTCGCGGTGCATCACCATCATGATGTCGTGACACACATCCAACCCAATAAAATCCGCCAGTCGCAGCGGACCCATGGGGAAATTGCATCCCAATTTCATAATCTGATCAATGTCCTGCGGTTGCGCAACGCCTTCCATCCAAGCGTAAAAAGCCTCATTAATCATGGGCATAAGCACTCTATTTGAAACAAACCCCGCTCGATCATTCGCGGGCACCGGCGTCTTGCCCAGCGCTTTGGCAAGCGCAATGGTTCGCTCAGTTGTCTCTTCACTTGTGGCAAAGCCCTTGATCACTTCCACAAGCGCCATCACCGGAACTGGATTAAAGAAATGCATTCCAATCACACGCGACGCATCCGCGCCCACCGCGGCGGCAATATCCGTTATGGAAATACTGCTTGTATTGCTCGACAGAATCGCGGGCGCGGGAAAGTGCGCCTGCATTTCGCGGAAGATCTTCTTCTTCAATTCAACATTTTCCGTGGCCGCTTCAATCACCCACTGCGCGCCTTTGGCTTGATCCATAGCTGTCACATAGTGAATTCGCGCCAGCGCTGCATCGGCTTCCACTTGTGTCATGCGCTTCTTTTCCACGGCCCGATCCGCGGTTTTCTTGTGATAGGCACGGGCACGATCAAGTTGGTCTTGCTTCACATCCACTTGAAAAGCCTCTATTCCTGCGGTTGCAGCAACAAAAGCAATTCCAGAACCCATTGTTCCCGCACCAATCACCGCGCATTTCACAATTGCAACACTCATGTTTAATTCCTTCTTGAATTGATCCTCTTGACACTCAGATTGAACAACAAACACACGCCTTGTGTTGGAAATTTAAAAATATTTACCACCTCGACCACCAAATTTCGATAGCGAAAAATACTAAGTCTTATAATTAAAATACCTCAAAAAAACACTCTTTTTTTCCAAAAAATGGGTTTTTTGAAGTCATTTTTTGCAAATCAGAGCCTGATCTTTCCCAAAACAATCACGTTTGCAGAAACCACCGACACAAAATAAAAGCACAAAATCACAAAAAACTTGAATTATTACTTGTAAGCAAGATTTTTGGGGGCAAGTTAGAAGTGTGATCTCATCCCGGTAGATCACGTTCCCCTCACTGTTACTAGTTCCCTGTATTTCCCTTCCCCCCACCGGATACTGGAGTATGACAAATGGATTTCAATAAGAGCGTATTTGTTTTGGGCGCATCCTTAGCAGTTTCAGTTGGCGCTAACGCGGCCATCCTGGGCTACTCGGGCGCGCAAAGTTACATGACCAAAGTAGTTTCTGGTGTAACCCGTACCTATTCAGCGATCGACGTATTCGTAGATTGCAGCAATGCAGCCGATTACATCGTGAACTATTACGGTGTAACTACTGGTACACCTCCTAAGGTTGCATTTGTTGGAACCGTGCTTAACGGCGTGGCCAACTCGTCAACAGCAACCAACACAAGCAACACCAATGGCGTGTTGTTCAATCAAGGAACAACCACCAATAAGGGGTGGAATCCTGATTTTGACAACACAGACGGCCTGTTTGATTCATTCGCAACCATCGGCGGTCGAACCCAAGACGTAGCTGGCAATCCTGATACTGGCAATCAACTTGCCAAGGATCCAAGTTTCGCCAACTTCAGTTCTTCAACAAGTGGCTTTGGCACCTTGCGAACTGGAACAACTTCAACAACCAACGCTGGACCAGGCTGGTATTCAGCTGATCCAAACAACGTGATGAACAAGGCTGGCACTTATGCCGACTTGAAGATCATGTTGGGTCACTTCGTGGTTGATGTTACGAGTTACATCGGAACATCCAACACGCTTACTTTGAGATTTAATGGCAACATTACAATCAAGGTAAACGGCACCACTCAGCAGCAGCCAAACTTTGCGAATAGCTTTAATTTCTTGCCACCAATTCCAGCACCAGGAGCAGTTGCCCTGATTGGCTTGGCAGGTGTTTGCGCTCGTCGCCGAAAGGCCTGATTTACTTCGAATCTCTGATTTGAAATCCAAACCCCCGATGGTTAGCCATCGGGGGTTTTTATTTTTTAGGCACTTATAATATCTAGTTAAATTGTAAAAATTAGAAACATTATTTGCATTACGAGTACTTGGGAGTAATTTGTGAATGAAGGTTGAAATTTGGTTTCAGCCTTGCTGGCAGTTTCGATTGCTAGTTGAGAGAGTTGACGCAAAGGGTATTGAAACAACGGGTTTGGAGTGCAAGCGCTGAAGCTCTTTTTTAAGTTTCATCGCAAACAAATCATTCCAATCAAATTGCAAAAACCCGGCATAGTGCGGGCATTGGTTACTTCGGACTGTATACTTGCAAGTTTAAAATAAAACGCGCATTGAGAATTCTCAATGCGCGCCACTGAATCTGATCACTCTTTGGAGAAGAGCCAAAGAGTTGTGTATAAAAAACGTGGCTTGAGCCATGTGTCAGAAGTTCGATTGGGGCGGCTTTTAAGGGAGGCCGTTCCGCTACGAGATGCTTGCGCGAAATCGCAACATCACGGGTCGAGCACAATTGCGGGCCGCGGAGGGCACGGTCCGCACAGCACTAGGGACGAGTCTTTGAAAAGAGGCTCGTCCCCTTTTTAGTTCAGTCCTTCCACTTGCGTGGTTCAGGGCCTTTGTATTCGGCAAGCGGCCGAATAATGCGGTTACTGGCGTGCTGCTCCATGACGTGGGCTGCCCACCCGGTAATGCGGCTCGCCACAAAAATAGGCGTGTATTGCGGCACTGGAATTCCAAGAATGAAATAAGTCATGCCGCAAGGGAAATCCACATTGGGGTGAATGGCTTTGTCCTTCAGCATGATGGCTTGCACGCGGTCTCCAATATCAAACCACTTCTTTGCATCTGGGCCAAGCTGATCAGCAAGCTGAAGGCCCCATGATCTAAGGATGCCCGCGCGATGATCGCCGTTCTTGTACACGCGATGACCAAAGCCCATGAGTTTGCGCTTCTCAACAAAGGCGCGCTGCATCCAAGCCTCCACGGTCATGGCGCCGCCAGCGCAATCATGATTTATTTCCTTGAGCATTTCCATGGCCATCTCATTTGCGCCACCGTGAAGTGGCCCCTTCAGCGCGCCAATGCCGCCACAAATTGCGCTATGCAAATCAGATTCAGTGCTGGCAATAACGCGACATGCAAATGTACTGGCATTGAAATCATGTTCGGCGTACAGCATCAAACTGACATCCATAATGCGCGCCTCTAGTTCACTGGGCTTGCGGCCGTTGATGAGCCAAAGCAAATTCGCGGCGTGACCCAACGCGGCGTCAGGCTCAAGAATTGGCTTGTTTTCGCGGGAACGCTGGCAAATTCCAATCAGCGTGGGAATTTGCGCCAGCAAGCGCATACTTTTTTGCAACTCGGACGCTGGCGAATTGTCCTCACATTCAGCATCGACATGCGAAAGCAAACTCACGCCCGTGCGCAGAATGCTCATGGGATGCGCGTTGGGGCAACTCACGGCAAACTTGGCAACGGAGTCTCGCACCGAAGCGGGCACTGCGCGCAACGCGATGACATCGCTATTGAATTTTTTCAGCTCTGCGGCGCTTGGCTTGTGACCCAGCAGCAACAAATACGCAACCTCTTCAAAGGTGGCATTGGCGGCCAGATCGGCGATCTCGTAACCGCGGTATAAAAGTTCAGTTTGAGTGACAGCGCAAACAGAAGTCTCTCCAACAGTTTGTCCCGCGAGTCCGCGAGTGTCGGGTTGCTTGGCGGCGGTTGTAGTGCTCATGGTTTCTCCAGTGGATCGGGTATGAAAGCGTTCGATGCTAGCATCCGTTCATGAAACGATTCGCTCACGTGATGGTAATTTGCGCGCTTGCTGGTTGTGGAACCATCACCCAATACGAGCCCCCGTTGGCGTATCAGAACAGTCCGCAGGTTGACCAGGTTTGGAAATGGATGACTGGGTCATATTCCAGCGCGCAGCAAAGCCAAACCGATGCGCAATACAAGAATATTGTGCTGCAAATGAGCCCAATTTGGACGGATCAACCCGATGGCCGGTGGTTGTATGTTGAGCAAGCCATGCAAGAAACCGCGAACAAGCCATATCAACAACGGGTGTATCACTTGGTTCACCATGACAATGGAGCGATTGAAATCTTGGTGTTTGAATTGCCCGGCGACCCATTGCAATACGCTGGAGCGTGGCAACAGCAGCAGCCATTAAGCCAACTTTTACCTTCACAACTCACGCCGCAATCGGGTTGCGGTGTGAAACTGAAAGCCAAATCAGCCACGCAATGGGGCGGTTCGACGGACGGAGACATGTGCGCAAGTTCTCTCAACGGCGCGGCGTACACCACAAGCGAAGTGATGGTGACGGCGAATGAAATCACCAGTTGGGACCGCGGCTTTGACAGCGCGGGCAAGCAAGTGTGGGGCGCCACCAAAGGCCCCTATCAATTTAAAAAGCAAGCGCAGTAATTGCGAAACCTTTGAAGAAGTTGAAATATAAAAATGAAATGGATCAAATCTAAAATATTTTGAAGAACACAATGAGCCAAGCACACCACAACAATGCAAGCAATAATTCTTCAAGTGATCAACATCCAGGACGCGCATTGCGCGCGTTGATGGACAAAGGCGTTGTCATGGCGCCGGGCGCGTTCAATGCGTTGGTTGCAAAAACAGTGAAAAACGCTGGGTTTGACGCGGTTTATATTTCCGGCGGCGCCACGGCGAATGTTTCTGGATACCCCGATATTGGTTTGATCACGCTCACCGAAATGTGCCGAACCATTCGCGAAATATCGGATGCCAGTGGATTGCCAGTGATCGCCGACGCCGACACCGGTTATGGCGAAGTTGAAAGTTGCGCGCGCACTGTTGTGGAATATGAACGCGCGGGCGCCGCCGCATTGCACATTGAAGATCAAGTATTTCCAAAGCGTTGCGGCCATCTTGATGGCAAAGAATTGATCAGCGCCTCTGATATGGCGGACAAAATAAGCGCCATGGCGAAAAATAAACTGAACCCCGACTTTGTGATTATTGCGCGCACCGATGCGCGGCACGTGACGGACTTTGCCGACGCCGTGAAGCGCGCCAATCTTTATAGAGAAGCCGGCGCGGACGCGATTTTTCCAGAGGGCTTGCAGAGCGAAACTGAGTTCAAGGATTTTGCCCAAGGTTCGCCCGGATATTTGCTGGCCAACATGACGGAGTTTGGAAAAACGCCGGATATTTCCGCCACACGGTTTGGTGAACTGGGGTACTCGCTGGTGATTTATCCCTTAAGCATGATGCGCTTGGCTATGGGCGAAGTGACCCGTGGCTTGGCGTCCCTAAAGCAACATGGGTCCGTTCGGGAAAGCCTGAGCAAGATGCAGACGCGCAAGGATTTGTATGCGTTGTTGGGGTATGAACCAGGAATTGAGTGGCATTTTCCTAACAATCGAAGCTGACACGGCCATAAAGTGGCAATTTCAAGCTTCAGAAACAACAAATTGGAATGGAAAGTTGTTGAAATATTTGCAAAAATGTGGTCTTTGAAGTGCAAAATCTGCTTCAAACCTTTGTTTTTAGGCAAAAAATTGGGATTTTTTAAGATTTTTAAAAAATATTAAAAAATATTGACTTGATGGAACACTTTTAAGATTTACTTGCGAATATATGTTTGTAGGATTAAGTTCTTACATCACATGTTTGAGTCGCTGAATGATGTTTGGCTTCTGAGGTGAGGAAAAGGGACCTCTAATCAGAATTTAGGCTGTGAGGGAAAGGGAACTCTCTCCAGTCGCTTAACCGAAAGGTGGAGCGCCAAATTTAAGCGAAACAAACATGTTGAGGGAAAAAGGAAAGGGGCTGTCAGCCGAAACTCAGAAAGGGTTCGGCTGATTGCCTTTTTAGAGCAAATTTTTTTCCCCCCCGCCCAACACACGGATTGGGTGAACGGTTGGATTGCTAGATTTCTATACACTTTCAAACTCGATCCACTCAATTCACTTGGAATATATTTCAATGCAACATTTCAAATATTTATATGCCGCTTGCCTGATGTTTCTAACAAGTTCTTTGCTGGTCGCTCAAACCGACGACACGGTAATCGAGCCAATTGCGACTCAGGACAATGAACCTCAAGCTCTAAGCCAACTTGAAGTGATGAAGACCGCCGCACAGGTGAACTATGTGGCGAGTCCACATGAAATCACCTCTATGGGGTTGCGCAGTCAATGGCAAATCACAATTCCGTCTGGGGAACATTCCTTGGTTGCGGGCATGAGCTTGGATGGAACAGAAATCTTTGCATGGGATCATTTTGGAATTGTCACGCGCCTGAAATCAGACACTGGCTCCGTGTTGTGGCAGGGATCCACTCAAAGCAAACTGGACAAAATCTTTAGCGTGAACATTCTGCCCGCGGGAACCACGCCCGCGGCGATCGCTTTAACGGATGCGGCAACTGTCGCATTTGAAGACGGAAGTGGCGCGTTGTTGGCGCAAGAAACTCTTCGCCGCGTTCCAGCCACAGCCGGCGTAACCAGCGGAAATTTTGTGGTGTTTGGAGATGCCGAAGGGCGAATTATTTGGCTGAATCTGTCTGAATCAAATATTGCCAAAGTACAGAACAAGCGCAACGCTCCGGGTGACTATTCATCCAGCAGCGATCGATCCACGCGCCGCACGGTGATTTGCCGTGAGGAATTTGCGGCAATGTCGCTTGGCAAAGTCGTCATCCAACCTGTATCTGTTGCCGGCGCCGGCGTGCTCACCGTGAGCACGGGTGGAGAAGTGTGTTTGTTTCATGCGACAAACTCCAAACCAATTTGGAAATTTAAAAGCAATGCTCCATTTGTGAGCAAGCCCTCGGTGTGCGATGGTGTGGTGTATGTGGCGGGCAAGGATCAATACCTGCATGCTCTTGATTTAAAAACCGGACAAGCGATTTGGAATTGGTTCACGCAAGCTCCCTTGGTCAACGCGCCGTTGGCCACCAGCGATTTGGTGGTGCTGCAAGTTCCAGAAGAAGGGCTTGTGGCTTTCAACGCAAAGCCGGGCGACAAAGTCGGTGGCGTGGTTCAGTGGAAATCCAAGGCGGCGGGAAACGCGATCACCCGCACAAAGGATGGATTTATTGTGTGGGATGACGCAAGTCGATCAATGACATTGGTTGAGCCCAAAGCGGGCGGCATCACAGCGACCGCGTCATTTCCAAACGCGATGTGGGTTGGCTCCACTGCGCCAGTGGATGGAACAATCATGTTGCTCAGCGGCGATGGACGCATGCAACAATTGCGCCCAATTGAAATGATGAAGCCGGTCGCCGCGCCGAAGTCATTGGATGAAAAACCGAAGACTCTAAAAGATGCCGCAGTGGATCCCGACAAAGTCGCCAACGCGGCCGCGCTTGAAAACGCGCCTTAATCTGGCCACATGAATCTTTCGCAGCCAATTCAACGCGCGCTTCTTTCGGTGAGTGACAAGAGCGGCTTGGTTGAATTTGCGAAGTCACTTGCCGCGCGCGGCGTTGAAATTGTAAGCACGGGCGGCACCGCAAAGGCGTTGATGGCCGCTGGAATTGTGGTTGTGCCCATTGAAAAAATGACGGGCTTTCCAGAAATGATGGATGGCCGCGTGAAGACATTGCACCCGCGCGTGCATGGCGGATTGCTGGGCAGACGCGATGTGCCTGAGCATGTCGCGGCAATGAAAGAACACGGAATTGCGCCGATTGATTTGGTGTGCGTGAGTTTGTATCCATTCGCCGACACCATTGCAAAGAGTGGCGTGACCGAAGACGAGGCGATTGAGCAAATCGATATTGGTGGACCGGCCATGATTCGCAGCGCGTCAAAAAATTATGAATTTGTGACGGTGGTGACTTCACCGGATCAATATGGACGCGTCATGAAAGAACTGGCGGCGAACAATGGCGCGACAACGCCGGCACTTCGCAAACAATTGGCGGCCGAGGCGTTTGATCACACCGCGAAGTACGACACCATGATTGCGGCATGGATGTTTCGCGAAGTCGCAAAGAAATCGCATGCGCAAGCAGAGCCACTTGGATCCGCTGGCGAAATGCCCGACACAATTCAAGTATCGCTCACGCGCAAGTCGCACTTGCGTTACGGAGAAAATCCGCATCAATCCGCGGCTGTGTATCGCGACTTGGCGCAAGCGGACGGCGCGATTGTGGACGCGCAAACAGTTGAGGGCAAACCACTTTCGTACAACAATATTTTGGACGCTGCGGCGGCTTTTGAGTTGGTGAAAGATTTGGTGGCATTGACCGCGATCAGGGCGAATGCGCCGGTGAATATTGGTGCAGGGCCATCAAGTAGCGCAATTGCGAATCAGGTGGCCGCGTGCGTGGTCAAGCACACCAATCCGTGCGGCGCGGCGATTGGCGCCAATGTCGCAGATGCATTTGACAAGGCCTATGCGGGCGATCCGTTGGCGGCATACGGCGGCATTGTTGCGATTTCCGCCAGGCTGACCGCCTCCGACGCAACCAACATTGCAAAGCCAGATCGCTTTTTGGAGGTTGTGGTTGCGGAATCGTTTGAGCCAGAGGCGATTG
The DNA here is from genome assembly GCA_947480055.1 of Planctomycetaceae bacterium. Classification (GTDB taxonomy): domain Bacteria; phylum Planctomycetota; class Phycisphaerae; order Phycisphaerales; family SM1A02; genus SYAC01. Next base: position 15,164 of record CANKBX010000021.1, read on the forward strand.
CAATTCTGGCCGCGCGCTGGAAAAATGTCCGATTGCTTGCGGTTGGCTTCATGCGCCGCGCGCCTGCAAAGGTGTTGCAACTGAGAAGCGTGCCCGGCGGAATGTTGGCGCAAGAAAGCGACGGCGCGGTTGATGAAATCGCGAATTTTAAGTTGACCGCCGGACCCGCCCCAAGCGATTCATTGAAGCGAGACGCGGAATTTTTGTCGGTGATTGCGAAGCACTTGAAGAGCAACGCCGTTTGCGTGGGCGCGGGACAAACATTGTGGGGCGCGGGCGCGGGCCAGATGGATCGCGTGGCTGCATGCAAGCATGCGATTGAAAAAGCGAAATTGAAATTGCAGGCCGCGGGCTTGGGTACTGGCAACGCGCGACAGAGCGCAATTGCAGCCAAGTCAAATGCGGGCGGAAACGAAAGTTTGAACTTGAGTGAGCGTGGCGCAACCGCGCATGCAAACACAATTATTGTCACCGCCGCAAGCGACGCGTTCTTTCCATTTGATGATGGACCGCGCTTGCTGATTGACGCCGGCGTGCAATGCATTGTTCACCCAGGCGGAAGCAAGCGCGACGCCGACACGCAGGCGTTATGCGATGAGCGCGGCGTGACGCTGTTGGTGACAGGCACGCGCCACTTTAAACACTGACGCAACGGGAAATATTTTCATGCGATTCACGCGCCACGCGTTCGTGCCAGCGCAAAGCTTTGCCCTATTGAATGCGGGCAAATCAGCCCGCACAACTTGGTTTGCTGAATTGGCTTGCCGAATTGACTTGCCAAATTGACTTGCCAGCAATTGCAACTGCGCCAGATGAATGCGTCGCAAAGTGTGCGCCAAATAAAATATAAAAATAAAACATGCGTGTGTTGTTGCACACGCATGTGATGAAAGGAAAGAAGACTTCGCTGAATTATTTTGGCGAAGCTGGAGTGGCGGCAGGCGCTTGCGGTTTCACGCCGGCGTTCTTGGAAGAATTTGCCGCAGGCGCCGCGTTGGACTTGCTGGAGGCCGGCAGTGGATATTGACTTGTGACCTCGGTCTTGAGGAAGAAGTAATACATGGTGCCTTCCGCGTATTGACCGCCCGCAAGAATTTCCGCGGCTGGACCCATGCCCATATAAATGTCCGCGCGACCCGGCGCTTGAATGGCGCCGCCCGTGTCTTGATCAAGCATGAACTTCAGGAAACGCTGCTTTTTCCCACCAAAATCAATGCCTTGCGTGTCCACCAACACCACGCCGCCTGGCGGATACACCTTCTTGTCGGTGGCCAAAGTTTCCTTCTCGGTCACCTTGAAACCAAGCGAACCGGCGGGCCAATTGCCGCCTTCGTATGGCGCAAAGAACACATACGACTCGTTCTTTGCCATCATGGCGGAAATTTTCGCGGGATTCTTTTTGTACTCATCCATGATCGCTTTGAGCGACAATTTATTCTTAGGAATTAAACCAGAGTCAATGCAAGCTTGACCAAGTCCGGAGTACGGCCGATCGGTTTTGCCCGCGTAGCCAACAAACATTGGTTTGCCATCGGGCATAATTATTTTGGCGCTGCCATTCACTTGAACGATGTACGCGTCAAGCGCGCTGCGCAAGTACACAAGCTCCGTGCCCTTGAACATATTGCTTGATTCAATTTCCGCGCGCGTTGGATATGGATGCACCGAACCATCGGCGGCGCGCTGGCCTTGTGGAGCACCCGTTGATGGATCCGTGACAAGATCCGCGGGACGCTTGAACAGCGGGTATTTAAACTCGTCCGTCGCGGTCACGCTGCCTTGAAACTCAGGGCTGTAATAACCGGTGAACAACACGGTGCCCTTGCCGTTCCATCCAACAGTTTGCCAAATTTCAAAATTCTGTTTGATGGCGCCAACAAAGTCCGCCTCGCTTTTGCTGTCCTTCAAAATTTGTTGAAAGGCCATGATGCTGGATGACGATTGATCCCACGTGCACACATTCATAAATGGAAATTTGGTTTTGCTGGACGGCATTTGAAACCAACCCTGCGAATAGGCGAGGGCCTTGTTCAAGAATGGATCGCGCACGCGCCATGCGGCGCCGATATCTGGAAGCGGATCGTTGGGACCTAATTTGCGCAGACCACTTTCGCCTGGACCAAGTTGGCGCGTGTAGTCGGGAGTGGGTTCAGGAGTGGGCTCGTCTGTTTTGCAGGCGCCGAAAAACAAAACCGGCAACGCAAGCGCGGCGCTCATGAAGGCGAGAGAGAATTTGCGATAGTTGAAAATGGGCATATGGAGAAAATAGCGATTTTGGCGAAGTCGGTTACCATATTTGCATGCAAACTTTCCATGACACCCATTTTTCTTACCTGCTTGCCTTTTTCAATTTAGGCACTCAGGAGTTGCTGATTGTGCTGGTGGTTGCCCTGCTTATCTTTGGCCGTCGCCTGCCTGAAGTGGCGAGGGGTTTTGGCAAGAGCATTAACGAGTTTAAAAAAGGCATGAGCGAAGTCACCGACGAAATCCGCAAGGAGCCAATGGATCAGGCTTCTAGCCAGAATGCCGGCGGCGCCGCTAAACTGCCAAATGCCAATGCGGGCAACACCATGGGGCAAGACGCTTCGCAGGCGCGGGAATCGGACGCGTCGAAGAAGGTTTGAAGCGCGTGAATTGGTTCAGGCGCAATGCAGTGATTCAGCGCAAAATGCGAGGTTGCCCGTTGATTCGAACTTATTGACGGCGTTACAATGTTTCACTTGCTCAGGATTTGGTTTCGTATTGGTTTCGTTTGGGCGATTAGCTCAGCTGGCTAGAGCGCACGGATCACACCCGTGAGGTCGAGGGTTCGAGTCCCCCACCGCCCACTTTTCAATTGCAATCGAGTCGGCATGTGAAGGTGTTGCGCTCTTGAGGTTGGCAGACCAACTTGATGCCTGCACCTGGATCCACATGATGTGGCAAAATGAACCCAATTGATAATCTGAATCCAAAACCTGCGACTCACATGCCGCCATTTGTACGACGAGGTTGGTGGATCAAATGTATTCCCGCAATACTTGGACTTGGGGCGTACTTTTTTATACCAATTGTTTTTCAAGCCAGTAGTCCCGATTACAGCTTTGCATACCTGGCGGCGATGTTGCTGGCGGGATTTTTAATGAGCTATTGTGCATTCACATGGGGATACTGGAGACTTCGTTCCAGAGTTGTTCATTGCAAGGCACGCATGTGCACCTTCTGTGGATACGACTTAAATATGACACCGGATATTGGAGCTTGTTCGGAATGTGGAACCCCGTATCAGATTACCGAAACAATATTGGCATGGAATACTTGGAAGGAAAAATCGTTCCCTAGTCCTGCGCGTCGACCTCTGAAGGACATAAATAAAAAACTTGTGGCGGTCGTATTCACAATGTGCTTAGGGATATGGTTGGTTGTCGTAGTTCCCTCTCGAATGGAGGCTTCAAGGGCGAAAGAGGCGTGCGATGTTGCGCATCATGCAGTGGATGAAGCAAGGAATGCGTGGTATGCGGCAATGAATAGTGCAAGCGGAGCGACAGGTGCCGAGCGAAGCGCAAAAGCGGACGCGTTGGATGCGGCGATAATTGCAGAAGTGGATGCTGTGAAACGTTGGTCAGAAGCTACTGCTTCGTTTGGCAGAGCGACCGAATTCGGAATTGCAGGATGTTGTTTGGTGGTGGCGAGCGTAGTGCTTTGGAAAAGTTGGCTAAGAGATGGACTTTGCGGCAGTTACTTGCGAAAGATACTCCGAAGTCATCGAAGCAAAGCTTGAATCACTGGTGAATTCATCGGTGATATGTATGGACTAAATTTGAGTTTCACAAAATAGCGGAAGTTTGAACGCTTCCGCTCGCTGCGTTTTATTTTGTGCCAACTCACATGCACATTCACAGGCAAACTCATATTCCAAACTACATGCCAACTTACATGCCTGGCTCTGCGGCGGGCTTGTCGCTGTCGGTTGAAGTGGAATTCTGCGGCTTCACCACAACCACAATCGCGTTCTTGGGATCGTAATACTTGGCGAACGTGTCCTTCACTTGCTTGCTGGTGATGGCCTGATACGCGGCGGGTTCGTTCACCACATCGTCCATATTTATATTTTGATAGGTCATGAGGTCAATGCGACCCGACCAATAGCTGGGCTCCTTCAACTGCTCGTCAAAGGTGTTTGCCATTTGCTTTTTGGCGATGTCCATTTCTTCGTCAGTCGGACCGTTCTTGGCGAACTCCGCGTACATGGACGCGACCTTGTCCACAAGCGGCTGCGTCTTGGCGGGCTCTGTTGGAGCGGTGGCGCTGAACACGCCAAAGCCTGGAAACGTTGTGGCGGCGCGCGACGCGGCGCCAATGCTGTACACAAGTTGCTCCTTCTCGCGAACCTCGGTGACCATGCGCGTGGAAATAATTCGCGACGCCATGCCAAGCGCGCGCACATCTTCACGATTGGCTTGATCAGTGCCGTAGAAACCTGACAACACAAACGCTTGCTTGGTTGGCGTGTCGAGCGTTTTCTCAAACATGCGCGGACCAGCCGGACGTTTCATGGTGCGCAGCGTGATATATGTTTCTGGCGAAACGCGCGGGCGCAAAGTAAGCGCGCCGATGTAGTGCGCGGCCAACTCAATGGCGCGCTCCTTGGAAATGTCGCCCACAATGGCTATTTCTATTGGAGATTGCGCGATGAGTTTTTCAAGCCATGCCTGCGCCGCGGGCAAAGTGATTTTGTCAATTTGCTCTGGAGTGACAGGTTGCATGCGCGGATCGCTGTCTGGATACGGCAACGCGGACGCAACGCGCGCTCCCAAACCGCCCGGAGTTTTCATGGACTCCTCTATGAATTGTTTGGACATGGTTTTGTATTGCGTGAACGCGGCCTCCTCAATCTTGGGCTGCGTGAGCAACAAGTACGCAAGTTGGAAACCGGTTTCAAGTTCCTCGGGGCTTCCAGAAATACTGAGCGAGATTGCGCCAGGAGTTCCGCCGCCTCCACCACCACGACCGCCACGGCCGCCGCGACCGCCTCCACCGCCGCCACCACCACCGCCGCGTACATTCACTTTCTTGCCCGTCATGAGTTCACGAATGTCCGTTGAACTTAAATTTTTGGTGGCTGGCCTGCCCCACGCAAGTTGCGCCGCCTGCGTGATTCCGCGGTTGTCCGCGGTCTCCAACAAGTCCCCACCAATCAGTGTGATGTTGACCGTGACTTCATTCTTGCGGTAATCCATGAAGCGATAGTGCGCGCGTGCGTTGTTGCTGAGCCAACCCGACCACACTTGACTTGCAACATTTTGATTTTGCTCCGTCACCTTGCCGGCCTTTGGCAACTCTGACATGAGTTGAGTGGCGTGGGCCTCTTCAACATCTTGCGTTGGTGTGACCGACAATGCGGCGGTGGCAAATTCTAGAAGTTGACTTTCTGTTGGAACGCCATCACCAGCGGGAAGCACGGCAATAAACGCGCAATTGGTTGGGTTGAACTCGTTCGTGAAGCGCTTGGTGATTTCATCGGACGTGATGTTGGGAAGCAACTCTTTCAACACGTCAAGTCGCTGCTGCGGCGACATCATTGGCTCGCCAGTGGTGACGGAATTATTCATGCGAGCCACAAGCGCGCTGGCGGGAACGGTGGATTCTGTTTCCACGGAGCGCTCGGCGCCAGACATGATTTGTTTTTTCACATCGTCAAGTTCATGCGTGGTGAAACCAAACGCGCGCGCGCGCTGCAACTCCAGCGCAAGTTCTTGCAACGCGGGCTTCCACTTTCCAGGCGCGGCGCTGCCAGAAACTTCAACGCTGTACAACGTGTTGACATCGTTGCCGGCGGATACACGGCCACTGAGATAACTGGTTCCGCCCGCCGCAATCTTGGCCTCGAGTCGCCGATTCATTGCGCTTTCACCAAGACCTTGAACAAGGTCTTCTCGGTACTGCGCCACCGTTATGGTTGCAGGATGCGCGGGCTCCAAACGCGTCATGCGAAAAGTTTCAGAATTTATTTCCGGATCGCTGGCCACAATTGCGAAGCTTTTGTCATACGCCTTCACGCCAGAAGCTTGCGGCGTTACATTGGCTTTCTTGGGCGCGCCACCAAATGTTTTTTGAATGATCTTGATCACTTCGCCGGGATCGGCGTCGGCCACAACCATGACCGTGGCATTGGCGGCGCCATACCACTTGCCGTAATAATCCTGGAAATCCTTCTGAGTTACGCCGTTAATAGACGCCTCCGTTCCGATCGTGTCGCGCTTGCTGTACAGCGAACCGGGCGCGATGCGCTCCATGATGTAATCACTGGTGCGTTGACGCGCGGACAAACCGCGGCGGCGCTCCTCTTGAATAATTTGGCGCTCGGCGTCAATTTCTTTTGGCGTGAGCGAAAGTTGATACATCACATCTGAGAAAAACAACATGCCCTTGGCGAGCGTCTCTGGCTTGGTATCTGGCAATGAAAGTTGATACGTGGTTTGCTCCATATTGGTGAACGCATTTTGATCGCGGCCAAATTGCATGCCGAGCGATTGAAAGAACGGCACCACTTCACCAGGCTTAAAATTTTGCGAGCCGTTGAACGCCATGTGCTCCAAGTAATGCGCGATGCCGCGCTGCTGCTCGGTTTCATTCAGCGAGCCCGTGCCCATGTGAATCCACACAATGGCGCGGCCAGGCGGATTGGAATGTTTCATCACGATGTACTTCATGCCGTTGTCCAGTTGCCCCGTGACCAGCGCGGGATCGCTGGGCAGTTGCGCAATTGTGGCGCGCGAAAAACTATCGCTGGTGAAGAAGGCGAGCGCGGCAAAAAGAATCGCAGCGAAGAATTTGTTGAATTGAG
>CANKBX010000022.1 GCA_947480055.1 Planctomycetaceae bacterium
GGCGCGCGTAAGATCAACCGCCACGGAGATGGTGCTGCCTTCGTGGATGGAGGCGTCCGGACCGCAACGGGCCACAAGTCGCTGACCCGACGCTTGCACAACAACATCCATGCGGTCGCCGTAATGTTCAACCGCTTCAACAGTGGCGCTCATGCCTCCTGCGGCGTTGAGCAACACATGTTCTGGGCGGATGCCTAGCACCGCGCTTTGTGCTCCGTGTGGAGCCAGTGGTTGCCAGGCAGAGACAACGCCTTGAAATTGCAGTGATTTTGCGGCAAATGTGGCCCAATTGTCTTTCATGGTGAGCGAGCCTTCAAGCATGTTCATGGTGGGGGTGCCAACAAATTCGGCCACAAAGCGATTGGCTGGTTTGGAATAAATATCTTGTGGGGCGGCGATCTGTTGCACCAAGCCGTCCTTGAGAACCACTACGCGGTCACCCAAACTCATGGCTTCCTCTTGGTCGTGGGTGACATACACCATGGTTACGCCTAGGCGTCTGTGCAGCATCCGTAGTTCGGCGCGCATTTCCACGCGCAGTTTGGCGTCGAGATTGGAGAGCGGTTCGTCCAACAGAAAAACTTTTGGTTGGCGAACCAAGGCGCGGCCTAACGCCACGCGTTGTCGTTGACCACCTGAAAGCGCGGCGGGGCGGCGGCCAAGAAGTTGCGTTATTCCCAAGGTGGCGGCCGCGGCGGTTACTTTGCGATTGATCTCTTGCTGCTCAGTTTTTCTGCCCGAGTTATATGAGCCAGAAAAAATAGACTTTAAGCGACTTGGAAATTTTCGTCGGCGCAACAAACCAAACGCCATGTTGTCGTGCACATTCATGTGCGGGTAGAGCGCGTAATTTTGAAACACCATGGCAATGTCGCGCGCTTGTGGTGGAAGTTGGTTCACCACTACATCATCAATCTTCATCACGCCTTCGGTGATGGTTTCCAAGCCGGCGATCATGCGCAAAAGCGTGCTTTTTCCGCAGCCAGATGGACCAACGAGCACGGTGAATTCTCCGTGCGCAATGCGTAGGTCAACGCCTTCGACAGCGCGAACTCCACCGGGATAAATTTTGCCAACACGATCAAGTGAAATAGTTGCCATGAAAAAATCTCCGTTGGAATTTCGACCGCGTCAGCCTTTGACCGCGCCTTTGCCCAGGCCTTCAATGAATTGCCGCTGCGCCACAAGGAACAGCAAGATGCAGGGGATCATGGTCACCAGACTGGCGGCCATAAGTAGATTGACTTTGTTCACGCCGCCATATTGATTTCGGAAACTGTTCAGCGCCACGGCAAGCGTGGCTTGCTCATCGGAATGCAAATAGATCAACGGCGCCAGAAAGTCATTCCATGTGAAGATGAATGTGAACACCGCGCAGATTGCGGTTACTGGTCGACACAGTGGAAGCATGACGTGCCACCAGATTCCAAACCATCCCCAGCCATCCACTTTGGCGGCTTCAACCAGTGCCTCCGGAACTTGCGCGATGAATTGTCGGTACATGAAGATAAAGAATGCGCTGCCAAAGAACGCCGGCACCACCAGTGGCAGAATTGTGTCCACCCATCCTAGATTTCGAAACAGCAGGAAGAGCGGAATCATGGTGACTTGCCCAGGCAGCATCATTGTGCCCAACATAAGCAAAAACAGGGCATTATTGCCGCGAAATCGTATGCGCGCCAAGGCGAATCCAACCAAACTTGATGAGAGAACCGTGCCCGTGACCACCAATGTGGTCACCACAATGCTGTTGGCCAATGCATCAAAGAAACCTTTCCAGCGAACTGAACCCATTTGAGAAAGCGCGTCTGAGAAATTATTCCACTGCGGGTCATTGGGAAATAATTTTGTCAAGTCGCCGCTTACGGTTGCGGCCTGCGCGCGATCTGGAGTGAGCAAACTCACCAACACCATCCATAAAAGTGGAAACACAATGATCGCGGTGCCGCACACTAGACCAATCAATGAAAGCGTTCGCATCACGCCACCACCAACGGCGCCAGCGCGCAGGGAATCGTATTTCATATTTGTCGCACCGGTGGAATTGCTCATCGACGCAGTCCCTCGTAGTGCACAAGCTTGCGGCTACCACGCAACGTGAGCATGGTGAACGCTAAAATAATCACAAGAAGAATCCACGCCATGGCGCTGGCGTATCCCATTTCATAAAACTCGAACGCTTGGTTGTATAGATAGAGCACGTAGAAGCGGGTGAGGTCGCCCGGCTCGCCGCCAGTCATGACGAACGCTTGCGTGAATACTTGAAAGCATCCAATGATGGACATGATCACATTGAACAAGATCACAGGGCTCAGCATGGGAATGGTGATGCGAAAAAATCTGCCGAAAGCGCCCACGCCATCAATTTGCGCGGCCTCGTGCAATTCCTCTGGAACGCCCTGTAAACCCGCCAAATAAATCATCATTCCGCCACCCACCATCCAGAATCCCATGATGGCGAAGGCTGGCGCGCCCCACGTTGCGGCGTCTTTTCCAAACCAATCTGGTGGAGTGGCGCCAAACACATGAAGCAGTGGACGCAGTGCGGCGTTCATAAGTCCGCCGTCTGTGTCAAACACCCAACGCCACAGCACAGCCACTCCAACGCCGGCAAGCACGCTTGGCAAATACCACGCTGCGCGGAAAAAATGTATCCCGCGAACTTTTTGATTCATCAAGAGCGCTGCGAGTAGCGCCAGGATTTGGCCGCCTGGAACGGCGATGATGGTGTAATACAAAGTCACTTTCAAACTTGTGATAAATCTTTCATCGTGAAATAAGAGTTGTTTGTAATTTCCCCATCCAACCCACGTGGCTTCATCTAGCGTGCTGACGCCGCGCCACTTTGCAAAGCCAAGCAACAAACTCATGACAATTGGAAACGCCATGAAGATCATGAAGCCCAACAGCCACGGCGACACAAGCAGCCAACCCCATCGCGCCTCGCGGGTCATGGCGCTGTCTCCATAAGAGCGAAGCGCCAAGAAGGCCAGCAAAGAAATGACCACGATGGCGCACAGGGAAATGCTCCAGCCAAATAGAGACCAAGGAAATGCTTCAAAATTTCCGCGCGCCAAAGGGCTGGTGTTTTCCGCAAGCCACATGCGGTTGAAATCATCCGTTGATTGTTTCACAGTTTGGTCGCCAACTTTTAACGCTCGGTCTAGCGTGCCACCAAGGAGTTGTTCAAAGCGCGGATTCGCGGGCCAATCCACCACAAGAGCGTTGGGAGCGGGATCTAAAAATCCTTGATTATTCTGGGGTTTCTTGCTCGAATCTAGAAACGCCGTGCTTTGCGCAACGGCGCGGATGGTGGGAATGGCAAGCCCCAACTTGGCGCCCGAAGCTTGCGCGTCTGGACCAGTGAGCCAGCGAATAAGTTTCCACGCGGTGTCCTTGTTCTTGCTTTGCTTGGCCATGGACCAAGACACAGTGGCAATCACATTTCCGTCCGCGGCGCCACGCGGAAGCGGGGCGTAGTCCCAATCAAAGTCTTGAATGCGGCGGTACTCGGGAACAACCCATCTACCAAATGGTCCGGCCATGCCAACACGACCAGTGGTGAACACAGCTGCGCCCGTGGCTAATTTACTGCGGCCACTTGTGAGCGTGTTTGTTTCATCTTGGCGCCATGAACGCAGTCGTTCCAACGCGGCTTGTACCTTGGGATCTTCCAAGCGCAAATCATCAAAATTATTTCCGCGAACTTCCACACCTTCACTGCGCAAGTAGGCGCGCACCATCATTGGCCATGTCACAAATTCACTACCGATATAGCCCTCGCCATTGGCGTCTTTCAACTTGGCGATGGCGCGGGCGTCCGCGATGTATTCATCCCACGTCCAATTCTTGCTTGGAAATTTCAGGCCAGCCTTGGCAAAGAGATCTTTGTTGTAATAAAAGCCGACCGTTGTGAAATCTTTGGGAATGCCATATAGCGCGCCATTTCCCGCGGTTTTTCCGTCAAATCGAAAGGCGGACACGGTGGTGGGGTAGAAATCCTCAAGCTTGATTCGATCCGCCACATTGCCAGCGTTATCGCTTTCAAGAAATCCATCAAGCGGTTCCAGTAGATCCATGTCGGAAAAACTTGCCACGCGTTCGGCGCCAACATAGAAGACATCGGGCGGCTCGCCAGAGGCAAGCATGGTTTGCAGCTTGGTGTAAAAACTTCCCGCGTCCCCAGGATTGATGCGGCGCACCCGCACGCCAGGGTTGGCGGCTTCAAAGGCGCGCAGACTAGTGTCAACAATTTCGTCTTCTTCAGGACCGCCCTCACCAGACCAATGCAGCACCACTAATTCTTGTTTAATTTCAGCGGACTCGCGCCAATGATTCAATTGACGCAGACCCACGCGCGCGAAACTCCACAGCACTAGCGCAATGGCGGCGAATGCAAAAAACCCACGAGCGAGATACGTGAAAGTTTTCCAGATTTCGCTACCGCGACGCATGAAAGAAGTATATGGTTCTCATACAACATCATGCGTCAAAGTTTGCCTTTCAATCATGTTGGCGCCCTCATTGCACTATTGCGTGTTGTGGGAAAGCGTGCTTGCAAAATGCCACGAATTCGTTGCGCAATAGGGGCCTACCTTGTGATGTCAATTGCGATGGTTGCCGCAACCATGGCGCCGCCGCAGGAATTTCCGCCACGCATTCCACTGGTTCAACGATCTGCCACTCAAAGTCCCGGGCAACTTCCATCATCCATTTCTGCCACCAAAGTTCTTGTGCAAACTGCGGGCAAGAATTCGGGCTCAGACCCATCCGCGACAGCCAGTCAAGCCACACGCGTTGGCGCGAACAATCGCTGGCTCGTTACGTTTACTTTCAATCCATCTCTTGCAATACCCAAGCAGGTTTCGCTTGCGGGCGATTTTAATAATTGGAACAAACTCGCCGCTCCAATGCGGCGCGCGAAAGATGGAAGTTGGTCCACGAGTATTGAACTGCTCGAAGGAACGCACTTGTATAAATTTGTTGTTGACAATGAGACATGGTTGGCGGATCCAAAAAATACAGCCACGCTCGCCGATGGAAATGGCGGAAATAATTCCGTGCTTCGTCTTGGGGAACTTCTCACGCTTGATCCCACACAGGCCAAGCGTGGCGATGGAAAAATAAACACCATCGCGCTTGGCCATGATCCAACGCGCGCTCAAGACCGCGAGCGATTTGCCCTTGATTCATGGATAATTCGCTACCGCACTCTCGCAAATGATGTTGATTCTGTAAACTTGGCGACTCGCGATTGTGGTGTATTGCCCATGCGGCGTGTCGGACAACTCGACCCGTTTGAATGGTGGGAAGTTGTTCTTCCCAAAATCACTTCGCCAACGGATTACACATTTCTTATCCAAGATGGGCCAACTCAATTGCGCGACGACCAAATCTATTTTCTTGATCCCAAAAATGCTTCAACCTTCTCAACCCCAGATTGGGCCAAGAACGCCATTTGGTACCAGATCATGGTTGATCGTTTCCGCAACGGTGACACATCAAACGATCCCGACAACACACGACCTTGGAAAAGCGAGTGGTACTCCACTAGTCCGTGGGAGGGCAAAGATGGCGAAACTTTCTATAACCACTTTGTGTTTGGCCGCATGTATGGCGGCGACATTGCCGGCATGCAGCAGTCATTGCCCTATCTTAAAAAGTTGGGTGTGAACGCCCTGTATTTGCTGCCCATGTTTCAGGCCAGCACTCCGCATAAATACAACGCCACCAATTACATTCACATTGACGACGCCTTTGGCAAGAAGGGCGGCTATGAACAGGCCGCGGCCAAGGAGGATCTGCTTGACTCAAGTACATGGACTTGGACAGACACCGACAAGGAATTTCTCGCATTTATAAAAGAGGCTAAAAAGCAGGGATTTCATGTGGTAATTGACGGCGTATTCAATCATGTGGGAACGCGGCATCCGGCTTTTCTGGATGTGCAAAAGAATGGCAAGGCAAGCCGCTATGCGGATTGGTTCAACATAAAAAGTTGGGAGCCCTTTGAATACGAGGGTTGGTTTGGCTACAGCGAACTTCCAACTTTCCGCAAAAATGACGAGCACGGTATCGCCAGCGAAAGCGCGCGCAAGCATATTTTTGAAGTCACCAAGCGCTGGATGGATCCCAACGGAGACGGCGATCCAAGCGACGGCATTGACGGATGGAGGCTTGATGTTCCCAACGAAGTGCCCATGGCGTTCTGGCATGAGTGGCGCACGTTGGTGAAGCGGATCAATCCAAACGCCTACATCACCGGCGAAATTTGGACGCGCGCCGACGCGTGGCTTGATGGAAAATCTTTCGACGCCGTGATGAACTACGAATTCTGCAAGCCAGCTATTCAGTGGATCTTCAATCGCACCAACAAAATGAAGCCAAGCGAGTTGGATGCTCAACTTGGAAAATTACGTGTGGCGTATCCAAGTGAGGCCACGTATGTCATGCAAAATCTTGTTGACAGCCACGACACCGATCGCATTGTCAGCATGGCGTTGAATCCCGATCGCACATACAACGACAACAATCGTGAACAATCAGTGACCACGTACAACGCTTCCAAGCCGCGCGCCGAGGACTATCGCCGCGTGCGCCTGTTGGCCCTGTTGCAAATGACCTATGTCGGTGCGCCCATGATTTGGTATGGCACCGAGGTTGGCATGTGGGGTTCTGGCGATCCAAACAATCGCAAGCCCATGCTTTGGAAAGACTTACAGCCGTATGAAAAGCCCGAAGAAAACCAGGTTATGCAAGACCAACTGGATTTTTACCAAGGCGCAACAGCCCTGCGAAATTCCCATGCGGCGCTGCGAACTGGTTCGTTTCAAACCGTTCTAATTGATGACGCCAAAGATGTGTGGGTGTTCCTGCGCGCCGACAAGAGCGAGCAAGTGTTGGTGGCGCTCAACGCAGGCGATCAAGCCGCCGACATTGTGTTGCCCGAGCAATTGAACGAGCAAACCGGCGGCAGGTGGAAACTTGTCTTTGGTTCTTCAGCGGAGAAAGCGACATTTCCAAACATTTCCATAGCGGGCTCATCGGGGCGCGTGTGGGTTCGACCCACTCCTATAAATTAATGCGTCAACTATTCACCGCCATATCCAACGCGTCGGCCTTATCCATCATGCGCATGTGCCGCGCGTCATCAATGCGCAAAGGATCGTCTTGTGACCACTTGCATATTTAATCAGCGCCGCGCGGGTTTGCTTGTTCATCTGAGTAGCGTGCCCGGTACGCATGGCATTGGCGACCTTGGTCCAGGCGCGTTTCAAGTGGCCAACTGGATCGCGGCTTCTGGTTCCACGTTGTGGCAAATGTTGCCTATTGGTCCAGTGGGCAAAGGCGACTCGCCATATTCCGCCACCAGTAGTTTCGCCATTGAGCCACTCTTTCTTAGCTTGGAAATTTTGGCGCGTGAAAAACTGATCGCTCCAAGCGCATTGCGCGCTCCGAGCGAACTTGCTCATGGAAAAACAAATTACGCCAAGGCGCGCGCGTTCAAGTGGCCGCGCTTTCACCAAGCCTTCGCCAACTTTGTGGCCGATGGAGGCATGCGCCGCGGCGACTTCCAGAAATTTTTGCGCCTCAACTCGTCGTGGCTCAACGGATGGTGCGACTTCGCCGCCCAAGATGGAAATGACCCGCTTTTGCATGCTTTTTTGCAGTTTCAATTGGCCAAGCAGTGGGGTCAACTACGCGCTCATTGCCACAAAATTGGCGTGCATTTGATTGGCGACCTTCCGATTTTTGTCAGTTTGGATTCCGCCGATGTGCGCGACCGTCCCGACTTGTTTCGACTGAACGCCAAAGGCAGACCCGACGTGGTCACCGGCGTTCCGCCAGATTTTTTTTCAAAGAATGGACAACTCTGGGAGCACCCGCATTATCGATGGGCCACGCACAAGCGCGACAACTTTGCGTGGTGGATAAGCCGCGTGAAGATTGCCTTGGAAAGATTCGACGCGCTTCGCATCGATCACTTTGTTGGTTTGAAGCACGCGTATGAAATTCCTGGCGCGGCGAAAACAGCTCGGCACGGTGTATGGCGGCCAACTCCTGGTCGCGAATTGCTCACGGCCATACAAAAAAAATTGGGAACACTTCCGCTCATCGCGGAGGATCTTGGAGCGCTCACGCCAGCTGTTGAAAAGTTACGCGATGATTTCAACTTGCCAGGCATGAAACTTTTGCACAATGCTTTCTATGCAGCAAACTCCAACGACTTGCCGCATCGGCATCCAGCGCACTGCGTGGTGTATCCAGGCACGCATGACAATGACACCACACGCGGTTGGTGGAAGGGGCTTCCACGCGCTGCCCGTGTTCGCTTCACAGAAATATCCGGCGCCAATCCAAAGTGTCCCGAGCAAGCCATGATTCGCTTGGCATATGCCAGTCCCTCCAACACGGCGATCATCGCCGCGCAAGACGTCTTAGGTTTGGCGCGCCGCGACAGAATGAATGTTCCCGGTGTGTCCCACGGCAACTGGTCTTGGCGGCTACAGCCCCACGCGCTGACGCCGCAAATTGCCAAATCTTTGCGCGCCTTGGCTGTGGATTGCGGGCGTTTCAAGCCCAAGCATGAAGCGGCAAAGCCATGATAAATCAGCGCAATGTGGCTGTGGATTGTGGGTGAATCCAATCTTCACGCAAGCGCAAAAATTCCGCCAATGTGGTCCGCGAATAACGACTGCCTAAGCAACAGATATCTCGCGCGAATCAATTGCGCCAACGCGGTAAAAAATCACCTGACATGGCTTGCGCCGCGAAGACATTTCGACGATTGTCAACGGATATGGCCAACTCCGATATTCCATTCACCAAGCAAAAGGCAAGTCTTTCCAAAGCCACGGTCACGCCCACCAGGAAAAAATTTGTCGCCAAGAATTTGGAGTTCAAGCCCAAAGATGCGAAAGCGATTGAAAGCTTGGAGCGCGACCTGCGCAACATCGCCGCTGATCTGTGGTGGTCGTGGAATGAAATCGCGCGCCGCCCATTCGCCGCGATTGATCCATTTACATGGGAAGCTTCCGGACACAATCCACTGACAGTCTTGGCGCGTATGGATCACGCCATGTTCGCCACGCGCTGCCAAGAACCTGACTTTGTGAATTTAATTCGCGCCGCGCGCGACGCGCAAAAAACATATCACGCAACCGAGCCTTGGTTTGAACGTTCCGCGCCCGCGGGAAGTTCCGCGCTGCATGTGGCGTACTTCTGCAGCGAGTTCGCCATTCACGAAAGTTTGCAGCAGTATTCAGGCGGACTTGGCGTATTGGCTGGCGACCATATGAAAAGCGCCAGCGATTTGGGCGTGCCCATCACCGGCGTTGGCCTGCTGTATCAGCGCGGTTATTACTTGCAACAATTTCGCGCCGACGGTTCCACTCGCGTGATTGAGCCACATTGGGCCACGTCCACCATGCCTTTGACCGACGAGAAAACCATCATTCGCGTGCCGATTGGCGCACGAAAAGTTCGCGCCAAAATTTGGTCCATGCAAGTGGGGCGCGTGAAGATTGTTTTGCTTGACACGGATTTGAAAGCCAATAAACGGCGCGACCGCAGGTTGACCGAAGGCTTGTATAAAGGCGAGCCGGAGCTTCGTCTGCGTCAACAAGTGTTGCTTGGCGTTGGCGGAGTCATGGCGCTGCAAGCGTTGCGGCTTGAGCCAACTGTCTACCACTTGAATGAAGGACACGCCGCGTTTGCCTCTGTTGCTCGCCTTGCGAATTTGGTTGAGCATGGAAAGTCCATCGACAAAGCCATTGATCATGTCCGCGCCAGCACGGTGTTCACCACGCACACTCCAGTGCCCGCAGGTCACGATCGCTACAACGCCGATGAAGTGGCCGACTTGTTGTCAAACTGTTGGAAGCGCGCTGGCCTGGCGCGCCGCGCATTTCTTGAAATGGGTTTGGAGCAACCCAACGACCCCAAGGCCACATTCTGCATGACCGTGTTGGCGCTGCGCACCGCGCAACATGTCAACGGTGTCGCCGCGTTGCATGGACGAGTGAGCCGCGAAATGTGGCAAAATGTTTTTGGCGTCAACGACGCCGCGCTCGTTCCAATTGGCCATGTCACCAACGGCGTGCACGCGCGCACGTGGCTGGCGCCCGAAGCTGAAACATTTTGGAAGCAGCACATTGGCTTGGATCTTGATCGCGTTGAAACAGGCGACGACCCATGGGCTAAAGTGGAAACCGTGGACCCGGCGGCGCTGTGGAACCTGCGAAATACCCTGCGAAATCGCCTGGTTCACTTTGTGCGCGAGCGTCTTGTTATGCAAGCCATGCGACGCGGCGACGCGCCAGATTCTTCAATGCGCGCGCTTGCCGCGTTCAATCCGCAAGCGCTCACGATCGGTTTCGCGCGCCGCTTTGCCACATATAAACGCGCGCCGCTTATTTTCCGCCAAGCCGATCGCCTGCGCGCAATTCTTGGTGACAGCAAGCGTCCCGTGCAAATTGTGTTCGCAGGCAAAGCGCATCCGCGCGACAAGGACGGGCAGGCCTACGCCGCCGAAGTGCACCACTGGGCGCGCGAGTCTGGCTTTGAGGGACGCGTGGTTCTGCTGGAGGAGTACGACATGCACGTTGGCCGAATGCTTGTGAGCGGTTGCGATGTGTGGCTGAACAATCCAATGCGCCCATATGAGGCAAGTGGAACAAGTGGCATGAAGCCGCCAATGCATGGCGGAATTAATTTAAGCATTCTGGATGGTTGGTGGCCGGAGAGTTACGACGGCACCAATGGCTGGGCCATCGGCGACGGCCGCGAAGGCACCGACCGCGAGGCGCAAGACCACATCGATTCAGAAAGTTTGTACGAGCTTCTAGAAAAAGAAGTGGTTCCAGATTTCTTCGATCGCGATGCGAGTGGTGTTCCGCAACGATGGATGAAGCGCAGCATTCGCAGCGCGGCGACCGTGCCAAGCCGTTTCAACACCCACCGCATGGTGGCTGAATATTTGGAGAAGGCCTATGTCCCCGCGCTGGAAAGTTTGAAACTGAAATAGTAAAAAACAGAAACCCCGCCTTTGACAGCGGGGTTTCTTTAAATTCACTCCAAACCCGTAATGCGTACATGTGTGGCTTAAAACCACACAGAAAAGACTTAAGAACGTCGGCGTTTGCCAACAAGACCAGCAAGACCAATCAAGGCGATGGCGCCTGGGGCTGGAACCGCAGTCACCGTGTAACTCAGGAAGACACCAGCTGTGCTGGGAGTGCTCCAACCTGGTGTCGCTGGGTCGTTGCGACTCAAGTGATCAACTCCAGGATCACTGCTACCGCCGCCACTTGTCGCAACATCAAATGTGAATTGGTTGCCAGCGCTCAAATTGAGCGAGGCCAATGAGAACGTGAATGAAACGGTTTTGTCGCTGACGGAATTAGAAAGCGTTAAATAATTGCTCCAATCCCAACTGCTGCTGCCGTTGTCAAACTTCACAAGTTGTGTGTTATTGCTTCCAGCATCAACCCAAGCACCCGCAAAATATTCAATCGCAGCGCCAGACAGTTCGACAGGGCGAGACCATGCGTTTGAACTTGTTCCACCAACAGACTGAGTATTAATAAAAATCATGTACTTCGTCCAGTTGGAGAAGTCGCGTGTTGTCACCGCAAAGGTGATGTCGGTCGCGGTGTTGGACACACCCACGCTGGCGATATCAAGATTTCCAAAGCCATTGTCAAAGAGGTCGAAGGTGGCGTCGCTGTACACGGTTGCAAATGCAGAGCTTGCGAAAAGGCAAGCAACAGTGGACGCCATTGTAAATTTGTTCATACGGGTAAAACTCCACAAACGCCGCTGATAAACGCGCGGCTTAACGTCCTTTTACCCTCTCTCCAACTGCTGATAATTTGACACAACCAAAGTGAATTGCAAATGAAATAATCGAATATCCGTAATTTAAATTAAATAAAAAACTGCGATTTATTTGCAGTTATTGACCCTATTGATCCAGTTGAAATTCATCAATTCCGAAGTCTGGGACAGACAAATTTGGATCGCTAAGTGTTTGCAATGGAAGCGCTTGCATGTTTATGTCATGATTTTTAACACAGGTTTCCGCGGGCGCAACCAAAGGGCAGGTCCATCCCATCTCGCCTAACAAAGAACCAATATCCGAAGAATCGACAACGCTATCGCCGTTCACATCGCCAATGCCGCTGTTTCCAAAGTTTCCAAGGCACATGCCAAGATCGGCGGAGTCCACAATGCAATTTGAGTCAAGGTCCGCGGGGTTGCCAATGGAAGCGCCGTCCTGGCTAAACACCACAAACGAGTAGGCGCCAATATTCATCGTGGCGCTTTGCCCCAAACCGTCATACGCACTTCCATTGGCGTTCACGTCCACACATAGTGTGTTGAGATAATCGCTTGAGTAACCGTTCCAATCGCTGTTCATGCGGCAGTGCCACGTTCCGCTACGAGGCATGCCCACACGATAATTTTGCAGCGGCCACGCGCCAAAGTTGGCGATGATCACAACATCATCGCCGCCGCCGCCATTTTCCCAGCGATGCCAACCAATCACTTTATTCCAGTCGTTGAGATGAAATACGTTCGTGTTGGCGCCGGTCAGCCCCTTGGTTTCGCCGTTAAGGTTTCGTCGAAGCGAAATCATGTCGCGGTACAAGTTCACAATGCCGGAATAGGTTGTGGCCTTGGTCCAATCAAGTGGATCGTTGGCGTCGAAGTAGCCGTCTTCTAGAAATTCCTGGCCCATGAACAACATGGGAATACCGGGGCTGAACATAATCACCGCAGCGCCAAGCGTGCTACGTTTACGGGCGTACCAATTTCCTGGAGCACTTGGACTAATGGCAGAAGGGGCGCGGGTTTTTCCATTGGCCACTTCGTCGTGGCTTTCCGTGTAGATCACGCGTTGAGTATGCGAGCCATTATAATTTTGCAAAATGTCGTCCCGAAGCGTGGCCATGCTGCGGGACGAATCGCTGGTCGCTTCAATCACGCCTCGAATACTGTGCACAACCCAATCCCATTGACTGTCGAATCCAGCGCCACCCGCGCCGGTGGATTTGGTGATCCAGTCGTTGTCGTCAAAATCCTCGGCAATGGAGATTTTGCCTGGAAATTGAGCGTCAATTTGATCATTGCACCATTGCAACAGGCTCCAACCTTCAGGGATATCCACGCCAAATTGATCGGTGCGGCGAATGTATTTGGTTCCGTCCCAGCGCAGACCGTCCATGCGGAATTCATCCAGCCACATCATGGCGTTGTCGCGAATGTATTGGCGAACTTCGGCGCGCGAATAATCCATGCGCGTGTTGCCCCATGGAGTTGTTGCGCGCGTGGTGTCGTTGTAAAAGAAAATACCGCCCAAATTGTTCTGGCTGTATCCATCAAATTTCCACATGTCCATGTCGTTGGGACCAAGATGGTTGAAGACCACGTCATTCACCACGGCGATTCCGCGCATGTGGCATTCATCAACAAAATGTTTCAAGTCATTGGGTGTTCCATAAGCGCTTTCAACGGCAAATGGATAGCTGGGGTTGTAGCCCCACGAAATGTCGCCGGGAAATTCCGCCATGGGAAGCAGGTCCACGCAATTCACGCCGAGTGATTGAAGGTAGTCCAACTTTGAAATGGCGTCGGTGAATGTTCCGGGCGCTGAGCCATCTGGAACCCAGAACGCGCCGATGTGCATTTCATACACGACAAGCTTATTCCAATTTTCGATTTGAAAATTACTGTTGGTCCACGCGTATGAATTTGGGTCGTACACCACGCTGTAGCCAACGCTGTTGGTGAGATCGCGCGCGCGCGGATCGTTTTTCTGCGTGTAGACGTTGTTGTACTTCACCGCGAATTTGTATTGCACCGCGGTGCCCACATTGGGCACATCTCCAGACCAAAATCCGTTGCCTTCGTTTGCAAGTTGATGGGATGTGTTGCTGTAAAAGTTCCAACTGCCAGCCACGCTGACGGCTTGCGCATTGGGCGCCCAAGTTCGAAATGTGACGCCCTTGGTGGACAATCCAACGTTGTATGGAATTGCGCCAATACCAGGGCGCGTGGAGGCCACAAGTTGGGTGGCGCTTGCGGTGGAAACGCAAAAACTTGTCGCCATCATGGCGGCACAAGTTGCTGCAATCAAAGACGTACCGGATTTCATTAAGAGCGCGGTCTTTCTTAAACAAAGGCGTGTGTGCAACAGTATGCGCCGAAACATAAATGATGCAAGTGAATAGTGACAGATTTCACAATTTCGGAACACGCGGGCGCTTCAACCAATCAAGCGCGGATTATGGGGACGTTACTTTATTTTTCCCGGCAGCAACATCTTCTTGATGTTGTTGAGATCCATATATGTGTCCCCATCTGGATCCACATAGCCAGATCCCGAAGTCCAATTTTTTTGTAGCTCGCCTTCTTTCATGTCGGGGCTTTGAATTTCATAACTGTCCACGCTGCCATCCACATGGGCCATATTGATGGAGCCTGGATTCCAGACCGCGGGGGCGTCATACCACTTTGCGTTTGAGTATGTGACTGGCGCACTTCCGTTTGTAACAACCGTGACTGCGGGGTTGCCGCGAAAGCCATTTACATTCCAGCCGCGCGGACCTTTGGTTGGATCCTGTTCTGGCAAAGCCAGCAACGTTTCCGCGGGCTTTTCAATTCGTGCAACAGTGCGAGTGTCAAAGGAATAATTTTTGGCCAGGCCATCGCTATCGTTTTCGTCATCGCAATACAAGACTCCAATAAATGAACTCAATGAGTAACTTCTCAAGCGATCAGTTGGATCTTGCGGACTCTTGTAGGCGCTTGAATCGCCTATGTATGTGTAAAGGCTGCCACTTTCCAATGCCAGCAGTGTTTCATATTGATCAGAGCCAGAGCCGCCGATTGAATTGAAGGCTGGACTGGAAGTAGTTTCAGTTCGAACCCAGCCAATGTAGGAGTTGCTGGCATCCTCTCGCACTGAAGATGCTGGATCATTCAGATCCAATTTTAAACTCGCCCAGCCTGGCGGAGTGCTGGTGCGCGGACTTGGAAAGTGGCCCTTGTTTGATTCGCTGTATGTGTTGACGGCGATTCCAATGCTGCGCAAATTTCCCCGGCACATGGTGGCGCGGCTGGATTGCATGGCTCGGCCCACTCCAACTAGGACCAGCGAAATAATCAGAGCCAAGATTGCGATCACCACTAGAAGTTCGATCAAGGTGAAGCCCGCGCGGCGCGCGCGCGTAGTTGCGCGCGTGAATCTATAAGCCATAGGTGTTGGCGCTGTCGCAACACAATCTTCACCGAATCCAAACATTGTGGTTGAGTTCATAGAATTTCTGAGACTTTCTGCGGCGTACATCTGCCTCAAAGTTGGGTCAATCGTGAATCGAATTTGTAAAGGACAAATTAGTGCCCGAACAAATTTTGCGTGGCGAACATTCCTTTGGCCTCGAAATAGGCCAAGGCTTCAGGAACACTTCGGAACACCTTGGTGGCGGTTTCAGAAATAAACGGACTTGGAGATTTTTTTGGTTTCCAGACCACATAAACCTCTTTGGCGTGCTCAAAGGCGTGTTGCAATTCACGCTCCACGCCGCTGGAAAGCCCGGGAATTCCGCCTGGAAGTTCCGGCACCAAGCTCACGATCATGTCGCTTTGATCAATCAAGCGGAAGTCGCGCATATAAATTTGTCCGTCCACATCGCCGGCAATATCAAGCACATCGCGCACGGCAAGGCGAAGTTCCGGCGAACCTTTGCGGGCGCCAAATGTGTGCGCCGCAACGGTGATGAAATCTTTTCCGTCGCGCGCCGCGGCCAGCGCGTTTTCCAGAAGCAACTTCTCATCCACGTCGCCTGGATCGAATGAGATGAAATGCTTGGCCAACTCGGCGCGGAAGTGGTCGATCTCCGCAAGCACATCCGGCATGTCCACCACATGGCTCATGGGGAAACTTGGATACACCTTGCGCATCTCCGGGCGATTGATCATGCGATACGCGGTTTCAGTGGTGTCGACTTGGCGGCCGCGGCTGAGAATATAAAAACCGCCGGCGCACCCAAGCGCCTGCGCCATCAACTCGCTGGCCAGAATTTCCTCCTCGCGCCACACCATGCAATCTTTCAGCGTGGCGTCAAGCACGTGGTCGGCGTGAAGGCGCGCGTGCACCACTTCAACATTGTCCACCATGCAGATGAACATGTCGGGCTGCAAGCGCTTGAGAAGATCAAAATCGCACGCCGCGAAAAGTCCATGGCGCCAACGGAAAGTGGCGTGCGTGTTCACGATGATGTTTGGATGTTGATCCGCCGGAGAAACTTGACTGATGATGTCCTTGAATGCCGAGCGGCGCAGGCTGGCCAAGCGGCTGAGAGGCAAATCAAGAATGCGACCAGGTTTCACATCGGCGGCTTCCGCGTACATGAGGTCGCCCACATGAAATACTTCCAGGGTTTCGCCACGCTCCCCGGCAAGTTTTTGAACCGCCTTCAGGTAAGGTTTTTTGTCCATTCCAACTTGACCGGTGATGACTGCTCTCATACGAAGAGTGTAACTACAAAGCTATTATTCAATCTCTAAAAATTTTCGCAAAATTTTCTTTCTTAAAGATTTAGTTTCGTAAATACTCTTTAACAGCGCCACGCAATGAACTTCAATTGCGCGCCCTTCGCCTACAGCATCCACGCTTTCGTGGGTCTTGCCCTTCACATTGATCTGGCTGGCATCGCAACCTAGAAGTTGCGCCAGGTGATATCTGATTTTGTCCTTCACGGGACCAATCTTTGGGCGCTCGCAAATCACGGTGGCGTCCAAATTTGAAAGTTGAAATTTTTTCTCGCGCATCATTGTCAACGCGGCGCGCAAGAAATGCGAACTGTCCTTGCCTGCCCATTGCGGATCTGTGTCAGGAAAAAGTTGCCCAATGTCTGGCAACGCAAGCGCGCCAAGAATTGCGTCCGTGATTGCGTGAAGCAACGAGTCTCCATCGGAGTGGCCAACGGGACCGCGATCATGTTCGATACGAATGCCGCCAAGAATAAATGGTTTGCCTTGACCCAATGGAGTGAGCGGTTCAAGTCGATGCAGGTCGTAGCCGTGTCCAACTCGAATCACTTTAATTGTCGGAGTTGGGGGAGGTTTTTGTGGGAATTTTGCCGCCTTGAGGGGTGGCGGACGCAGGCCGATCAGCGGCTTGATCAGTGCGCAAACGAACCGCGGCATTGGGCTCCGGCCAAATTGGACCCTTGCGAATATCAATATCAATGCGCCGCGCGCTTGCGGGCGGACATGTCAATTGATTGTCCAACTTTCCATTTTGCGTTCCAGCAGCCCAGACCGCGTACACCATTCGGTCTGGCGTGTAGACGGGATCGTCACCGCCGCCCTCAAGAAAGTTGAAGGTGAGTTGCTGCTCTGGAGGAATTTCCATCACGAAGAATTTTTCCTCGGTTCGAACATCGGTCACGGAAACCGTGAGCGGCTGCATGCTGGTGGAGATGTATGTGTAGCCGCGGCCCGAGGAAGGCATAAATCCTCCATCGGGGGAGTAGCAGCTTGCAAGCGTGACCACCGACGCAATGAACAATGTTGATCGGAAATGATTCATGCGATTCATACTTTAGCGGACAATCGACAATTCTGCGAAGCGATTTCCGCGCGCCTCGTAATTTTGAAACTGATCCCAACTGGCGCACCCTGGTGAAAGCAATACCACGTGGCCGGGGCGAATTTTACCGCGAATGATTTGAATCGCATTTTCCAATGTTTGGCAATTTGTGCCGCCATTCACTGCTAAATCTGCCGCGGCGGTTCCAATGGAGTACAGGCCCGCAAGGCGTGGCGTGAGCGCCGCAAGTTCGGTGAGATCCGCTCCCTTGCTCACCCCGCCAACGATGAGATGAATTTTGCTGGCATCTGGAAAACTATTCACCGCGAACAATGTGGCCGCGGGAGTGGTGGCTTTGCTGTCATTAATCCAACGCACGCTGTCGCTGTGGTGGGCCAATGAAAGTCGATGTGGCAAGCCCGTGAAGAGATTCATTTTTTTCACCAAGGCGTTTGTGGTTGCCGCCACGTCAATGCTGGAGTTGTCGCTTTGTAGCGCGCCGACGCAAGCGTGCAACGCCAAGAGCGCGTTGTGTTTATTGTGCTGACCAATGAGTTGCATGGATTCAAAGAGCGGCAAACTTTGCTCCAACTGTGGATTCAGTGTGACGTTGCGCCACCAATCTCCAGCGGGCAACGCGGCCCATGTCGCGGCTTGGGTTGGTGATTCAATTTCAAAGCGTGAAAGAAATATTTGATCGGCCGCGGATTGATTCCGAATCACCGATTTGCTTGCGCTGTAGTGCGCGGCATTGCCATGCCAATCCAAATGGTTGTCAGAGAGATTGGTGAGCACGCCGATTCTCGCGCTCCAATGTGGATTTCCTGAATCGGGTCCAAGCCACCACAACATGAAGCTGGAGAGTTCAAGCACCAGCCACTCATTTTGCCCAATTTTTGGGCAATTCTGAAGCAAACTGCCGCCAATGTTGCCAGCGAAATGGGCGCGGTGGCCGTTGAATCCGTTCAGCGCCGCGTGGATCAGCGCGGCGGTGGTGCTCTTGCCAGAACTGCCCGTGACGGCGATCACTCGTTGCGCGGGAACATGTTGCAATGCCAACCGCAATTCGGTTGTCACGGTCGCTCCAGATTCGCGCGCCGCCAACAAATATGGATTGGTCCATGGCTTTGCCACCGCGGGGTTGGCGACAACCACTTGCGCATTTTTAAAATCTGCAAGATCGTGTCCGCCAAGGCGCAAGCGAACCACGCCGGATTCAATCAGCGGGGAAATTGTGGCGATGGATTTTGTCAACTTTTCCGCGGGCGCTAAATCGGTCACCAAAATTTCTTTGGCGCCATGTTGCGCCAACCATTGCGTGGCGCCAATACCGCCGCCAAACGCGCCAAGACCCATGACGAGACAGCGTTTGTCTTGGATATTGAATTCATCACGAAGAGAGTTGGATGAAGTCATGTGCGGCGAAGTCATTGGTCGCGGGGTGATCACGACATCTAGAGGTGGTTTTGACCCAGTTGCAGCAACTCTTCCGCATAATTGGTGGCCGCCTTGCGTTCCGTCAGCGGTCCTTGCGCGTCGCCGCGTAAAAACTGGCGGATTAAGCGGTCTTTTTCGTTCAAGTTCACCGCGTCTTCCACTGAAGTTTTACGCAACGCGTCAAACGCCTGACGCGTGTCAATCATCAAGGCGCGGCCTTTGTCCAGCATTGTCATGCGGTCCGCGATGGTGAATGCGCTGTCCATTTCATGGGTCACCACCACGCTAGTCACGCCAAGTTTGCGCGTGAGATCAAGCATGAGTTGATCAATTTCCGCGCTGGTGACGGGATCTAGACCCGCGCTGGGCTCGTCATAAAAAAGAATCCGGGGATCAAGCGCCAAGGCGCGCGCCAAGCCCGCGCGCTTTTTCATGCCGCCGGAAATTTGCGACGGAAATTTATTGGCGTGCTCGCGCAGTCCAACCAACTCCAATTTAATCATCACTTGAATTTCAATAATGTGCGAGTCCAACGTTGTGTGCTCGCGCAGCGGCAGCGCGATATTGTCGGCGATGCTCATGCTGTTGAACAGCGCACCTGATTGGAAAAGAATTCCAAACTTTTTTCGCACGGCGTCCAAGCCCGCCTCGCCAACGGTGGCAATCTCCTCGCCAAAAATTTTGATGGAGCCCTCGCTGGGTTGCAAACTTCCAATCAAATGTCGCAGCAGCGTGCTCTTGCCGCAACCAGAGCCGCCCATGATCACCATGGTCTCGCCTTCGGCAATATCCAAATTAATTCCGTCAAGCACGGTTTGGGGACCAAAGCGTCGAACCAAATTGCGAATTTCAATCACGTTTGCCATGGGTCTCAGGCTACCAAGATGATGCATTCAACACGGCTCACGCCAAGCATGCGAGATGTTGCGCGCCACTCACGGAGTCTGTTGTGCCTTGGCGGGCGCCGTGGTGGTGTTGGCGCCGCCGCTTGATTGAGGCGCTGGAATTTCCCCGAGCTTGTGGGTTTCCAAAGCCGGTGGGGCGGGTTCGCCTTCAGGAAACAACACGTCCGCGTTGGCCGCGTCTAAAATTCGTAAAGAACGCCAAATCATGCTGCTTTTGCCTGTTTTTTGATTGAAGCGTTCAAGGCCCAAGTCCGCCTCAATTGGTCCGGACGAAAAAACAATCGTGATCGGAATCACCACCATCGATCGCTTCCAAGATTGTTCCAACGGCGTGGCGCGCTGTTCACTGATATGCGCGGAAAGGTATTTCCCATAGCGATCGCTCACGAACGTGGTGAACTGCGCAAGTTGCTCCTGTGTGAGAGCGGCGGCGGGACCGTCCCATTCCCTCTGCATGCCTTGTGTGTCGTTGGCAAACAATGGAGCCAGCGCGAGCGATGGACCAAGCACGATAGTGCGGAGGCCAGAGATCCAAAACATCCATGACGCCAAAATGGTGCAGACCACTCCAAATGAAAGAGCCGTCCATGCAAGCCACGCGCCTTTGGTGTCGGGATTTTTTTTCAGGCTGCGCAGAGCGAAAGCGCCCGCGCCCGCGCCAATCAATGTCATGGGCGGACAGAAAAATGGAATGCAGAACATGGCGGCAAGAACCGCGGTTCGATTCCACGAACGCGCGGGTGCGGCGGATTGATCACTGTCTACAATCGGTTGGTCGTTCATCTCTGTGGTGTTGCTTGCTTTGTGTGTTGTTTGGATTGATGTATTGGAATTTCCAAATCAAATGCTACGCATTGTTGCGACACTCATATTTATGGCTTGGCGGAAACGGGCGGGCTTGGATCGTTGGTTGATTGTGTTGCCGGCGCCGCGGGGGCCAGAACCAAGTCGCCCAACTTTGCGTCATCCACGGTGAGCTCAATCAGGCGCGCGGCTGGAATCCATTGCGCATTTTGTGGAACCAATTGAAAAACCGCGCTTCCTGTGGCGTCTTTTCGCTCAAATCGAAGCGTGATGGCGGAGGTCATGGCCACGTTCAACATGCCTCCATCGCCCACTTGACTTACAAACGAAACATCCCGCAATTCACCGTAGCGTTTGTTCGCCTCATTGGCGAAAAGTTTAAGTTGCGCCGCGGTGGGAGCCGGGCGCGCGGAGGGCGAAAGCGGGCTGGGTGCAATGTCGATCACGCACGCCGCGTACTCGTTGGCGAAAGCGGAGCGAATGCTGGCGCTCATGTTGCGATCCAGATTTTTCATAACCCAATCGCTCAGCGCCTTAAGCGTGACGGCCTGCACCACCAAGCCAAC
>CANKBX010000023.1 GCA_947480055.1 Planctomycetaceae bacterium
GCGCGGATTGCTCAAGCTCCAACTTGGAGATTTGTTTTTGAATGTCATCGCCTTGCGCTTTGCCGGCGTCGGTCTTGGGCACCGCGGCCAAATCCTTCTTCAATTTGGAAATCGCATCGGCCGATGATCGGCCTTGTTGCTGATCCATGACCTTCTTTAGTTGCGCGCGCAAGTCCTTCAACTCCGGCGTGTCGTTGTCTGAATTCCACGGATCATTAATTTCGCCCTTGAAAAAACGGGTGTACTGCGTGGTCCACGCCATCTGATTAATTTGATTGCGCAGCGCCTTCTGTTGCGCGCGGTATTCGGCGTCCTTCTGTGGATCGAGCGTGCCAATGGTGTTGGTTCCCTTAAACATCATGTGCTCAAAGAAGTGGCTGATGCCAGTGATGCCAGGTCGCTCATTCACCGAGCCGACTTTGGCGAGCCAACCCGCGGCGATCACATTGGGTTGATCGGTGCGCGGAATTAAAAGAAATTTCATGCCGTTGGGTAGCGTGAATTCCTGCACGTCCACTTGTTGCGCCGAAGCGGTGGTGGCGACCAAAAGAAGTGACGCAAGAACAAGGAGTTGTTTCATGAAATGGTCCTCACTGAAAGTGATGAAATGTTGAACAAGATCTGAATGCCAGAATTGGCGGATTTGGATGATATACGGACTTTCATATTGCAAATTTTCGCATTCCTGCGAAAGATTCTTGGACATAGCGACTTGCGGGGGTATTCTTACGACATGCTGAAGACCCAAATGATGGTGGTGATATTTATCGTTCTTGGCTGGACCGCTTCGGCGTCCGCCCAACTTCGAGTAATGCATTACAACATCGCCGGATATCAAGGTGATGATGCGGCTATCAAAGCGGTTCTTGCGGCCATGCATGCCGACAACAAAATGGGTTGGGCGCAACCGGTTGATATTTTTCTTTTCAACGAAGTCAACAACACTGCTTGGCCAAAAATTATTGCCGCGGTCAACGCGGCTGCGCCCGTTGGCGTGACATACACGGCTGGAACATACACCTCCGCCAGTGGAGAAACTTCCGCCTCTGGCGCGCAAGCAATGTTTTATCGTTCTGACACGCTCACTGAAATCACAAGCGGTCACGCGGATATTTTCTCGGGCGCAAGCCGCTACTGTGATCGTTGGCAAATGCAAATCAAGGGTTACACATCTGCCTTGTCAAATTTTTATGTGTACGGCGCGCATTTGAAAGCCAGCACGGGCAGCGCCAATGAGGAGACTCGCCGCACAGGCATGGTGGCCATTCGCGCCAACGCCGACGCTCTAGGGGTTGGCGTTCCATGCATCTACACCGGTGATTTTAATTTTTACAACAACACTGAAACTGGATACGTCGCTTTAATCGCCGCAGGCAATGGTAAAGGCGTTGATCCTTATGGAACTGGAAATTGGACTGGCACCTCGAATTCATGGAAGCAAACACAAGCGCCAATGATTGTTGGTTACAACGGCATGGTTGGCGGCGGTTTGAACGATCGATTTGATTTTATTGTGCCAAGTCTTGGCGCAGCCGATGGCAAAGGCATTTCCGCCATGACCAGCACCATGCGCGTGCCTGGTAATGATGGCGCCCACTACAACATCGACATCAACGCAGGAAATAACACGTATTACTCCCCAGATATCACTCGTTCCAACATTTTGGCGGACAACTTGGGCATGGCCAGCGACCACATTGCGCAACTGATGGAGTTTCAAGTGCCAGCCAAAATGTCGGCGTCGCTGATCAACGCGCCAACCCGCGTGATTAAAAGCGCGCTGGCTTCGATCGAAGTAAAAGTGCAAAATGCCGCGCCGTATTTTTCAAGCACAGGCGTTGATCCATTGTTGTTTGACGTGGCATGCACCGGCAGTGTCAGTGGAACCGCAAGCGGAACCGCTCCACTTGTGCCAAGTTCAATCAGCAAATTTGTCACGCTCACCACCTCGGTTGTTGGAACCGTCACTGGCTCAGTGAATGTCACAAGCACAAACGAGGGCGTGGAAAGTCCATCCATCGCCTTGCCTGTTTCCGCGCAAGTGATTCGCGCTAGCAATCCAACACTCAATTCAGTCACGGATGTGGACAGCGTGAGTTTGCCTTTGAATACACAACCCAACCTTGGCTCCGTCACGGTGGATGCCGGCTTGAGCAATTATTTGTACGACGGCAACCAAGCCAAGCTTGATGTTGACAGTGTTTCGTTCACGGGCACCGCCGCAAGCCGTATGTCCATGACGTCAGGGTTGGGCACCGGCTTGACCACAGGCACGCGCACGCTTCGGTTTGCCTTCAATAGCAATGGAGTGGCCGCAGGAACGTATGCCGCGGTTGCGACCGTGATCACAAGCGACGAGGATCTTCTTGGCGCCACAAATCATCCTGTCACCGTCAACCTCAGCATTATTGTGGGCTCGGGCGTGTTCGGCGATATCAGCGGCGATGGTTTTGTGAATAGCAGTGATTTGGGCTTCGTTCTTTCGGATTACGGTGATTGTCTTGCAGGCGTTCCTTGCCTTTCCGATCTCAATGGAGACCTTGTTGTGGATTCCGCGGATGTTGGTTTGGTGCTTGGCGCGTTCAACTAAGCGGCGCTTATTGCTTGGGCGCGCAATTCGCCTAAACCATATCTAAATACAAACCAAATATTTTCCTGACCAAACCTAAATGGAACGGGTTGTTTTCTGATGCACAATGATTCAACGTTCATACATAAACGAATTTCATCGCCATCAAAAGGAAACAACATGCAAGACGTAAAGAAGTCGTTCGACAATGTAATCGCCCTGTCTTTGTCGGCACTATTTGCAAGTCAGGTGATGGCTGGTGGACTGATTATGAACGAGTACAACGCGGTTGGATCCGCCAAGTATCTCACGGAAGTGATTGGTGATCCGGACAAGGGTGTTGATTCATATTTTGGTCGCGTGCTTGGCAATGGCGGCAACTGGATTGAGTTGATTGTCACGCAAGATCATCTCGATGTCCGCGGTTGGAAATTGCGATGGGCAGAAGCTTTAAATACGGCCACCAACGGAACAGATCTTTGGTATGGCAACGGCGCGGTTGAGCAAGGAATTGTCACGTTCTCCAACAACGCCGTATGGAGCAATTTGCGCGCGGGAACAATTATCACAGTCTGCGAGTTTGACGCGTCCAACACCGCTGGCGCCAAGAACGATGACTTCACATTTGATCCATGCAATGGCGATTGGTGGATCAACGCCCACACGTTTAATAATCCGACATACTTCACAACGACCACCAACAAAACCCTTGATGTTCAAGGCAATTTCAGCGTGGGAAACAACAATTGGTTGATGGAAATCCGCAACGCCGCCAACATATTGGTTACTCCGGCCTGCGGCGAAGGCGGACCGATCTGGGCAGGAAGTGGCGTGAGCAGCACAGAGGTTTGCAAACTCGAAGCGCAACCCACCGCCGACATCACCAACGCCTCGTATGACGACGGCGACAACTCCTCATTTGGTTCACCCAACTCTTGGAAAGATCCAATCTTTGTTACGTGCAAAGTCCATCAGGATTTTGCCACGCTTCGCGCGCCGGCGCTTGCCGACTGCGCTTCATGCACGCCAATGTTTTTAAATGAGTACAACGCGGTGACATCCGCCGGATATTTAAATGGCGGCACCTTTGACGTGGACGCCAATGGAGGCGCCTCCGCGGACACGCACTTTGGCCGCGTGCTTGGCAACGGCGGCAACTGGATGGAGTTTGTGGTGGTGATTGATTGCCTCGATCTTCGCGGCTGGACATTGGCGTGGGAACAAGTTGTTGTTGGCGGCACTTCTGGAACGATCACATTTGGACAATCAAGCCAACTGTCTTGCATTCCATCGGGCACCATCATCACAATTATCGAGAACAACGCCAGCAATGGTGGCGCGGACACAGATTTGTCCGTGGACATTGCAGGCGGAGATCGTTGGATGAATATCGTGAGTGACGATTCATCCGTTATTGCGACAACAACCAGCACCAAAATCGGCGCTGGATTTGGCTCCTTTTCCACTAGTAATGACGAGTTTGCGGTATCTATCAAGGACGCCAGTGGCGCAATTGTCGCCGGCCCATTTGGCGAAGGCTCCGTGGGATATTTCCTAGGCAGCGTTGGCACGGACGATGTGTGCCGCCTAGAAGAAGACCCGTCCACTCACATTTCGCAAGTCAGCGACTTTGATGACACAGCGCGCTTCAGCACATTTGGCGCGCCAAATCAATGGGCCAATTGTCCCGATGATGGAACCGTGATCTCGCAGAATTTCTCCGCGCTAGGCGAGGGCGTGTGTCGGGTTTGGGATCCAGCGGATTTTGATCACAGCGGAGGCGTGGACAGCGCCGACATCGGAACATTGCTTGGATTGTTTGGGCCGTGCCCGCAATCGGGACCGTGCCCCACGGATTTAAATCATGACGGCGCCACCGACTCGGCTGATCTTGGAGCACTTCTAGGTTCATTCAACTAATGCACGCGCAACACTCAATTCAAATTACACCGCGGCGTCAACAGCGTGCGGCATTCACATTGATCGAATTGCTGATCGTTGTCGCCATCATCGCGTTGTTGTTGGGCTTGCTTATTCCAACGGTGAACCACGTGCGAACGCGCGCCAAGGAAATGGTGAGCCAAAACAACATGAAGCAATGGGGCATTGGATTTATCAACTTCGCCACTGAACGCAAAGGAATGCTCCCGTGGGAAGGCGAGAAAGACGCCAATCAAATGCCGCGTAATTTGGCTGATCGCCAGCGTTGGTGGGCAAATGCGGTTCCGCCATATGTGGATCAACCGGCGTACGCGGACATGGCTTCGTTGGATGGCGCGATTCCAGTGCCGCCGAGTGGTGGTTCAATTTTCATCGATCCATCCGCGCAAACTCCCTCGGGATACAGCAGCGGTCAGAGCGTGTTCACGGGTTGGACTGTTCCAAACTCAAAGGCCAAATTTTTCTTTTGCTATGTGCCAAACTCAAATTTAAACAACACCATCGAGGCGCAGATGGACGCGCTTCCGTCAACGGACGAGCGCAGCACCGCGAAAAAATATGATCCTAAAACAACGGCCGTCACCTCCGATTGGATTGACGCTCGGCGCATGCGATTAAGTCAAATGAAGAAGCCCGCGCTTTCGGTGGTGCTGATGGAGATGCGTACAACTCAAGAAGAGCTCAATGGAGCGGGCACGAAAAATGGAAAGGCTCCAGAGTTTTGGCATCCGTATTATGGTGAGCCACTCAATCGCCACCGTGGTGATTGGCAACGATTCTCCGCGCGTCATAGAAATGGCGGGCACTTTCTATATGGCGACGGTCACGTGGACTGGTACGAGAATCTAGTGGCCTGCACGCCTGCGGGCGGCAGCGAGCCATCAAAAGAAAAAAACGTGGACTTCAATCGCGCTGATTTGATTTGGGATCCACTGGGTCCTTCATACAAGGATTGATTCCAAGAGCGAGCAAAATCTTTTTTGCGGGGCAATTGCAGCCGCAATCATGCTGGCTTTGAATGCGTTAATTCAAAGCAATTCGCTCGAAATCAGTGAAAGGCCGAGGTGGGATTTGAACCCACGAATCACGGATTTGCAATCCGTTCCCTTAGGCCACTTGGGTACTCGGCCGAGACCGTATCCTTGCACCGAACGCCTGTCGCGTCAACGCAATGAGCACTTTAATTTGTAAATCTTTTGGAATCATTTTAGGAGCGGCGATTTTTTCGCAAGCCCTGATGCCCCATGCGCAAGCACAAGCCATAAAGCCCGCCACCGCGCCGCCACAACAGGCGCCAACTTTCGCGCCGCAATCGGTTTCGCCAGTGGCGACGCCTGTTGTTGCGCCAACCGCGGCGCCACCAATCGCGGCAACTTCCACGATCGCGACTCAAGCAAGCACGTTAAAAATTACGCAACGTCCGCCGTTGTTGCCCGAAGGCGCGTTCCTCACTCAAGTCCCTGGATCTCTTGAGCCAAGCGAAGGCGATCGCGGCTGGGTGTTTCGATTCAGGGATTCATTTCAAGGCGAACCAGATCGCGTTGTCCAACTGCTTCCGTCGATCACGCTGGCGGACATGATTCGCAATCGATCCATTGCGCCTTCGGGAGCGCTGTCTAAATTTCTACTCACGGGCCGCGTGACTTTGTATCACGGCGAGAATTTTGTCATGCCACTTTTCGCCACCACCATCAGTGAATTTCCGGCTCGGCAAGCAAGGCCAACGATGGCGCCGCCTGGAGCGTGGTATGGCTCCAGCGAAGCGGTGGCTCTGGCGCAGAGCAACAATCAATCGGCGAAGGATGCCAGTCAAAATCAAACGCGAGCCATTGTTCGCCGCGCGTTTCTTTCAATCGCATCTCCGTTGTCCCCCGAGGCGTTGGCGGCGGAGCAATCTCAAAAACAAAAAATGATCGGCGGCATTTCCGCGCAGGACATTGAGCAGGAACTTGTGGCGCGCGTGGGGGACATTCAACGCTCCATGGATACCGCGCGCTTGCCCGCGCTGAATCCCGACGCGCCCAATGACATGAAATGGTTGCAGCCTGGCAGGCGCTTGCAAGATCGACTTGGCACCGTGATGCGCGATCCGGTGAATGGCGTTTGGCGATTTGTGTTCGAATCCAGTCGCGGTCGAGTGGGGGAGCGCGAGGCGGAGTTGCTGCCATGCAAGTTGACCGAATCGCTTGCCAAGCAAGCCCAATCTCTCGGCGGTTTGAATTCCGGCGTTATTTCAGGGGAAATCACCTTGTTTGAGGGGCGCTCCTATTTGCTGCCAACCGCATTCGGCCCTTTGCGCGCCGGAAAAATGTTGACGCGTTAAAAATAATTCACGGCGCGCGTTTTTTTATTTTGAAAAACTCTTGCTACCCTCAATCGCCTATGGCATATCCAGCAGTCACCATCAACACGGAACTTGGCGACATTGAAGTTGAGCTTTGGAATGATGTGGCGCCCGCGCATGCGGAGAATTTTCTCAAGCTCGCTAAAAAAAGTTTTTACGACGGACTTATTTTTCACCGCGTCATTCCTGGATTTGTGATTCAAGGGGGTTGCCCCAAAGGCGATGGAACTGGTGGTCCGGGTTGGCAAGTCAAGGCCGAGTTCAACAAGAAAAAACATATGCCCGGCACATTGAGCATGGCCCGCAGCGCGCATCCTGACAGCGCCGGCAGCCAATTTTTTGTGTGCCTGACGCGCGAGCAATGTCAGCACTTGGACAATCAATACACGGCGTTTGGTCAAGTCATCAAGGGCATGGATGTTGTGCAAATGATCGCGGCTTTGGAAGTTGATGCGCGCTCGGGTCGGCCACTGAAACCAATCAGCATGAAGCGCGTTATCTCATCTGCGGCGATTTGATTGAGCTTGAAGTGTTCGCCAATCCAGGCCTGACGCGCTGGTCGCGCCGATTTTCTCCGCGCGCGCGCGCGGGCGCGGGAACAATCTCAACGTATTGAATCTTCGGCGCGCTCGTGGGGCGGCCCGTGGTCGCATCGGCGATATTCGCTTGGGCTATTTTTTGCAGCGCATCACGTCCCGACACCACGAATCCGAACGTGCAATATTGATCGTCCAGCCGGGCGGTTCCCTCGCGTGACAGCGCGAAATAAAACTGGCTGCCCGCGGAATTTGGGTCATCGCCGCGCGCCATTCCAACCACGCCTAAATCATGCGGCAAATCGCTTGGTTCCAACGCCAAGTTCCAGCCGGGCCCGCCGTCGCCGGTACCGGTTGGATCACCGCCTTGAATCACAAATGGTTGACCATCGCGGTTCATTGGAACAATGCGGTGAAAAATAGTGTTGTTGTAAAAACCTTGATCGGCGAGCGTGACAAAGTTTCGCACCGTGGCTGGCGCAGCGTCCGGCGCCAACGCGATTCGAATCGGACCGGCGTCCGTCATCACAATCGCGTCAACATCAATTTCCGTGCGAAAGCCGCTTAAAACAATTGGTTCCGATGCGATCCATTGCGCCGAGGCCGCGACCACTTCTTGATCGGCGGGATTGAGCAATCGGTCGCCCCAACCAACCACGCGCGTGTAGGGTTCGTTGGAATCCTTGCGAAACCCGCGCATGGTCCGCACCGATGGTGGAGGCCGAAGCGGTTCCAAAACAATCGGCGCGCCTATGGGTTTTGCATCCTCAAAAAGTTGTATCCACACAGCTTTGGACAAATCCTCAATTGTGGGAATCATGGAGCGAATGTCAACGATGCCGGGAGTGACGCCAAGATCGCCAAGAGATTTTCCTTTGGTGTCCAACACTTCAATCGTGAGTCTGCCGTGGGTCGATGGTGCAAGCACTCGAACCTCAACGGGTTCTTGAGCGCGGTGAAATCTGCGCGCGCATTCAAGCGACGCGGATTTCGCCAGCGTGCTTCGCTCCATGTTGGAATTTTGTTTATCGATCGCGTCCACGCTTGAGGATGCCGCGATGATTTGTCCGCCCTCATCTACTTTGGGCGGAACAATAGTTTGCGCGAAAGTTTCCGAATCTGAAATCGCTGGCGTTTCAGCCAAAGTGGTTTGATCGGCGCTTTGACACGACGCCAAACCGCAAATCATCGCCAAGGCGCAATATCCCAGCGTTTTCAAGCGGCGGACGCCCAAACGTGTTGATTCTTTGCAAGCCAAATGATCGCTTTGTTCAGGCATGACGATTCCACTTTATAGTGTCCTGATGCAGAGTGCCATCGCCCAAACCCGATTGATTGTTGGACTGGAGATTCATGTGGAGCTGTGCACGCGCAGCAAAATGTTCACGCGCGCGCCCAATCCGGCCCATGTGGACTTTGATGGCTCCGATCCAAACTCGCTTGTGGACCCGTTGGTGGCCGCGCTTCCAGGAACGTTGCCCGTGATGAATCGCGCCGCCGTGGAAATGTCCGCGCGCGTTGGCATGGCGCTTGGGTGCGAGATTGCCAAACAATGTCGATGGGATCGAAAAAATTATTTTTATCCCGATCTTCCAAAGGGGTATCAAATCAGCCAGTACGACCAACCTTTGTGTGGCGAAGGAAAGTTTGAATTGCCCATGGACGATGGCTCGACAAAGACCATTGGAATTATTCGCGCGCACTTGGAGGAGGACACTGGCAAGCTTGGCCACGAACTTCCAGGTGGCCGCCATTACGATGGAAGTTTGGTGGACTTGAATCGCGCGGGCACGCCGCTGTTGGAAATTGTCACGGCGCCAGACTTTGCCAGCGCCGCCGAAGTGGTTGCATTCGCGCAAAATCTGCGGGTTTTGTGCCGCTTTCTTGGCGTGACCGAGGGCGTGATGCAGAAGGGGCACATGCGTTTCGAACCCAACATCAATGTGGAGATCACGCTGCAAGATGGCACAATCGTGCGAACGCCCATTGTGGAGGTGAAAAACTTGAACTCATTCAAGGCCGTGAAGGGTGCGATTGAATATGAGTTTGTGCGCCAAGTGGAGGCGTGGAAACAAGATGGTCGCGTGATGGGTCGTGGCATGAAGGCCACTCGTGGATGGCTTGATGAAAAATTGGAGACGGTGTTGCAGCGCGAAAAAGAGGACGCGCATGACTATCGATATTTTCCAGATCCCGATCTTGTTCCCGTGCAAATGGACGCGGCGTGGTTGCAAGAAATTCGCGCCTCGCTGACGGAGCAGCCGCTGAGTCGTCAGCGCCGCTATCAACACGAGTGGGGCTTGTTGCCCGTTGACGCGGAGAACTTGGTGGCAGAACGCGACGACTGTTTCTATTTTGAAGAGTGCGTGGCCGCCGCGGGCGCAACGGCGGCCGCGGGATTTGCGGTTGGAAAATTATTGCTCAACGCGGGCTCCAAGCGCGCCAATGAAAAGAAATGCCTGATCCACCAACTCGGCGCAACGCCGGCGCAAGTGGCGGAACTTGTGAAATTGCGCGAAGCCAATGATGTTGGCCCGCAAGCCGCCGATCAATTATTTGGATTCATGTGTGATTCGGATGACACGGTTCTAGCGCTGGCGCAAACGCACGGACTTCTTCAAGTGCGCGATGATTCCGCGCTTGACGCGTGGGTTGAGGAGGCAATTCTTGCGCAGCCGCAAGCAGCCATTGATGTTGCCGCGGGCAAGGACGCCGCGACTGGCCGCTTGGTGGGGCACGTTATGAAACTTTCAAAAGGCAAGGCAGACGCCAAGAGCATCAATGAACGTTTGATCAAGCGACTGAGAAAATAAATATGAACGTTCAAGCAAGCACGCATACTCTGAAACGCAACATCAAGAAATTGCGCGGCAATCACGCCGCGCGTTATCAAAGGAGCGCGACATGAACGAGCCAAATTTAGAGCCTGGTGAAGTGGTCGTCACGCATGAAGCCATCGCGCGGCGGCTGCCCGTGCTTGCCGCGGAAATCGCCGCGTCGCTTGGCGGCAATGTGGACGGTCTTGTGATCATGCCAGTGCTCACCGGCGCTTTGGTGTTCGCGGCCGATCTCATTCGTTGCATTCCAAATCGCTTGCGCATTGATCTCATCACCGCGCGCAGTTACGGCGCGGGCACGCACAGTCAAGGTCCAAAGCTTGAGGGCGGAGTTCCTGAGGGCGTGAAGGGGCGCCACGTTCTGATTGTGGATGACATTCTTGACAGCGGACGCACCATAAAGTTTTTGCGCAAAAGTGTGCAAGAAAGCGGCGCTTTAAGTGTGCGCGCCTGCGTGTTGTTGCGCAAGCAATTGCCCGAAGCGTTGGATACGCCTTGCGAATTTGTGGGATTTGAAGTGCCGGATTTATTCGTGGCGGGATACGGTCTTGATTGCGATGGTTGGTTTCGAAATCTTCCGGATGTGGTGGCGTTGCGTCCATGTGGACAAACTCAAAGCCTGGTGCGCTAATTTTATTTTGCTTGCAGTTGCGCCCACGGTTCGCCCGCGCGCGGTGACGGCAAGCGTTCGCCCAACGCGCGCATGATTTCCGCGTCTTCCTTGGACAACGTCGTTGGCGGCTCAATGCGCACAACGGCGTAGAAATCTCCAAGGCCTTGCGCGCCCTGAATGCCCTTGGCTTTCAAGCGAAGTTTGCGGCCGCTTGGGGTTCCAGCCTCAATGCGAATTTCCGCGGAGCCTTGCAAAAGTGGAACGGAAACTTTCGCGCCCAACGTTGCTTCAACAATGGAAATTGGAACGTCAAGAAGAATGTCAAGTTCGTCGCGGCGAAACCACGGATGCGACGCCACCTTCACGGACAAAACCAAATCACCGTTGGGTCCGCCGCCCGCGCCCGCGCCGCCCTTGCCACGCACGCGTAATTGTCCGTCGGAGGAAATGCCCGGCGGAATGCGAACATCGATCACAATCGCGCCGTTTGGTCCTTGCAAATCTATGTGATGCATTCCGCCCAACGCGGCGGTCATAAATCCAACTTGAATTGTGGAGGTTAAATCCTCGCCGGGTTGCGGCCCGCGCGCGCGCTTGCCACGACCGCGCCCGCCACCACCCATGAAATTTCCAAAGATGGATTCAAGCGTTTCGGCGTCGGCGCCGCCAAAGCCGCCGCCACTATTTCCTGCGCCCATGCTGGATTGCGATCCACCGGAGTGGCCAAAGCGATCGTATTTGGCGCGTTTTTCAGGGTCTGAAAGAATGTCGTAGGCGTCCTGCGTTTCTTTAAACATGGCCGCGGCATTTGCCGCCTTGTTTAAATCAGGATGATATTTCCGCGCCAACTTGCGGTGCGCGCTGCGAATTTGATCCGCGGTGGCGTCGCGCGCAACCCCAAGAATTTCGTAGTAATCACGCGCCATGCGTCACTCCGCGGTTTCAGCTTTGCGAAACAAACTGTAGAGGGCATCCGCGCTGAGAGCTGAATATAATTTTTCTCGGAAATCTGGATTGGTCATCAATCGACTCACCCGACCAAGCGCTTGGATATGTTCGGACACGGCTTCGGGCGGACTCACCAGCAGCACAATCAAGCGGACCGGCTTCTTGTCGATCGAGTCGTACTCCATGGGCTGCGCCGGCTTGCCGATCGCCATGGCGATGCGCTTCACCGCGGAACTTTTTCCGTGGGGCAAAGCAAGACCTTCGCCAATACCTGTGGAGCGTTGCGCCTCGCGCTGCCAAACAATTTGTTTCACCGCTTCAGCGTCAGCCACGGCGCCCGACGCCGCGAGGGCATCGACCAACTCGCTAATCACG
Source organism: Planctomycetaceae bacterium (assembly GCA_947480055.1). Lineage (GTDB taxonomy): Bacteria > Planctomycetota > Phycisphaerae > Phycisphaerales > SM1A02 > SYAC01. Next base: position 12,164 of record CANKBX010000023.1, read on the forward strand.
CCACGCTTGTCGTGGGCAACCAAAGGAACTTTGACGCAATCAATATTTAGTACTTCAAGAACATTCATAGGAAATTCTGGCGATTTGGTGAATGCTACCAAGAGCATGCCTTATTCGGTCATCAATTATCCGTGATTTGTGAAGATTGCCGCGAATGCCCCATCCTGCCACATAGTGGGGGTTTCGCCGGGCAATCCTTGGGGAATATTGCGCTCGCTGCGGCGCATTGGCGCCTTGATCCGCTGCGAAATCCAAGTTGCCATGCGCTCATTTTCCTCTTGCTCAAGGCTGCACGTGGCGTACAGCAGCGTTGCATTTTCCGCCAACAGCGGTCGATGGTCGTCCACGATTTTGCGCTGCAGCACAATCAGGCGATCCATCATCTTCAAATCAAATCGATATTTCGCCTCCGGCCTTCGCGCGAACACGCCGCTGTTGGAGCAAGGCACATCAAGCACAAGCACATCGGCTTTGCCAAACCACTTTCCAATATCTTGCGGAGTGGTCACTTGAATGTTGTTCAGTCCGGCCAAGCTGGCGCGGCGAGCGGCGTCGGTAAGTGACGCGCGCCTGTCCGCATCTGGTTCGCTGGCGATGATTTGGGCGCCAGGATATTTCGCCGCCAGTTGCAATGTCTTTGTTCCACGGCCAGCGCATGCGTCAATAATAATTTTGGGGGCCGACACTTCCAAAAGTGAAACTGCAAGCGCGCTGCCAACATCTTGCACGCGAGCCAATGGATATTTTTCCAGCGCCGCCAGAAGCGCCACGTGCGAGCCATTCCAAATTCGCGCGCCCGGAGCGCCGTGCGCCGCGGTCTCCGGTTCATCGGCTGGAAGTCCGTACAAAACAAGCGGCGGATCCGTGAGTCCGTGAAAGCAAATTCGCCGCGCGTCTTTCACGCTCATTCGATTTGTCCAGCGCAAAACCACATCCAGCGGATGGCTTGATTGTTGCGACAGGCGCTCGGGCGCGGAACTGGCGAACACATCCTCCGACAAACTCCAAGCGCCGCCATCTTCAAGAGGCAGGTGGTAGCGCTCTGGAGTTGGAAATTTCGCAAAATCCTGCGCGGATAATTTCTCCACGCGCAGCGCCGCGATCTTGCGCAAAATAGCGTTCACCATTCCGCCAGCGCCCACGCGCACGGCGGTCTTGGCCCACTCCACAGTTTCATCCAGCACCGCGTGGTCGGGCACGCGGTCCATCAAAAGCAATTGCGCCGCGCCACCCAACAACGCCGCTTGCATTCCAGGTTGAATGGTGTGCCAAGGTCGATCCAGCAACGGCGCGATCACCGCTTGAAGCGTGAGCCAACGTCGAACAACTTGCAATTCAATTGTGCGCCCAAGCGCGCGATCGCGTGGCTCGATGGCGCTATCTTGCGCGGCATCAACTTTAAAGTCAAAGCGCGGCCACTCTCGCGCGCACAAAGCAATGCGTTCATATGCCGCGGCGCGTCCGAGATTCAACGCTTGGACCGCAATCGTTGCGCGGCCTTTGCAAGAGCGGGGGCGTCCTCAGTTTTTTCCCACGTGAATGTGCCCTTGCCGCCTTCGCCAGGCTTGCGACCAAAGTGGCCGTGCGCCGCGGTTGGCGTGTAGATGGGCTTGAGCAAATCCAAGTGTTTAATGATGCCCGCTGGAGTCAGATCAAAGAAACTCTGAACCAACTTGGACAATTGCGCGTCGGCAATTTCGCCGGTGCCTTGCGTGTCAATGTGCACGCTCACTGGTTCCGCAACGCCAATCGCGTATGAAAGTTGAACCTCACACACTTTCGCCAACTTCGCCGCGACAATATTCTTGGCCATGTGGCGCGCCATGTATGCCGCGCTACGATCCACTTTGCTCGGATCCTTGCCACTGAAAGCGCCGCCGCCGTGCCGACCGCGTCCGCCATATGTGTCCACGATAATTTTGCGGCCAGTCAAGCCGCAATCACCGTGCGGACCGCCAATTTCAAAGCGGCCTGTTGGATTTACAAACACACGAATGTTGTTGTTCCACCATCGTCCAAGCGACGGCTTGATGATGTGTTGAATCACTTCTTGCTTGAGTCGATCTTGCTTCTCGTTCCACATGGGCGCGTGTTGCGTGGACAGAACCACGGTGTCAATGCGCGTTGGAATGAGCCCGTCGTATTCAACGGTGACTTGGCTCTTGGCATCGGGGCGCAAGCCTTCAATCACGCACTTCTCGCGGATATTCGCTTGGCGGCGCACCAGATCATGCGCCATTTGAATTGGCAGCGGCATCAGTTCCGCGGTTTCGTTGCATGCAAATCCAAACATCATTCCTTGGTCGCCGGCGCCTTGCGCCTTTTTCTTTTTGCTCTTGGATTGCTTGGTGTTCACGCCGCGCGCGATGTCGGGACTTTGCTTTCCAAGCGCAACGCTCACGCCACAACTGCGTCCATCAAATCCTTTGTCGGCGTCGTCGTAGCCGGCCTTGAGCACGGTGCTGCGCACAACGCCCGGAATATCAACCCAACCAGTCGTGGTCACTTCACCAGCAATCACGCACAGTCCAGTGGTCACCAATGTTTCACAAGCCACGCGGCTCTTTGGATCTTGCGCCAACATGGCGTCCAAAATTGCGTCGGAAATTTGGTCAGCCAGTTTGTCGGGGTGGCCCATTGACACTGACTCGCTTGTGAAAAGATGCTTTGATGCCATTCCAGTTTCCTTATTGAAGGTGTTGTGAGAAGTGTTGTGAAAAATGTTTCAAATTGCTTTACGAATGAAGCGGACTATGGTAGCGAGCGCTTTGATTCCTGTGACGTCCTACACTATCCATCGGAGAACCCAATGAATATTCCAATGCAACTCTCGCGAATTTTTATTCGTGAAATGACGGACATGCAAATCATTGAGCTTTCGGAAGTGGGCGGCACGCGCGCGTTTCCGATTGTGATTGGTTTGCCCGAGGCTTTCGCCATTGAGCGGCGCCTGAAAGGCATTGAAATTGCGCGGCCGCAGACCCACGATTTGCTGGCCAACACCATCGAGTCGCTTGGCGGCGAGTTGCTCCGCATTGAAATCACCAATCTGGACAACGGAACTTTTTTCGCCCAGTTGATCGTGTCCAAGGGCGAGCACGAGATTGAAATTGACTCGCGTCCATCCGACGCCATCGCGCTTGGAATTGCCAAGGGCGTTCCAATTTTGGTGGCCGAGGAAGTGCTTGAAGCCGCCAGCGCCCAAGCCGCGGCGGGAATGAATCCAGTGCCGGAGATCAGCGCCGACATGGAAGATGAAGACGACGATCAAGAAGATGAAGACGAGAATTTGTGAGTGACAACGCAAACTGACCGCGCCATTTCTTGGGTTGTGTTTGATCTTGGCGGAGTGATCGTTCGCATTCACCACTCTTGGCAGCAGGCCGCCACGGTTGCGGGAGTGCATGGCGTGAATCATTCCGCGCATGATCCCACGCAACATCGTGCGGCGGAATTTGGAAAACTTGTTTCTGAGCATCAGCGTGGCGTTCTTTCGCATGATGGTTTTTGCGAAGGCGTGAGTCAGTTGACCGCCAGTCTTGTGAGCGCCCGCGATGTGGCGCGCATTCACGAATCCGTGATTGTTGGCGCGTATGAAGGCGCGGAGCAACTGTTGCTGGATTTGAAACAGCGCGGCGTTTTTACGGCATGTCTTTCCAACACCAACCAGCGGCACTGGGAATTGATGGGATCCATCGCGGCTTTCGCGGCAATTCAGCATCGCCACGCCTCGCACTTGTTTCAATTGGAGAAGCCAAATCAAGCTATTTTTCAGGCATTTGAGCGCGCCACACAAGCGCGTGCCGTGGACATTCTTTACTTTGACGACATTGCGGAAAATGTCGACGCCGCCACTCAAGCGGGTTGGCACGCGATACAGATTGATCCGCAGTGTGAAACTGTTCCGCAAATTCGCCGCGCCTTGGCAACGCACGGAGTGTTGCCATGAAAATGTTTTCGCAGTCACGCCTTCGCTTTAGTGTTCATCCGCGCCACGCAATTTTTTCGCGCGAGCCTCGCCATGAATGAATCTGCGTCAAGCGCTCCGCGCGAATCTATTCCAGCGCCACTGTGTCAATGCTCGTTGCTGCAAGCCGCGCCACTTGCGGGAAAAATAAAAGCACGCCCTGAAGATTTTCTTGTGGAGGAGCTTCCACTTTATGATCTCACCGGTGATGGCGAACATTTGCACATGGGCATTCAGAAAATTGGAATTCGCCACGACGAACTAATCGACATTGTGGCGCGCCACTGCGGAGTTTCGCCGCGCGCCATTGGCTACGCCGGAATGAAGGACAAGCACGCCGTCGCGCAGCAATCGCTGTCCATTCATCTGCCGGGGCAGCCCGATCCACGGCCGCTTGAGCATCCACATGTGCACATTCTTTGGACCAAGCGTCATCAAGCCAAATTGCGCGTCGGTCAATTGCTTGGCAATCGTTTCGCCATTCGCGTGCGCGAAATTGAGCCTTCGTGTATTCCAAGAATTCATCGCGACCTGTATCGATTGTCAAAGAGCGGTGTTCCAAACGCGTTTGGCGCGCAGCGATTTGGCTATCGATTGAATGGCCACATTCTTGGGCGCTTGTTGGTGTTGCAAGATTGGCAAGGATTTCTCGATGAATTGCTTGGCGCCACGGGCACGCCATTTCCAGAATGGCAGCAAGATCGCCGCGACACATTTCACAAAAATGAATTTCGCGCCGCCATTGCGCATTGGGCTCAATCCGATCTTGCCGAGCGCGCCGCGTTGAAGGCGTTGTCCGAAGGCGCCACGGCCAAGGCCGCGGTGAAAGCCATCAAGCCGCAAATGCGGGACTTCTGGATTTGCGCGTTGCAGTCCGCCATATTCAATTCAGTTCTTGATCAACGTTTGCGCACCAACACGTTCGACCGTTTCATCGCGGGTGACTTGGCGTTTCTACATCAGGGCGGCGCCATATTTAGAGTCACTCAACTCATGCTTGATAGCGAACAAGAGGCGGCAACTTTGCAAACACGCCTGAACGCATTTGAGATTTCACCAAGCGCTCCGCTTGCAGGCCCTGGCGTGATGTGGGGTGAAGAAGCCGCGTTGCCAATTGAACTGAACGCCATCGCGCAATTTCACCTTGCGCAGCGGCAATTTCTTGATCCAGATTTTCAGCCATCAGGTTCGCGCAGACCGCTGCGAATTGCGCTGGCTCATCCGCAAGCCGAGGCCGGCGTGGACGAGCACGGCAACTTTGTGCGCGTTGCGTTTGATCTTCCCAAGGGCGCGTACGCCACCAACGTGCTGCAAGAATTATTTGGCGGCGCAATTGCGCAGGACAATTTATAAATTCACCGAGTCGCCGTGAAAGTGGCCCGAGCTTTGGACTGCAAACGTATTTAAATTCGCAATCAATCCGTTGCACGTTTGTTTGCGGATTCCCTGAACATCAACGGCTTTTGAAAGCTCTTCTTTGCGCAAAAAAACCTTTCAGAAGACCTGACGCCTCGGCTTTATAAACTCCAGCGGCGCAAGGCAGTCGATGGTTCAGTCGAGCGTCTTGCGGGATGTGGTAAAGCGAACCAACCGCGCCGCCCTTGGGGTCGCTGGCTCCAAACACCAAGGCTTGCAAGCGAGAATTCACAATCGCGCCGGCGCACATGGGGCACGGTTCAAGCGTGACGGCAAGTCGGCAATCATGCAGACGCCAGCGACCTAATTTGGCGCCGGCCAAACGCAACGCAACAAGTTCCGCATGGCCAGCGGGATCATTGGACGCCTCGCGGTCATTGGCCGCCTCTGAAATAATTTCTTCGCCGCGGTACACAATCGCGGCCACTGGAATTTCTCCGCACAATCCCGCCGCCCGCGCCAAGTTGAGCGCTCGGCGCATCATTTTCAGATCCACGTTCGTGAGCCATTCGTGTTCCCGTTGATGCGCCGCAAGCGTGGCCGCGTTTCGGCGGCGATTGCGCTGCCACATCAAGCGTCGCATCAGCGATCTCCGCGAAAGAGCCGAGTGAAGCGCTTGGAAACTTCTCCGCCGGCAACGGCTTGCGGCGGCGCGATGCGCAGCAAAATAATTCCAAATTCATACAGCAGATACAGCGGAACAAACATTATAAAAAGCGAGAAGGGGTCGCCGGTTGGTGTGATGATTGCCGACAGCACCAACGACAGAAAAATCGCGTAGCGGCGGAATTTCCCCAGTGATTGCACGTCCAATATGCCGATCCAGCCCAGCAAAAGAACCACCAATGGCGCTTGAAACGCCACGCAAGTGCCCAAGATAAATGTCAATGTGAAGTCAAGATAATCGGCCAATCGGAATTGCTGAGCCAAGCGCGTGGCGTGCATCAAGGGCACGATGAACAGTTCAATGCCCGACGCGTCATGTGGCGCGGCGATGACCAGTTTGTGATCGGGCGTGAGCCACATTTGCCCCACCACAACATTGTCGGGAGTTTGCGCGAGCATTGGAATAGTGAACGCGTTTGGCGCGGGATTGACGTGTTCGGATGTTACGCTTGTCGACGCGCTGGTGGTGATGATGTCGGGATCAACGCTGCCGAAACTCACAAGCACATCCAGCATGATTGGCATAAGGATGAAATACAACAGTGAGAATCCCGCGAGCGTGAGCAAGGTGCTGAGCGGAATTAAAAACCGCACGAAGCGTTTCTCGTGGGAGTACAAGCCAGGCTCGATAAATTTCCACACTTGCCAAAAAATCCACGGACTGCTGGCCACGATCGCGGCGATCAGGCTTAAATACATGTCCGTTGAAAGCGCCTCGATTGGACTGAGCACTTGAAGTTGCGCTGGCAAATCATGCGCCTTCAACGCGGTGATGGCGGGCTCGCACAAAAATTCGCGGATCTGCGCGGCGTATGAAAATGCCAGTATCGCCAATGGAATTGGCAAGGCAATGGCCCACAACAAACGGCGGCGCAATTCCTCCAGATGATCCCCAAAGCTCATCGAGCCTTGCGTTGGATTGGGATCATGTTCAACGGTCATGATGCGATGCTAGCCGCCGATTGGCGCGAGTTTTGCCAGGGGCAGAGAAAAAAATCTCACAGCGTTGTCGTCAAGCACATTCAGAAATGTCGCTTCATCCACGCCGCGAATTTTAGCCAAGTGCCGCGCCACAACAATTGAATGCGCGGGACGGTTTGGCTTCGCGGTGCGCATTGGTTCAGGCGAAAGAAACGGCGCGTCGGTTTCCGCCATGATGCGATCCGCGGGAACAAGTTTGGCGGCCTCGGCAACTTCAGGCGCGTTGCGATACGTCACAACACCGGTGAAGGAAATGCACGCGCCAAAATCCAATACGCGCCGCGCCTCGTCGGGATTGCCTGTGAAACAATGAAATACAAATCGATCGCTGGGCAAACCGCTGGCGCGTAAAATTGGAATTAAATCGTCAAACGCTTTTCGGCAATGAATCACGATTGGTTTGGATAGCCCTTCGCTCGACCAACGCGCAATGCGATCAAGTTGCGCGTCCAACATTGTCCGTTGCAATGATGCCACAGGTTTTTCATAATGATTGTCAAGACCAAGTTCGCCCCAGGCCACGCAACGGGGATGTGCGGCGCATGCGCGCAACACTCCCCAGTCAACCGGATCATCAGTTGAAAGTGGATGAATGCCCGCGGTGAACCAAAGGCGCGGGTCGCTTTCGGCCAACACCCGCGCGGCGTTGGAATCTTCACTGTTTGTGCCAATGGAAATGCAGGCGCGCACGCCAACGGCTTCGGCCGCGTCAAGTTCTTCCTTGAGGCGATTTCGAAATGGCTGATAGGTGAGGTGACAGTGGGTGTCGATCATGTTGCTAAGAGGTCGACCGTACCACCTTAAAACGATTTATGGCGCTGAAATGGGTGGACTAGAAATAGAAGTCCTATAAAAACGCATTTATTTATTAAAAAATTGAATTTCAATCAATTTAATTACATAAGACATTGAATTAAATGGACTTAGGAGATGGATTTAGAATTGAGCGTTGGATTTGTGCCTGGGGTCAATATATAGACACGCTTTGCGCTGTACCAAACTGCAACTTACATGTAATTCGTGCAGTTTGAATTTGCAAGTCTAGAAGTGGTGAGCATGCAAAGCGCTGTTGCAAATTGAAAGAAAAGACTTCTGAAATTTCAAGCACGTTGGTTTCACCCATGGGCGGCAGTAATTTTATGGATCAAATTTTTCCCCATTGTTGACGCGTGAGGGGCAACCCCCGTAGAATTATTTATTCAGACATTGTGAAACTTTTCACAATGTTTTACTTGCCTCTAACAGGAACACTTCTTCCCCGTGAGTCGCTTCCTCTTTCCACGCTGGTCCAACGCATTTCTTCCTTTGGTGATTATTTTGGGGGCGATCGCGCCATTGTATGTGGGATTATTTGTGGCCTATGGGTTCAGTCCAAAAACTTTGGAAGCGGGCTACATGCCAACGCAACCAGTTCCATATAGCCACGCGGTTCATGCGGGCAAGTTAGGAATGGATTGCCGCTACTGCCACACAAGTGTGGAGAAGGCTTCATTCGCCGCGGTGCCCGCAACGCAAACGTGCATGAATTGCCACACGCAGATTCATCGCGAAAGTCCCAAGCTGGAGAAGGTTCGCTCCAGTTACGAAACAGGAATGCCCATTGAGTGGGTCAAGGTGCATAAACTTGCGGATTACGCTTATTTCAATCACTCCGCGCACGTTGTGCGTGGCGTTGGTTGCGTTGAGTGCCATGGGCGCATTGACCAAATGACCGTGGTCTACCGCGTGGCTCCACTTTCAATGGGTTGGTGTTTGGAATGCCATCGCAATCCAACCGATCGAATTCGCCCGCCTTCCATGGTGACGCAAATGGCGTGGGATCAGAATAAAGAAATGACCCAAGCGCAACGTGTCGAGTTGCAAAATCTCAACAACATTCACCCCAACGATAATTGCTCAACATGCCATCGATGAGTTCATCAAAAGATATTTCGCTGCCGATCAATGACGCGCAACAAGGTGGTTGCGGTTGCGGATCAACGCAAGACGCGTCCGCGCAACAAAGTTGCTGCGGTTCAACACAAGACACATCCGCGCAA
>CANKBX010000024.1 GCA_947480055.1 Planctomycetaceae bacterium
GCGCGTATTGAGCGCATAGTCAAAGTCGATGCGGCCTCGCTTCAAAGCGTGGAAGGTCGATTGACATTTCAATTGGATGAGCGCTCCATTGGCTTGATCCGCGCCAACGAACTATTTGGTGTATCTGAATCCACGGTGGATTTAAAGGGCTCGCAAATCGTGAACGTGGTGGTGCTTGGCGATATTGACAATCCGTGTGGATTGGTGGTTGACCAATTCATGGGCGAACAGGATTTGGTGGTGCGCAAACTCGATCCACGACTTGGAAAAACTCCATTCATTAGTTCAGCCGCCATAGATGACGAAGGCAACGCGATTCTGATCATGGATGTGGAGGATTTGCTCGTCAACATTCGACGCGGTCTAAGCGAGGGTGGAGTGCGCGGCTTGGATATAGCGTCTTTGCGCCGAAATTCTTCGGGTCGCAAGCGTGTTTTGGTGGTGGATGATTCCATCACCGTGCGTGAAGTTGAGCGCCAAATGCTGGCGCGCTTGGGCTATGACGTGGAGACCGCGGTGGATGGAGTTGACGGCTTCACTCAATTGAAAGCCGGGCAATTTGATTTGCTTGTGACGGACGTTGATATGCCACGCATGAACGGAATTGAATTTGTGAAGGCTCTTCGCCGTGAGCCGCGCTTCGCGTCATTGCCGGTTGCCATTGTCAGCTACAAGGACCGCGCCGAGGACCGCGCCGCCGGAATGGAAGCTGGCGCCAACGCATATCTCACCAAGGGTTCATTCCAAGATCAATCCTTCATTCAAACAATCACTGATTTGATTGGCGAGGCTTCAGCGTGAAAATTGCGGTTGTGAATGATTTAAAAATCGCATTGCACGCATTGACACATATTGTGAACGGTATTCCCAATGTCACCCTGGCGTGGACGGCGATGGACGGCGTTGAAGCCGTGGCTAAATGCGCCGCTGATCGACCCGATTTAATTTTGATGGATTTGATCATGCCCAACATGGATGGCGTGGCGGCCACGCGTGAGATCATGCGCAAAACTCCTTGCGCAATTCTGGTGGTCACGGCAACGATTGAGGGAAATGCCAGCCGCGTGTTTGAGGCGCTTGGCGCTGGCGCTTTGGATGCGGTGGAAACTCCGCGCTTTGAGCAGTCGCTCGATGGAACGGGTGGCGATCGTTTAAGAGCCAAAATTGAGCAGATTCGGCGCAATCAGGGAATCACCAACAAACTTTCACGACCCGTGTTTGCCGCAACTACCAATTCCAGAGCGAATGCATCGGCCACATCCGTGGTTCTGCTTGGAGCAAGTACTGGTGGTCCACAAGCGCTGGCCACAGTGCTGCGCTCTTTCAAGCCGCCGTTTGATTTTGCGGTGGTGATTGTGCAGCACTTGGACACCGCCTTCATTGGCGGATTTATAAAATGGCTTGCCCACGAAACTGGATTGAACGTCCTCCCCGCCACGGCTGGCGATCGCATCGCGGCGGGAAGCGTATTTGTGGCATCATCCGATCGACATTTGCAATTGACTTCTGGTGGCGTGTTTGTTGAATCAGATCAACCATTGGAGGCGCTGCACAGGCCAAGCGTTGACTCGCTTATGCTTTCCGCGGCAAGCACCAAATTATTTGGAGTGGCCGCATTGCTCACCGGTATGGGACGAGACGGAGCCGCGGGATTGCTCGCGCTTAAAAAATCTGGATGGGCCACGATCGCGCAAGACGCGGCAACGAGCGTGGTGTGGGGAATGCCCGGCGCCGCGGTTCAATGCGTCGCCGCCGAGCAAGTTTTGGCAATAGATCAAATCGGTCACGCTATTCAAGTCGCTCTTACAAGGAAATTAAAGCCCCGCCATGTCTAATTCAACACTTACGCATTCACTTACCAATTTCAAAACCGTTGTGCTTCTGGTTGATGACCAAGCCATTATCGCCGCAGCCGTGCATAAAATGCTGCAGTCCCAAACTGAATGGGAATTTCACTATTGCAGTGACGCGACCAAAGCGCTTGAAACCGCGCTGCAACTTCAGCCCACGGTGATCTTGCAAGATTTGGTCATGCCCAACATTGATGGCCTGACACTGGTCACCGAATATCGCAAGCACGCGCAGCTTCGGGAGACTCCGCTTGTGGTTCTTTCATCGCGCGAGGAAGCGCAGACCAAAGCCAAGGCATTTGAATTGGGCGCCAACGATTATTTAGTGAAGTTGCCGGATCCAGTTGAGTTGATCGCGCGCATCAAGCACCACTCCGATGGTTTCAAGGCGGCGCTTGAGCGCAACGCGGCCTACGCGGCTTTGGCCGCAAGCGAAAAACATTTGCAAGAAGAAGCCAAACGCGCGGCGGAATATGTGCGCTCACTTTTACCATTGCCATTAACCGAAGGCGCGGCCACCACCAAATGGAAATTTGTTCCCAGCGAAAGTTTGGGAGGCGACGCGTTTGGATACCACTGGCTTGATGAATCACGCTTGGCTATTTACTTGCTTGACGTGTGCGGACACGGAGTTGGTCCGGCGCTGCTTGGAGTGAGCGCCATGAACACCATTCGCGGTGGCGCGATTCCAGGTTGCGACATGCGCGATCCCGCCGCCGTGCTTGAAGGTCTGAATGAACTGTATCCAATGGCGCAGCACAACAGCATGTTCTTCACGCTGTGGTATGGCATTTTGGATGTCGATGCCAAGACAATCAAATGGTGTGGCGGAGGCCATCCGCCCGCGGTTTTAGTGGGTCCAGATGGATCGCTGACTGAGCTGGCATCGCAAGGCTTGATGATTGGCGCAGCCACGGGAATTCCATATGACTCGAGTGAAGTCGCGTTGAAACCCAATTCAAAACTATTTGTGTACAGCGACGGAATCTTTGAGATCACCAAGCCCGATGCAAGCATGACATCTCTTGACGAGTACATCGCGAAAATTGGGCAATTCCAAGGCAAGCCTGATGCGTTGGAGCAAATGGTCATCTGGGGACAAGACGCCCAAGGCGGTCCGCAATTTGTGGACGACGTGAGTTTGCTCGAGGTGACTTTTAATCCGTCAGCGGGGTAAGGATTTCAAAGTGTGTCGTGACATCATTGCAATTGCGCGACGTTGTCAAAAGATGCGCACGACCAAGTGTCTGGCTCGAAATCTGTTCGTGATATTGATTGGCGGACTGACCATATTTCTTTCTAGCAAATCACTTGCTCAGGCTGTACCACTGCAACGATTTCATTTTCAAGAAGTGCATATGGGAGCGGTGACGCAGATCACTTTGTACACGGACTCACAAGCACAAGGCGCCCGTGCCGCGCGCGCGGCGTTTGACGAAATAGCCGCATGGGATCGTGCATTGAGCGATTATTTAAATGACTCGGAGATTTCCTCTCTTGCCCATATCGCAGGGCCATCCACGGCGGTGCAAGCCCGATTGGCCAAAGCGATCAAATTATCCATTGAATTCATGCATTTATCCGATGGCGCATTTGATCCTGCGCTTGGACGTTTGACCAAGTTGTGGCGCGTGGCATTTGCAAAATCAACGATGCCCGACGCCGCTCAACTTTGCGACGCGTTAAAACATTCGGGTGGTGCTCATGTGTTATGGAACCAAGAAAGCCAATCAGTGGCATTTAATATGGATGGAATCCAACTGGATTTTGGCGCGATTGGTCAAGGACTTGCGGCGGACGCGGCCATGAATGTTCTGCGAGCCCATCACATTGCATCGGCCTTAATTGATGTAAGCGGCGATGTGTTGGCCAGCGATCCCCCACCACTAACAAATGGTTGGGTGATCCAAGTTGAGCCGGAATTTATTGGCGAACAATCCCGCACTGTGACGTTGTCAAACCAAGCTTTGTGCGTGAGTGGTGACCGCGGCCAACCTGGGCATATTGATGGAAAAACATTTTCCCACATACTCAATCCCAAGAATGGGCGTCCTATGGATTCGCCGCGGCAATCCATGGTGATCGCCAACGACGCAACCACCGCCGATGCGATTGCCACAATCGCATGCGTGATGGACGTGGAGCATTTGAAACTTTTTGCAATAAAGTTTCCCTCGGTCAAGATTGCAATTGAACGCTTGCCAAATGATGGTGGAATTCAAACGATTGAGTTGCAAGCAATATCAACCGCGCCGCTAAATGAACCAACACATTCGCAAGTATCAACCAAGCCCACCGACACGGTCGTGGATGGACATTAAAGAACGTCCGCAACACCTATAAATAAGCTGTGTTTTATTGCAATTTGCAATGATCGAATGCTAGATTAATTTTGTTTTACCTGGCACGCGAATGACTGGTTGCGGAGCCTTGCCCATTTCAAGTTTGTCCGGTCCAAGATTTTCTTGGCTGTTGACCACTTGATCCCATGTGACATCTTGACCGGTGTAGGCGGCCATTCTTCCCATGAGAGCCATTCGGCATGAGTTCACCACAAAGTTTCCATCGTCAATGCGTTTGCCGCTGCGAAGCGCCTTGTAGAACTCGTTGTGCTCGGTTTGATACATATTTGGATTTGGTCCATCCGCCGGATAACTCCAAGGATGCTCACCAATAATTTCGTGCGTTGGACCCCAGCCATTGATGAAGGCGCTTCCTTTGCTGCCCAAAATAGTGTCAACATTTTCGTTGAAGCAATCATCTTGTTGGCGACAAATTAAAGTGGCTCGTCGATTGCGCGGCCACTCGTACACAACCGCGAAGTGGTCGTACACATCTCCGCGCTCGGGAATATTTTCGCGCAGGCCACGCCCGCCCGTGCCCGTGCAACGCACTGGTGGTTCATTTCCAAAGGCCCAATTGATTTTGTCAATACTGTGAATCGCCTGCTCAACAATGATGTCGCCCGAAAGCCACACATGGTGCTGCCAATTGCGAAGTTGAAACTCCATGTCGCTCCACTCGGGCTTGCGCGGATTGATGCCCAATGGACTGGTGAGATAATCACTGTGCATGGCTAACACTTCACCAATGTCTCCGCCACGAATACGCATGAATGTCTCGCGCTCTGGCAATGAGTAACGCCAGCAAAAACCGCTCATAAACTGAAGTTTTTTGGCTCGGGCGTCCTCAATGCATTGAATCACAACTTTCGCGCCCGCGGCGTCGGTGAACATTGGCTTCTCACAGAAAATATTCTTTCCCGCGTCAACGGCGGCGCGCAAATGCATTGGGCGAAAGTACGGAGCGCTGGCCAGAATGACCACATCAACATCGGTGGCGCATGCCATCTTGGCCGCGTCGAACCCGGTGAAGCGACGCTCTGGCGGAACAAGAACACGGGAACCTTCGGGGCGCTTTTTCAACTCAGCATGCGCGCTCTCAATTCGGTCGGCAAATGTGTCGGCCATAACCCAAATCACAACGCCTGGATCAGCTTGGAGCGCTTGCGCCGCGGCGCCAGTTCCGCGTCCGCCACATCCAATCAGCGCAACTTTGATTTTGTCACTGCCAGCAGCCTGCGTGAGCGCGTGCCCCAACACGGGTGCCGCGATCGCAGCCACGCCAGCCATGGCCGCAGTGTGGATGAATTGTCTGCGTTGCAAACTTTTTTCGATGTCTGGCTGCATGCGTTGCTCCTTGGTGTGCATCATAATTTACTGTATGAAGTTGGAAAGTGCGGGTAAATATGAAAGTCCATCAATAGTTTTCTCGAATCATTTAGCGGTGTTGGGTTTGGTCTCGTTTGGATTCAAAGCGGCGGGCTGTGTTGATGCGGGCGAATCTACTTCACATGCAACGCGAAATCCGGCGAATGATCCATCGGCAAGCCACCAACGACTTGGTGGAATTTGTGGATCGGTTGCGTTCCAAGCGGGCGTAGAGTTGCGAATTTCGGCGCAATTCCCTTGCACAATCGTGTCGTTGTAGGCGCCGCCAACCAGGGCGCACTTGCCATCCGCACAAGTCACCCATTCCGCGGCGTTGCCTTTGAGATCATAAAAACCGTTGGTCATGGGCTTGATCGTTGCCACTCGGTGGGTTTTGCCACCAGAATTTTTTTTGTGCCACGCAATTTCTTCAATGGAAACGGAATCACTCGAGCCAGCCTCGCAGGCCGCTTGAAATTCTTTCTGAGTTGGCAAGCGAAACTTTTTGCCAGTCTTGGCGCTCAGCCAAACACAAAATTGCCTGGCATTTTCATCGCTCACGGAAATAGCTGGAAATCCCGCGTGCCCAAATCCACGGTCCATGGAAATATAAGGCTTGCTTGGGCGCGCCACCGCGTCAGCTTCGATAGGCCCGCTGCCAGCGTCGCGCGAAAATACAAACGCATCCAGAAGTTCCCATGGCACCTCGGTCTTTCCCAACAACACATTGGCATGCTCAGGATTGTTGATGGGCAGCAACTCAATTTCGAGCGCGGTGCCACGAATGGCGACTTTGGTAGCCATTTCAAATGGATTATTTGCAATCACAGAGCCAGCGCAATAGAAGATGATCGCGAAATACATGGCGACCATGAGACTTGATTTCATACAAGTATTGTGACTCAGAATCAGACGTTCAGCAATACAATGGCAATTCAAGTTTGGAAGTATAAAAATACGGCAGCGAATTAATCACAGAAGAAGTCAAATGTCTCAACAGCCACCAAATGAATTGAACACTCATCCCTCAACGCATGCGGGATCCAATGGCAAACTCACAATAATTGCCGCAATCATCGCCGCCCTGATAGCCGCGCTTATTG
Organism: Planctomycetaceae bacterium; assembly: GCA_947480055.1. Classification (GTDB taxonomy): domain Bacteria; phylum Planctomycetota; class Phycisphaerae; order Phycisphaerales; family SM1A02; genus SYAC01. The sequence goes on from CANKBX010000024.1 coordinate 6,664, forward strand.
CTTTGAGAGGATTTGGCGCGCATGCGGATAATCTCTACGCGCTGATCGCGGCGCGTCCAACATGGATTTTGGGATGCCTCCCCTTCGCGATCCTGCTGCTTGCGATTGCGATTGTTCCCATGATTCCTTCAATGGAACATTGGTGGGAGCGAAACTCCAGCAAATTGCTTGTGAGTTGCGCGCTGGGCATTGCAGCGCTTGTGTGGTTGGCGCGCGAAGTGAGCGTGGACGCGGCGGCCACGGCCGCCATGCATGGCCTGAATGAATATGTTCCATTTATTATTTTATTGCTGAGTTTATTTGTGATCTCCGGCGGAATTTCCATGGGCGGAAGTTTTTCCGCAACACCACGAATGAACACCGGCATACTTGCGGTTGGAGCGGTGCTTGCAAATCTTCTTGGCACAACCGGCGCCAGCATGTTGCTAATTCGTCCCCTACTTCAGGCCAACTCGCACCGTTCGTGCCGCACACATACCGTGGTGTTTTTTATATTTATTGTGAGTAATTGCGGCGGCTTGCTGCTTCCTATTGGCGACCCGCCTTTGTTCCTAGGATATTTGCGGGGCGTTCCATTTGAATGGACATTAACTCTGTGGAAACCTTGGCTGTTTGTAAACGCCGCGCTTTTGTGCGTGTTCTATGCGGTTGATTTGCGCCGCTGGAAACAAGAAGGCTTTCACCAGCACCGCCAAAGTTTGACCCACGCCAAAGGTCTCACAATTCACGGCACAAACAACGCCATTTTGCTGATTTTGGCCGTGCTTGCCGTGGCGTTGGTGGCGCCAGGCAAACCGTTGCCACTGGTTGGCGTTGTGGCGCCAAACTTGTTGCGTGAAGGAATGCTGGTGGTCTTGGCGGGATTCAGCATGTTGATCACGCCCATGAAAATTCGCACGCTGCAAGGATTTTCATTCACACCAATTGGAGAAGTAGCGGCAATATTCTCGGGACTTTTTCTTGCAATGCAAATTCCAATGGCGGTCTTAAGCGCCAATGGTGGCGAACTTGGAATCAACACGCCGATGGCTTTCTTCTGGATCACAGGCGCGCTCTCCAGTGTGCTGGACAACGCGCCGACCTATGTTGTGTTTCTTGAAGTGGCAAATACGCAAACGCCGCAACACATTGCCGATGGGATTTTGCCGCTCACCAGCGGTGAATTTGTACGCAATGATTTTCTTGCGGCAATTTCTTGCGGTGCGGTGTTCATGGGCGCGATGACCTACATAGGCAATGGGCCAAACCTGATGGTGCGCGCCATCGCCGCGAATGAAGGCGTGAATATGCCCTCATTTGGCCGCTACATCGCGTGGTCGTGCTGCGTATTGCTGCCTATTTTGGCCGCGACAAGTTATATATTCCTGCGCTGATCTTAGGGAGAAGGCTTGTCCACGCCGCTCGGTTTCACCTGTGTGGCAGGCGGCGTAGCGTTCGCTGCGGGCGTTTGTGGCTGCGCGCTTTCATCTTGATCGCCTTCGCGCTTCATCATTGAGTAGATGATGGATTGCGCCACCACGCTCTCGCCAATCAAGCGCCCCACGCGCGAACTGGCCGCGTCTAGATTTTTAATCGAGCCGCTATTCAGGTCGCGTTCGAAATCTTTCAACGCATTCTCAACCGCCAACATCATGCTGGCCACGATGGCCCATTCCTCCCGTGAATCGGGCCAATATTTACTTGAGCGAACCAATTCAATCGGAAATCGAACGCGCCAGCCTTCGGATGTTTGCGTAAGCGTGAGCGCGCCGGCGAAAATAGGTTGGCCGTCAAAGTTCAACGCGGCGGTTGCGTCGCCAAGATCGGTCGCGGTAAGAAGCGCGCGCTGCGCGGTGAGCCACGCGGCTGGGTCGGCGATTGCGGCAATGGCAATATCGCGAACGGAGGCATTTCTACCTTTACCAAGCACGATTTTAATTTCCTTGTCCACTTGATTGGGAAAACGATCACGCAACTCGCCAGCCACACGCACCAAGCGCGCCAACATGTCGCCAGCTTTTAATTTCACCTCATCGATGGCGCTTGCCTCGGTCACGCCATCGTCAAATGTGATATCCCGCGCTGGAATATCCAACAAAGTTGGCAAATACTCGGCGTGATTTTGGGCCACCATTTCCGTGGCGGCGTCGAGCATGTCCTCGGGAGTGCTGGTGTTGAACTTTGGTTTTTTGCAGCCTAAAGCTGCACCAAGCACACAGGCCAGAATTGGAATCAAATGCGCTCGCATAGCGCGAGTCTAGCCACGAAACATGCACTACTATTTAATTTCATGGAGCAGGCTCAAATTCAGATTCAAGTCAACGGCGAATCGCTCACCTATGTGGGCGTGGAAACAGTGGCGCAGTTGCTCACGCATCTGGGGCGCGACAATGTTCCATGCGCGGTTGAGGTGAATCAACAGCTGGTTCCCAAGGCCAAGCATTCTCAACATCAGTTGCATGGTGGCGACCGCGTTGAACTTGTCACGCTTGTTGGAGGCGGATAAATCATGAGCGATACGAAGCCTCACACATCTGCTGCGCCAATCACCGCCCCACTTACGGCGCAACAACACGCCACTCAAAGCGCGTCGCGCGCCGCAAATATTTCCACTGAAACGATCGCCAACCAAAGCGAATTCACCACGCCGCCGCTGCATGTGGGAAGTTTTCAGTTGCGCTCGCGTCTTGTGGTTGGCACGGGTAAATACAAGGACTTTGCGCAGATGCGTCTTGCGCTGCAAGCTAGCCGCGCCGATGTGATCACCGTGGCCGTGCGCCGCGAACGTTTGTTTGACAAGGATGGCCACTCGCTGCTTGACGCGCTGCCGCTTGATCAACTCACGATCTTGCCAAACACCGCGGGTTGCTTCAGCGCCGCCGACGCCGTGCGCGTGGCTCGCTTGGGCCGCGAACTTCTGGAGCAACTGGGTAATCCAGGCCAGCGCTGGGTGAAACTAGAAGTGCTTGGCGACAAGACCACTCTCTTGCCCGATCCGATTGGAACCATTGAAGCGTGCGCTGAATTGGTGAAGGATGGATTTGAAGTGCTCTGCTACAGCAGCGATGATCCAATCGCCGCCGTGCGATTGCGCGACGCGGGAGCGAGCAGCGTGATGCCTGCGGGAAGTCCAATTGGTTCCGGTCGCGGCATCGCCAACCGCGAGGCCATCATGATCTTGATTGACTTGTTGAAAAATCCAGCGCACGGCGGCCGCGCGGATTATCCAGTGATTGTGGACGCGGGCGTGGGTACGCCAAGCGATGTCACGCTGGCCATGGAACTTGGCGCCGATGGCGTGTTGCTCAACACCGGCATCGCGCACGCTGTTGATCCCGTGCACATGGCGCACGCCATGCGCTTGGCTTTGGAGGCGGGCTACTTTGGCTACAAATCAGGCAGAATTGCGCGCAAATTACTGGGCACCGCAAGCAGCCCTTGGTCTGGAACATTCACGCATATTCCTGGAGAGTGATTGAGCGCGGAGGCGCGCGTCACTTGCTCATGAGTTCGCGCAAAATTCCAAGGCCCTCGGAAAGCTTGGCGCGCGACGCCGCGAAACTTAATCGAAAGTGCGTGTCGCGGTGGCTAAAGACTGAGCCAGGAATAATCAACACACGCTTGGCGATGGCCTGCTCCACAAAGTGCGCGGCCGTGAGATTTAATTTTTGAGGAACTTCAATAAACGCGTAGAACGCACCGCCTGGCCGAGTGACATTGGCCACGCCTGAAAATGCGTCAAGCACCATTTGACGGCGGCCCTCATATTCCTTGAGCACGCTCGAAAGATCCTCTTGAAATGATGGAACCACGCCCCACTGCAGCGGAGACGGCGCGCACACAAATGTGCTTTGCTGCAACTTGGCCATTTCCTGAATCAGAGGCGCGGGACCCGCGGCGTATCCAAGGCGCCAACCCGTGCAGCCGTGGGTCTTGCCAAAGCCGCGAATAACCAGGCAATTGTTGCTCACGCGACCAGGCGAAGGGCACAAACCATTTTCGCGCGCGTCGCTGAAGCAGAACTCGTCGTAAATCTCGTCAGAAATAAGCAGCACGCCACGTCGCTCGCACAGCTGCACAAGATCCGCGATTTCCTTGGATGTTAAAACAGTGCCGCAGGGATTGCTTGGACTGTTCAACAAAACAGCTTTGGTGCGTTCAGTGATCAGCGGTTCCACTCGCGCCGCGGTCATGCGGAAATCTGGATAGGTGTCGCACAACACGCAATGCGCGCTGAGCAACTTTCCAACTTGCGGATACATGACGAAGTATGGATCGGGTGAAATAAATTCATCGCCTGAATCAAGAATGGACATCAACGCCAAAAGAATTCCACCACTTGTTCCGCTGGTGATCACCGCCGAAAGATCTTGATTGGTCGTGGACCAACCCTCTCCAAAATCATGCGCCAAACGTTGGCGAACAGCCGCGAGCAATTGTGGAATTCCCTGCGTGACGGTGTAGCCGTTTTTATTTTCTCGGATCGCCGCGATGGCGGCTTCTTTCATGGCATCCGAAACCGGAAAATCCGGCTGACCAATGGACAAATTGATGGGATCAACCATCTTTGTTCCAAGGTCAAACACCTTGCGAATGCCTGAAGAATCAATGGAACGACTTCGAGCTGATAGAAGTCGTTCAATCATGTCTTATCTCACAGAAACCTGAAACCAAGAATCGAATAGACGCTTACTTCTTGGCGGCTGGCTTGGCGCCGGCGGCAGGTTTGGCGGCGGCCGCTGCGGGCTTGGCGCCAGCTGCGGGTTTGGCTCCAGCTGCGGGCTTGCCACCAGCGGCAGGAGTTGCGGCACCTTCAGCGCCAGCAACAGCTTCCTTCTTCGGCTTCTTGCTCACGGTTGCTTTGATTGATCGAACCTTCACTGTGCCAAGAACAGACTTGGTCGCAATATCAAAGCGCCCTTCGAACGTAAGGCGCTCAATGCGCTCAGCGCGCGTGAGCACGTTGCGATGTTGATTGAGTGCGCCGGACTTGGTCTTTAAACTTGGATGAATGCTCATGTCAAAACTTCCGATGTCGTTCAAGTGTTAAGACTTCCGCGGCACTGAACGACGACGATCAGCGGAAGAGTTCAAGATAGGCATCTGCAAAATCTTTGTTGCCTTTTTTCACAGTTTTCCAACGCAATCCAACCGACTTTACTTTCGCCAAAAGTTCTTGTCCATCTTTGGTCTCAAGCGCCTTGGCACTTCGAACACCTGGAAGAACAATGATTTTTCGCAGTTTGGTATTATTATCTGAAACGAGGTACGCGGCAAGTCCCTCAGCCTTGCAAAATGCGAGCATTTTTTCCGCCTGATCCGCGGATGGACGGGCCAAAGTGAGGTAATTCACGCCTATTTCGCGGGGATCAGCCTCGGTGGCGGCGGGCACGGCCGAATTTTCAGCTGACTTTGAATCACCTTTGGAGTCGGATTTGCCGGTGGTTTTTGTGGATGTGACGGTGTTGGACGGCGCGCTTGAAGACGGCAACGACTTCATTGGCGTGACCACCACGCTTGTCGCGCCCGAATTTTTAGCGGTGTCTTTCAATGGATCTTTCACCATTCGCGCCATTGCGCTAGCGTTGTTCTCCGTGAGTTGCGTGGAAATTCCCTCGGCGTATCCCGCGGCGCGGCCTCTTCCAACTCCAAACGCGTATGACAACGCTGCAAGTCCAAGCACCGCAACTGCGAGCAACCATAAAAATCCAACTGGAACGCGCACTGAACGCGCCGCTTCATTTCCCAACAATGAAATACTTGGAGTGCTTCCACCAGACAGCCCGCCCGATCCGCCAGAGATGGATCCTCTGCCACCGCTTTTGGTGAGTTCATATAATGTTGGTGCTCCGCGTCGCCTCATCATTGTGAGTCTACCTTTTTTAAATCTTTGCGTCCCGCCGTCACGGTGGCGGCCGCCATGTCTTGAATGTGCGTGAGTGAAACCAACCACGCGTTAATTCCCTGGCTTTGCGCAATTTCAGCGGCTCTGCCATGCAATGCAAGCATGGGCGATCCATCTGATCGATGGATGCATTCAATATCCGTCCATGAAATTCCTTCACGCAATCCCATGCGAAGCGCCTTCAGAGCGGCCTCTTTGGCGGCGAAGCGCGCGGCAAATCGTTGCGCGCGTTGCACTGGACTGGCGTTGGCGTAGGTTTGTTCCGCGGGCGTGAACACTCGATCAAGAAAGCGCGCGCCATGCTCGTCGATCATGCGCGCGATGCGGGGAACTTCGATCAAGTCAATTCCCACACCGATCACTTGCATGGGTTGCGTCATATCGGACATCACAAATTCCCCGCCGGCAAAAGGTCGTTCCATCGTTTGGCGCATTGTGCACTTTCTTCGACAGGTTGACGCCACGATCTGCAATCAATCACGGGCAAACCTTTGAAGCCACATACGTCTAGCGCCACGCGGTATGCCAACGCGTCAAGGCGTCCTTGGCCAAGCGGTCCGCGCTGACCGGATTGATCTATGTCGTTCAATCGCGCGGCCACCAAGCGCGCGCCAGCCGCGGAAACTTCTTGCGCGGGATTTTTTTGCTCCAGCAAAATTGCCGCGGGATCCAGGCCAATTCCGCAATTGACGCAACCTTTGGGTCGCACAAAATCCGCCAGAAGAACTCCCCTGCGGGCGGCCTCTTGGCAAATCGTGTTGGCGAGATCCGCATCAAGCGGCATGAAAAAACTCACGGGAACTCTGCCAAGAAATTCGGCGAACGCGATGGATTCAAACAGCGCGGTCATGGCGCGCTCCACGGCGTCGAGTTGACTGAAGCGCTCCAGCGGAATGAAACAGTCAATGCCCGATGCGACAAGTTCATGCCGGCGCAACGTGGCCGCCACATCGCGGCGCGCGCCAATGTCAAGTTCGCGCGGACGCAAGCGCGGTAGCGAAGCGTCAAACTGAACGCCCGCGAGATTTAATTTCACCGCATGTGAAAAACATTCAGGTGAAGCACCAAGACCGGAAAGCGTTACAGCAAGTTGGATGGGTGGCGCGCGCAAGATTTGATTCTAACTGTGGAACTACCATGTCTGAAGATGAAAGCGATCAACGCCAAAAAGCAACCAGCCAAAGCCGTGGCCCGCGCCGAGCGCCTTTACCTGGCTCTCAGTAGCAGATACCCAAACGCGCACTGCGAATTGAATTGGACCAAGCCGCATGAATTGCTGATTGCCACCATATTGAGCGCTCAAAGCACCGATGTTGGAGTGAACAAAGCCACACCGGCGCTGTTTAAAAAGTTTCCAACTCCAGTGGATTTTGCCAACGCCACGCCTGCGGAGATTGAGCCGTTCGTAAATACGCTTAACTTTTGGCGCAACAAAGCCAAGGCTGTGCGCGAAAGCATGCGCGTTGTGTGCGAGCAATTCAATGGCGAGGTGCCGCGCAGCATGGATGCATTACTCACGTTGCGTGGCGTGGCGCGCAAGACCGCGAATGTTGTGCTCGGCAACGTATTCAACATGCAGGAAGGCGTGGTTGTGGACACGCATGTGGGTCGACTCGCTTTGCGCATGGGACTTACCAAACACACCGATCCACTTCTGGTTGAGTCCGATTTGATGGGATTGTTTGAAAGAAAAAATTGGTGCCAAGTCAGCCATTTGTTCATCGCGCACGGACGCGCCTCATGCAAGGCCCGCGGCGCCACTTGCGAAAGCAATTCCATTTGCCAACAATTTTGCGTGAACGCAAAGGTGAAATCTTCTCCCGTATTAAAAAATAAAGTGGCGGGCGCCGCAATCAAGCGGACAAAATCTACGACTTCGAAGCCGGGATCAAGGAAGGCGCCTCGGAAGTGAATTCGGCCACGCCCATGCCGCCGAAGTGACTGACCCAGACCGCGCCCAAACCTGTTCGCAGCGGATGAATCCACAGGATTGGTCCGGGCAAACGTAGTTCACCACGCTTGATAATTGTCAACGAACCATTGGATGAATCAGCTGAGTTTGCGCTGCTTAACACTGTGATTCCATCGGTGTGACCCACCCACAGGTCGCCATCCACCGACGCCAGAACGCAGGCGTAGACATTTGGCGGAAGCTCCCAAACGGTTTCCGCAGTGGAAGACTTGAAATTAATTTTCTGTCCAACAGTATTCGTGGCGGAATCCTTGTCGCCTTTGTCAATTTCGGCATCCGCCCAAGCAAGGGTGACCTTGGTGTCTGGAATTGTGGAAAGCGAAACTGCTTTATCCGACAACGTGGGCTTGCCACGAATTGGATACAGCCAAAATCCTTCGGGGCTTCCGGCAAGAATGCGTCGACCATCAAATAGTGATTGCTCCAAACGACCAGGCTCGCGAACGGCGTCCGTGAATGTATCGCCCGGCCCGTCCTTGTCGTCATGCAAATGCAACACGCCCCTGCCGAATGAACCAACCACCGCGAACAAATTGTCCGACAATGGCGCCAAGTCGCGCGCGCCTTTCACGGCGGTATACGTTGGCGATTCAAGTTTTCCGGAATGTAAATCCCATGAAACAATTTCCGTGTCAAAGATGGCCCACAAGCGCCCATTGATCACCACCAATCGCCGCAGAATTCCGCGAAACGCTTCGCCCGCCACCTCGCGAAGTTCATCATTCATCAGGCCGACCGTCGCGCCCTCTTTGCCTTGCAATCCAAATGCGAAACCGCCAGGCAAGCCCGCGCTTGCGGGAAGCGGTTCAAGCATGCTTGCGGCGCCTACAAATGTGTTGTTCTGCAAAAGTTGAATGCGACGCGCCACGGGCACCGCGGGTCCAAACTTTGTTGCAACTACCTTCGCGCTGATCATTTCACCGGCGAGAAATATTTCGCCATCACTGGCGCGCACCACGCCTTCATCACCGGCGATATATAAATTGTTGTCGACAACATGAATGGATCGCGGTCGAATTCCCAATTGCTTGCTCGAAACTAAATCAATCAACACTGGAAGTCGTGGCGATGAAATATCCCAGCGCACCACGGCGTCGCCATCGACCAGGCCGATCAAGTCGCCATGCCACAAGGCCAAGTCTGTGATGGAACCGCCCTCGCCACTGGGGTTGATGCGATCGGATCGCAGCGGCTTTTTGCCGCGGCCTTCAAGGACCTGCAACTCCTGCCCAAACCCCAAGTACCAAATTCCATCATGAACCAGAACGCAATCCTGCGTGCCGCCAACATGGTGTGAAAGTTTGAGCGTCTTGACGCGCTTGTCGGTTCGATCTTCTTTGACGTAGGTTTCGTCCATGCACGCGCACAGCGAAAGCGCGCCAAGGGCAATCACCACTATTTTTCGCGCCAACGAATTTCGCATTGTTCAAAGATATCCGCTTCAGGTGCATAGTGGAACATGCGCCAATGCATCAACCTGCGCTACGCTGTGACCGTGGAAACCAAATCAAGGCTTGAACAATTGCAGAAGATGCACGCCGCGGATCCCGCGGATGACTTTTGCATCTACAGCATCGCGCAGGAATATGCCGGCGCCAATCAATTGCAGTTGTCGCTGCAATGGTTTGAAAAATTGTTGGAGCAGCATCCCACCCACGCCTACGGCCACTACCACTACGCGAAAGTATTGGAGCGTTGCGATCGAATTTCCGACGCTTTGGCCGCGCTTCAACGCGGTCTTGCCCATGCAAAGCAAGCGAATGATGGCAAGGCGGCGGCGGAATTGGCGTCCTATCTTGACGAATTGACGCCATAATTGGCGCATAGATACATGGCTCAAACAATCGACAAAATTATTGTGCATGCGGATGATCCTGGACTGATGTATTGGTTTGTGGATGGCGCGCGCATGGGACCACTGCGCCGCGACTACGCCGACAAACTTGGCATTGAAGTTGGAGCGATGTGGAGCAAGGCGAAGGCGCGCAAGGTGGAACATTTGGCGCAATTGAACGCGTGCCACGCGGCGGCTCTTGCGTTTTTGGCTAAGCGTGATTTCACGCAGGCGCTTTTACTGGAGCGATTGTGCCGCAAGTGGCCCGAGGCCATCGCGCAAGTGACAGTGGATCAAATGCGCGCCGCGGGTTGGGTTGATGACAAGACCTACGCCACGCGCCGCGCGGCCAAACTTACGGAGCGCAAAATTGTCTCGCCCGAATTTCTTCAAGCGCGCTTAATCGGCGAAGGCGTTCCGGATTCAATCGCGCAAAAATCCGCGCGCGCTGCCGCCACCACATTGGCGCAACTGTGCGCGGAGGCCAAACGCTTGGTTCGCGCTGGAAAATCAGCCACTTCTATCGCCCGTGTATTTTCGCGCGCGGGCTTTGATTTGGATACGATTGAATCGGCGTTCGCCAAGGCGCGAATTCCATGGAACACCGAATCATGAAATTTTTCGAATATTTCAACGCGCCGCACGCATGTAACGCTGGCTCTTGCAATCAAGCCAACGCGGAAAGTTTTTTACATGCGCCCTCTTGCGCGTCCAAGATATTTTCTAGCGCGGTCATTTGCGCGCCACTGCTTGCGCTTGCGGGTTGCTTGAATCAATCAAACACATTGACCCACGCGGGCAACGACCCAATTCCAGATTTGAACAGCCCCATGCCTTCAACGGCGCCCGCCGCCGCAAGTCCCGCAAGTTTGAAAGGTCTTGATCGGCGCAATTGGGATGTGCAAGTGGTCGACGCGCCACGCGGACAAGTTCAAGCGCGGCCAACATATTCTGAACTGCTTGTGCTGAACGGCACGGACGCGCGCGACGGAAAATCTTTTCCCACAGTCGCCGATTCGCTTTATCTTTCCAGCAGCGTTGGCGACGCGGCAACAGAAGGCGCCGCCGCTGTTGTTTGGCCGGCATTTTTATTGGTGGTTTCACCCGTGCGCATGGCTACAGGCCAACCACCGTGGCTGATTGTTGATCAACCCATGCAAGCGATTGGCGTGTTGCCACCAAGTCAAACGCGCGGCGACGATGGACTTTGGAAATGGGTTTCAGTGAAGGAAACAACCAAGCCATGAGCGCGCAAGGCGAAGACGGTTTCCAAGTTGATGCCCGTGGATTGCCACTTGGATACCCCCTGCGGCCAGATTGGGAAATTACCCCACGCGAATATGTTCGGCGCAAAGCCGCTGGTGAAAAATTTATTGTTGTTGATGTGCGTCCGCAATCGGGTCGCGACATTGCCTCGATACCCGACACCATTCATATTCCGCTGCAAGAAATTGAATCGCGCGCCGACGAAGCTGTGGATGCGGAAGGATCGTGTGTCATCACCCTTTGCCACCACGGCGTGAACAGTTTGCGCGCGGCCGCAGTGTTGCGCCACACGGGCGTTGCCAACGTGCTCAGCATGGCTGGCGGAATTCATTTGTGGAGCGTGGATATTGATCCCAGCGTTCCAATTTATTGACATGCATCAACCATCACCTTTCTTAGACCGCGCATGATCACCCGTATTTTCATTGGCTTTCTGCTCATTGCGTCCCTGCTTGGACTGCTCTACGCCGACGAGTATTTCACGGGCGCCACTGCGAAGTGGCTTCCTATGCAACATGTTCCTGCTGGCGGCATTTTGTTTGCCGCAAGCGCGCTGATTATTCTGCCTTTGCTGGCGCTGGAACTTTCGCGCATGTTGCGCGCCATCAACCCAGACGCTCCAGGTTTTGTTTGGACATTGTGCGTGGCCCTTTGCGCATTCATTGTAGGTTGCGAGCATTTATTTCATTGGGTCATTGTCGCATGGTTGGCGGGCAATGTTTTGTTGCTCACTTTGTTGCCTGCATTGATTGCGGCGTTCAGTAAAAAATGGTTCACTGCTCTGACAGGTTTGGGGTATTGGGTTTTAATTTCCGTATGGATTGGATGGCTTCCCTCTTGCTGGATCGATATGCGATCAACGCTTCCCGCGTGGGCATTGGCGTGGGCGGTGCTCGCCGTGAAGAGCGGCGACATTGGCGCGTATTTCAGCGGAGTGGCGCTGGGGAAAAATCGCATGGCGCCTTGGGTGTCGCCCAAGAAAAGTTGGGAAGGACTTGCGGGCGGAATTATTTTAAGTTGCGCGGTTGGCGCGGCTCTCACCAACGCGCTGGGTCAATCCATTCTTGTTGGAGTTGCCTTTGGCGCGCTTGCGGCTTTCATTGGCATGCTGGGCGACTTATCGGAAAGCATTCTCAAGCGTGAAGCCCAAGCCAAAGATTCAGGCCACATTCTGCCGGGAATGGGTGGCATATTTGATGTCATGGACAGCCTGCTTCCCACGGCGCCGTTGGCGTTGTGGTTGTTGGCGAAGTCAAGCGCGCCCGTGGTGTAAATAAAGCGCAATTCGCTTGTTCTTTGCGCTGAAGCCGCAAGTTTGATGTCTTTATTGGAACTGTCAAATCCATTGAAGTTGATCCTTGCAAGCATGTGAACAATTGAATTTCCTTGCTACTCTTGGACTTCTTAAAGGAAATTCCGCATGTCATTAATGCAACAAATTCTCGCTCTTCACAGTGTCGATGTCCAAGTGCGCGCGCTTCGGGGTCGACTGGATTCAGCCCATCATTATTTAAAGACGCAAGAAACGCAGATGAAAGATTTGCTGGCGCAACGCGACGAAGTTGAGTTGCAGCGCAAGCACACCCAAGCGCAAGCGGCCAATTTGGAAATGGAAGCCAACGGCGTGGGCATTCAAATTCAAAAAATGCGCGACGAGTTGAACAACAGCGGCAACACCAAGCAGTACTCCGCGATTTTGAGCAACTTGAAATCGCTTGAGTTGCAAAAAGATAATTTTGAACAGCAGGCCATTACGCAAATTGAGAAAGTTGAGCAATTGGTCGCTCGAATTGCGCAGTTTGACGTGAAGTTGACGGATCGAACCACGCTTCGCGACAAGGCAGCCGCTGAAATGAATGAGCGCACCAAGGAAACCAGTTCGCGCCTAGGTGAACTTGACCGCGAGCGCGCCTCCGCCGCTTCGCATGTTCCAGCGCCATCCATGTTGATCTTTGACGAGGTGGCGAATATTCATGACGGCGAAGCGGTGTCACCAGTGATGACCGTGGACGCGCGTTCGCGTGAATACGCGTGCACCGCGTGCAATGTTGAAATTCCGTACCAGTTGTATTCGCGCCTGCTTGGCGATGGAACTTCATTGATCCAGTGCCTTTCATGCAAGCGCATTTTGTACTTGGAATTGGCTGAATTAGAAGCCGCATCCAAGCGCAAGCCTGTGGCCAAGAGTTCCTGAATTTATATTTAGGCCACGTGCGCCGCGCCAACCAAATCTGAAATATTTTTCACTCCCTGTTGTTGGCACCACTTGGTCAAACCTGTGGAGACAGCTTTGGGAATTGTTGGGTCAACAAAGAATGCGGTGCCCATGGACACGGCGCTGGCCCCCGCGACAATTAATTCGGCTGCGTCTTGCCAATTCAGAATGCCGCCCAAGCCAATAATGGGAATGTTGGCGGCCTTGGCGACATTTTTGTAGACCTCATACACCAAGCGCACAATAATTGGATGAATGGCGGGACCAGAAAGTCCGCCTTGCCCATTTGAAAGCACGGGCTTGCGAGTGACAGGATCAATCTTCATTGCGGGATATGTGTTGCACATGGTCAGCGCGTCGGCGCCGGCTTCAATTGCCGCGGTGGCAAGCGCCACAGTTGGTCCATCGGGCGGAAGTTTAATCCACAACTTTCCCGCGGGAACATGCGGACGCACAAGTCGAATTAATTGCGAAAGCGATTCTGGATCGCCGCCATGCAAGCGACCCGTTGAAGTGTTGGGGCAACTCACATTCAATTCAACCGCTGACATGCCGCAGTGAATCAAGCCGGCGGCGACGCGCGCGAACTCATCGGCGCTGTGGCCCGCCGCCGAACCAATCACGCGGCACGGAAGCCGCGCGGCTTTGGGCGCGTAGTCGCGTGCGAAATTTTCTAGGCCTGGATTGGCCAGACCAATCGCGTTGAGCATGCCCGCGCTCGTTTCAATCAAGCGCCACGGGGCGTTGCCCTCGCGGGACTCGGGAGTGATGCTTTTTGTGGTGATTGCGCCCAGAATGTTCAAGTCCATCACATCGGCGAGTTCGTCCACAACGCCCGCCGTGCCCGCCGCGGCGATGAGCGGCGAGGAAAGTTCAAGACCCGCGATGCGCGTTGCAAGAATGGGCGATGGCTTGAACGCCATTTAGTTGGCCACTTTTTCGCCTGCGCGAATTTTGTCCAGAGTTGGCCCGTCCAAGCCCAAGTATTCATTCATGTGTTGATCAAAGATCTCTTGGTCCTTGTCGCGCGAGAAATCAAGGCGCAACTCGTTGATGACCTTGGTGCCTTGACCAATCCAATTCTTCCACGTTTCTGCGGAAATGTTTTTCTGTATCCACTCGCCCACAGGACCGCGCAAGGGCGCCTCTGAAAGTTGCGTGCCTGGCCTGCCCGTGCGCGTGCACACAAATGTTCCAGATGAGCGCAAACGCTCCGCGGTTTCCTCTTCGGTTGGCGAAGCAACTTTTGGCGGCTCGCGGCCAATGGATCGAAGCAATTCTGCGATGGCTTGCTGCGGCATGCGATCGCCCTTGCTTGCCGCAATTTCATAACCCTTGGTCAGCGTCACAAC
>CANKBX010000025.1 GCA_947480055.1 Planctomycetaceae bacterium
CACCATCCTTGACGCATTCGCCCTTGCGGGCAGCAGCGGTCATCCGTGACCGCTGATTGCAATCGGCTAGAGAGGCTTCAAAGCATGAGAGAACTAAACATTTGGTCGATATTTAGGGATAATGCCGCCAATGCAACCCCTGCGATGGAATTCTTTGGCGATTGGCGCAGGATTTACGGCAGTATCCGCGGCTGTGTTGGCAATCACGCTTGGTGGTTTGAATTGTGGATTTGAATTATTTCAAGTGTGGATATTCAGCGGTTGGAAATGCGGCGCTTGGTTGCTGAGCGCGTTTGGGTTGGGAGTGATGGTCAACAGAAAAGTTTTGGGCCGTGTGGTGAATTCCTATGCGCTTGCGAGCGCGTTTGGAATTGCGATTCAATTGGTTGCCGATCAATGGTTGGGATCGCTCGGAATGCTGGGATGGCTGCACGGCTTGATTGCGATTGGAATACTGATTCCAGGATGGATCTTTGCGCTTCGATTTATTTTTGGCGCGCGCGAATTACAACCACAAGAAATCACGAACGACTTTTGGTGGTGGCCGGCGCTTCCCGCGGTCGCCGCGTTGTTGATTGCCGCGAGTGTTTCACCAGGAATTATGTGGAGCACGGAATTTGGCGGATACGACGCGCTGGAATATCACTTGCAAGCTCCCAAAGAATGGCTGGCTGTTGGCGCGATTCGCCCGCTGGAATTTCTAGCGTATTCAGGCATGCCAAATTTTGTGGAGGGCGGATTTCTTCACTTGATGAGCGCGTCAAGTGACGCGCGCGATGGCGTGGTGGCCTGTCAGTTGCTGCATGCCAGCATGCTGCTGGTTGCGGCGTTTGTTCTTGCGGACACCGCGGTGCTACTTGCGCGCAGGTTGGAAATAAATGAGCGCGTCGCGCGGGTGAGCGCGTTGTGCGCCATGCTTGCCACCCCATGGGCGATTGTGGTTGGATCACTGGCGTACAGCGAATCAGGGATTTTGCTTGCATTTGCAGCGATTTTAAATGTTGTAGTACGCAAATCAGTTTCGCGGCATTGGGGCGGCTTGATGCTTGGCGCGCTTATGGCCGTTGTAGTGGGCAGCAAAGCAAGTTCAATCATTCTTGTTGTGCCCGCCGTGTTGGCGTGGTGGGCACTGGGGAATGATCGAGATTTGATGAATTGGAAATCAATCGCATGGAGCGCGCTGGCGCTGACAATTGGATTGGCCCCATGGCTGGCGCGCAATTGGTACTACGCCGGCGCGCCATTCTTTCCTTTGGCAAGCAACCTGCTTGGATTGGGATGGTGGAGCGCCGAGCAGTCCATGCGTTGGAATCAGGCGCATGCCAGTGATGCCTCCGTGATGCAGCGCTTACATGAGTTGTGGAATCAACTTTTTATTTTTGGCATGGGAGAAAATCCAACCAGAGGCGAGCCGTGGAAATGGTTTTGGGGACCACTGCCTTGGATCGCCGCGTGCTCGGTTGTTGTCTTGACATTGCGCAGAGCAACAAGATCTATGTCCATGACGTTGGGGTTGAGCGTCGCGATCATTGTTCTAGGTTGGATGTTGGCGACACATTTACAGAGTCGATTTTTAATTCCGTTGGTCATTCCATTTGCGTTGATGAGTGGACTTGCAATCGCACTGGTGTTTGGAGGCGCCGCGCCCAAGACCAAGACCTCCGCTTCGCATCAACTTACGCCGCTGCCTTTATTGCTGCTCTTGGCGACTTGGGCTTGTTTGCCAGCCTGGAATTTGGCCACGGACACACCAGGATGCGTCTATTTTATAGGGCAAAATGCATATTTTCAGGGGGATGACGACTGGCGCGATTTACGCTCAAGCGACGCGAGCCTGCGCCAGGGTGCCTCCAAAAATCTCACTGCGGAATTGGTGATCAACCATTTGCACCCGGAGTGGCGCGTGCTCAGCGTTGGTTGGAGCACTCCGTTGTGGATCAAGTCTGGCGCGTCTTTGACGTGGTCGAGCGTGTGGGACATCAATCCAATAGAAACTTGCGATGGGCTGACCGTCGCAGAAACAATCGCTCTACTTTCAAAAAATTATGACGCGATCCTAATCGATGTTCCAATGTTGGAGCGTTGGAAATGGAGTGGATGGCTTTCACCAAGGATCAACATGGATCAATTGATGCAATTGTCAAAGTCGCTGCCGCACTTGGCTACTTTGAATGGCGGAAAAATTTTACTTGGCTTGCGCGGGCATGTCGACTTGAACTTGCCCTTGTCCCGCCAAGAAAATGTCGACTACAAGGCGCCGCCGAGTGGCGGCAATTAATTGCGCGTACGTCGCTTGATCGGTCGCTGGTAATTTGCTGAGTTCGCTTTGCGCGCTGACCAATGCCGACTCGCGCTGCGCGAAAGACATTGTTGTATTGCGCGCCATCACCAAGTTTTTAAGCATGGGTGACATGGGTGGCGCTGGAACAGCAGCGTGTGGCGTCGCGGAATTGCTCGTGGCGATCTGCCCACCTGGCTTGGTTTGAAATCCTGTATTAACTGAATCCGCTTGCGATTTGGGCGGAGTTGTGGCGTTTGATGTTTGGGTGGAACCAGCAGGTTTACTTGCAAAACCGCTAGATGTGGAATTGTCATTTTGCCACAAGTTTGTGCAAGCTGCATTCGTGTTCAAATTGGGATTGATCAGGCAACTTGCCGCGGCGCTGTGCGCGCATATGGACATGCTGAAATATCCAATCAACACAAATGTACTCAGGCTATACATTAAGCATTAGGGTAACACCGATGCGAGAAAGATTGATGATGCATGCGACAAAAAAATCGGGCGAACGACTTCCAACTCTATGGCGTTGGATTTTTTGCATGTGCGCCTCGAATTGTTTGTTGGCATGCGCAACCGTGAGCCAAGCCCCTGCGCCGCTAGCAACTCCCAACTCTGCTGCCGCGGCAACTGGCGTGGCGGAATCGTCAACGGCCACCGCACGCAACTCCGCGGTCACCGATGTGGCGCCACCCGTTGTGCGCCCGCCGGCATTATGGGATGGATCCGCGGTGACTTGGGATGAGTTGCGGCCGTTACTTGCGGAGCGAGCCGGCGCGTCCATTTTGGAGGAACTATTTCTTGAGCGACAACTTGATCAAATGATCAAAGCGCGCAAATTAAATGTGACCGCGGAACTTCTGCAAACAGAGGAGCGCGAACTTGTGGCGTCGTTGTCGGATGATCCAGCGCGCGCGGTTGTTCTACTGAGTGAATTGCGCGCGGCGCAAGGACTTGGCGAAAAACGCTGGAAATCATTGCTTAAACGCAACGCCGCCATGCGCTTGCTGGTGCAAAGCGATGTCAAAGTGACGCCCGATGCTGTTGAAGCCATCATGGATGCGGAGCATGGCGCAAAGCGTCAATGTCGTGTGATGGCTCTGCCAAATCTTAAAAAATGCGCCGAAGCCCGCGCGCGACTTGCCGCGGGCGAACCATTTGGCGAAGTCGCCGCCGACTTGAGCACTGATCGATCCGCGTCGCGTGGCGGACTTGTATTGCCTGTGAGCAGGCTTGATCCAACTTGGCCAAGTTCATTTCGCCAAACACTTTGGTCTTTGCAAAAAGACGGAGTCAGCGCGCCAGTTCTGATCGACAATGGCTATGTGTTCATTCGATTTGAAAATGAAATACCAGGTGATGCAACAACTTCCCCTGAAAGACGCGCCGTCGCCGAACGCGCGGTTCGCAGAGGGCAAGAGCGCATTTATATGGAGAACCTTGCCAAGCAACTGCGCCAAGCGCAGCGCAATGTGACAATTTTTGACGACTCGCTTCTGGACGGATGGACGAGAGTTAAGAACGCAGCTCGGTGAGCCTGTACGCCGCGAATGGCAAAAGCAATGCGAATGGAATTGCGGCGGTGACTGGAATGCTCAACCCCTCGGTTGGAACCAACAACATAATTGCGGCGCCGATCATGGCGGGTATGGAAAAAGCCGCGGCGCGCACGCTTTGAATCAACATATTGCAAGGCTCGCGCCGCAGGAAAAATGGAATGGTTGCCGCAAGAACAAGAAGATTTGCAATCGGCCCGATGAAACGCGCCGTAAGCAGTCGAACCCCTTGATTTTGATTGTCGCCGCCGCGGCTCATGAGCTCAAACACTTGGCTTGTGGACAGCATTGGTCCATACAGACGATAGCGGCGACTTAAAATAAGTTCGGGACTCAAATCGGAATCGAGTTGATCCAATTGGGTTGAGAACGCGGCTTTCTGTTGTGTTGCATCGCCAGGTTTCAAAGGCTCGATGTAGGAACCGTCCTTGAGAATCCACTTTTTATCTTGGGCGTTCCAAGTTGCGCTGGCGGCGCTGATGCGGCGAAGCGCGTTTCCTTTTTCATCACGCTCAATCGCCACCAATCCTGTGGCGGTGTTGAGCGCGGGATCAAAACTTCTCGCTTGAATCAAAGTTCCATGGCCATCGCGGGTTAACGGAATTGGAAATTGACTCACGGTGTCGTACTTCAGTCCGCTGTGATCGCGCACCAGGCGCGCCGCAAGATTTGGAAGGATGAATTCTTGATTGACAAATTGCAGGCATTGCAGAAAGAAGGCGCTGATCAACAACACAAAAGCCAAGCGCCTCAGTTTGACTCCGGAAGCCATGAGCGCGGTGAGTTCGCGGTTGCGATGCATTTGTGACACGGCGAAACCCATGGCGCCAATGGAGACAAACCCAAGCATGAACTGGAAAAACTGAAAGATGCGCGGACCGTGAAAATCCAGCACCATCATGACGAATGCAAAGGCCCTGGAACCGTAGCGTCCCGCCGCCACCGCGGTGTCCGCGGCGTCAAGAAAGCGCGACGCTTGAATCACCACGTCCACGCTGACCCCAAAAACATACAGCGCCGCGCCCAAAAGAACGAAGTTCACCAAGAAGCGCGCGGCGACATATCGATCGATGATCTTCATGCGCTAGTTCCTTGCCAACTGCCGCATCGCATAGATGGAGCACAACAAAAGAATGGCGTTGCCCGACCAGGACACAACGACGCCCCACAACACATTGTCAGCGCGGATCACCTGCTGGCCTCCGGCGATCATGACAATGTTGAGAATGCCCGGGATGAACGCAATGAGATACATGGTGAGCGGAAGACTATTTCGCTTCCATGCGGCGAGCGACGCGCCTAACAAAATAATCAGCGGCGCCGACCATGCCAGCGCCGCGCGCTGACACAGATGCGAGAACGCGTCGACATTCACTTGGTTCATTTGCTTATAGAATCTCGCGAGCGTCGAAGCGCCCGCCGCTTGCAGCGACTTGGGAACGCCCGCTTCCGATTTGGAAAGTTCATTGACTCGTGGAGCGAGATCAACAAATTCAATCTTGGAAATATTGCTGGTGGAACACGGAGCGGCGCTGAGGCCGTTAATTCGCGCGGGCCAACGTGACGAGAGCCCCTCGGAGCGGAGCAAATCTTTGGCGCGTGGAGCAGTGGCGATCAAATCAACACGACCCGCGCTGGAATCCTCGTTATCAAACGGCATGAGCACTTGGGAACACACCGCCTCGCGAATTGGCTTGGCGCGATCGAGCTCAACAATACGAACTGTTGTGCCGGGAATCTTGGGGGTAATGATGTCGTTGACCAACGTTCCGCCCTCAATTCGATACGAACGGCGGCCGCCCTCCTCCACCAATTCAACCTTGCCGGAAGTTTCAAGTTCACGCGCGATGCATTGCCAAACTTGCGCGCGTGTCAGCGACAAAAGCACGGCTTGACGCGCGGGCTGAACTTCGATGTGGTTGGGCAAATCGTTGCGGACATCTTGTAACTCAAAATAAGTCATGCTCTTGGCGTCGGCTTCAAGCGCGCGCCCCAACTGAACGGCTTGAGGTTGCGCGGTGGGAACAAAAATAACCGTGCCTTCGGAGGCGTTGAAACCAGAGCCATTGGTCATGGCCAGTTTCATAATTACACCTTCACGACCGCGGTGCACATCGACCGTTGCAAACTCGCTGGTGAATTCGCTCACCTGTTGACCCGCGCCATTCTTTTGAATGGCGGCGACGCCTTGCAAGAGCAATCGTTGCTCCGCGCCGTTGTCTGGGGGCGTGGGATCCACCGTGGCGGTGTCGGCGTAAATGCTGACCTGTCCAACTTCAAGCGCCTCGCCGCGTGATACAGCGGCAAGAAAAATACTGGTGGCATCTTGCGCCAACATGTTCTGCATGCGTCCCCAGAAACGCGGCACAATGGTGTGCAACAAAATAAACATGACAATGAGAAGCGCCAAACCAACCGCGAGCACCGGCGCGAATATCGTGCGATAGCGAATTCCACTGGTGGACATGGCAACCAACTCATTGTCGGCCGCGAATCGATGCAGCACTAAAGTGGCAGCAAATCCCGCTGAAAATGGCAATGCGAATTGCAGCATGGGAATCATGGCCAGCGCCACATACTTCACCACGCTGCCGGAACCCAGCGAACTATCCGCCAACGGTTTTATGGCGGCCCCAAAGGCGATCACCACCACGATGACTGTGGTGGTGAACAACAGAACCCGCAAAAGTTCCGCCGTCATGTGCCTCCAAAGAATCCATGGCATGATGAAATGAAACTCAAGTCGCGCTTGGCGCTACCGGAGTCCGTACTCCTTTAATTTTCGGTACAAGGTCCGTTCGCCAATACCCAACATTTGCGCGGTTTGCTCGCGGTTGCCTTGGGTGAGCGCCAAAGTTTGACGGATGGCTTCCTTCTCAAGTTTGTCAAGACCAACGCCGGCGAAACTTCCCACGCCGCCGCCATCATTGTCGTTGGAGCGAATGTCATCCGGAATATCCACGAGATCGATTTCAGTTTTGTTGCATGTGACAACGATTCGATGCATGAGATTGATCAACTCGCGGACATTGCCCGGCCAGTCGTAAGCCGTGAGCCGCATCATGGCGGGTTGCGAAACGCCAAGCCTTGGACGGCCGAGTTCGGCGCACCACTTGCCCACGGCGTGGGTGACCAACCTCGGAACATCTTCACGGCGCTCTCGCAGCGATGGAATATGGATTTCCACTCCCTTGAGGCGGAAATACAAATCTTGGCGAAATCGCCCGTCGTTTGAGCGTGTTTTTAAATCTTGATTGGTGGCGCTGATAAAGCGCACATCGGCCTTGCGCGGATCATTCGCGCCCAGGCGAATCAACTCGCCGGTTTCCAACACGCGCAGTAATTTTGGCTGCATCGACAAAGGCATGTCGCCGATCTCATCCAGAAATAGCGTTCCCTTGTCGGCGTATTCAAACACGCCCTCGCGGTCACGGTCGGCTCCGGTGAATGCGCCGCGCACGTGGCCGAACAGTTGGTCTTCCAAAAGTGTCTCGCTTTGACCCGCCGCGTTGAATGTTGCGAAGCGGCGATCCTTGCGCTTTGAATGTTTGTGTATGGCGCTGGCGACAAGCTCCTTTCCAGTTCCACTTTCACCAGTGATCAACACCGGAATAGTGCTTGGCGCAATTTGCCGAATGGTGGCGATCACTTGGCGAATGGCCGCGGACTCGCCGATGATTCCTTCAAAACCATATGCGGCGTCCACTTGCCCGCGCAAGTTGGAATTTTGATGGCGCAGCAACACGGTCTCGGCGGCGCGCTGGACAATGTTGCGAAACACGATCACGTCCAATGGTTTTTCAATGAAGTCGTAGGCACCACCCTGCAACGCGGCTTTGGCGGTGGGAACATCTCCATGCGCGGTGACTAAAATGGTTTCAGCGTCTGGCTGGTGTGTCTTGGCAAGTTTCAAAACATCCAAGCCACTTGTGGGCGTGTCCATGACGAGATCGGTGACAATCACATCGAAATTGCCGTTGCGCAGCTCATTTTCCGCTTGGGCCACATTGTGCACGATGGTGCAAATATGACCCGGTCGCTTCAAGGAGTCCGCCATGGTTTGGGCGTGCTCCACCTCGTCGTCAATAAGTAAAACTTGAGCCCGCAATGGAGCAGCCGATTCCGTCATACGAAGATTGTACGGACAATGCGCCCAGAGGCGGCGCGAGCAAGCGCAATAAAAACATTGTGTTTTCAACCCGCAAGCCCTGCTCTGCCGATGGTGAGAGCATGGCGCAAATCACACAACTGAAGCACGAAATATCCGGGAAAGTTCCTACGATGATCAGCGTGAAGAACGATCAACTGAGCGAGTGGTTTTCAAATGCGCGCGGCCTGCAAGGGCGTCGGATTTGGCTTGTTGGCGCTGGCGGAACTGGCGTAAGCGGACTGGCTCGGTTATTGCGCAAGCGCGGCGCTTTGGTAAGTGGAGCTGATAGCGAAGCCAGCCCCGCCGTGAAACTATTGCAAACCGAGGGCTTTAATATTTCCATTGGTGATGCGTCGCAGATTCCAGAGGGAATTGAATTGGTGATCGCAACGGCCGCCGCTAAAGCGGATCACCCGCAACTTGTCGAGGCGGCGAATAAAAATATTCCATTTCGCAACTACGCGCAGGCTCTTGGCTTGTTGCAACTGGGTCACACCGCCGTGTGCGTGGCTGGAACCCACGGCAAGAGCACCACAACTTGCCTGCTGACTTGGTGCTTATTGCACGCTGGATTTGATCCTGGCTTTATCGCTGGCGCCACATGCGCATCGCTTGGTGGAAGCGCACGCGCTGGCTCGGCGACATTGTCCAAGGGTCCCTATTCGCACGCGCCAGGATTTCTGGTGACCGAATCATGCGAGTTTGACCGCTCATTTCACAAACTGCACCCCACCACCGCCATCATCAACAATGTGGAATGCGATCATTTGGATTGCTACAAATCGCTGGACGAGATTGTTGAATCATTCAACACGTTCGCCAAACTTTTGCCCGCGGCGACGGCCCGTGGATATTTGTTGATCGCGCATGAGGGCGCGCATCGCGAGCGCGTGACCCGAGATGTCACGGCGGAGATTGAAACTTTTGGCTGGCATCCATCCGCGGATTATGTGGTGGATATGGCCGCCAATGGTTTGGCGCGCGTGCATCACAAAAAGAAAGAAATCATGCGCTGGCACCCGCGCCTGTTCGGCGCTCACAATGTGCTCAACGGTGCAGCCGCCGGAATCATGGCTCTGAAATTGGGCGCGGATCGCTTGAGCGTTGAGGATGCGTTGACTTCATTCGCTGGTGTCGATCGCCGACTTGAATTTTTGGGTGAGCGAAAGTGTGGCGAGCAGAACGTGCGTGTATATGACGACTATGGACATCATCCAACCGAAGTGCGCGTCACATTGGAAGCCCTGAAAAACGCCACAAATCCGCGGCGTTTGATCTGCTTGTTCCAACCGCACCAGCACAGCAGAACGCGACTTTTACTGGAGGAATTTGGCGCGTGCTTTGGCGCCGCGGACCACGTGCTATTGACGGACATTCATTTTGTCCGCGACGCGCAGATCGAGCGAACATTGGTCTCAAGCCAAGACGTGGCGCAGCGAATTCGCAAGCATGGCGGCACTGTGGAATGCGTTGGCACCATTGAGGCGGGAGCGGCCCGATTGAATGAACTTGCCCAAGGTGGCGATGTTGTGGTGACCATGGGCGCCGGACCAATCTATCGAGCCGCGAATATTTTTCTCAAATCACACACCACATGAACGCGACGATTCCAACAACATTGGCGCAAGGATTGGACGCCATTGTGCAAACCAACGCGCCTTTGGCGGCGCATACTTGGTTTGGAGTTGGTGGAAGCGCCGACATGTTGGTGCAACCCAAATCAGAGGATGCATTGCGTGAACTTGTGCGACGCTGCTCCATGGAGAACTTGCCCGTACGTGTGCTAGGTTCGGGCGCGAATCTTTTAGTTTTAGAAGAAGGAGTGTCCGGCGTTGTTGTGAAATTGGATCAACCCGCCTTCACGCAATGGACATTGCGACCCGATGGAGATGCGAACTCCGTGCTCGCCCCCGCTGGCGTTGATGTGCTGAAACTTTTAAACACCTGTGTGCGCGAAGGACTGGATGGAATGTGCCAAATGGCTGGTATTCCCGCGAGCATGGGCGGAGCGACGCGAATGAACGCTGGCGGAAAATATGGCTGCATTGGAGACGCCATCCAAGCCGTCGCAACAATGAACAATCGCGGAGCAATCACGGTTCATCCCCGAAATGCGATCCAATTTTCCTATCGACATTCTTCGCTGCCACAAGAATTGATTCTTTGGACGCTGTTGCAATTCACGCCGGACAACCCCGACACGTTGCGCACGAAGATGTTGGAGATTTACAAATACAAAAAAAATTCTCAGCCTCTAGCCGAAAATTCCGCGGGGTGCCTGTTCAGAAATCCCATCGCGCAAGATGGAACGCGCGCCAGCGCTGGTCGCCTGATTGATCTCGCGGGTCTGAAAGGCTTCACGCATGGCAGTGCGTTTGTAAGCGCCGAACACGCCAATTTTGTCTGCGTGCAAAAAAACGGCCGCGCCAATGACGTGCTTGAACTGGCCCGCATCATTCAAGATCGCGTACGCAAAAGCCAAGGCGTGGACATAGAAATGGAAGTCGTCGTGTGGGGTCGCTCATTTGAGCCCAAGGAGAAAAAGTGATGCGCGCGATTGTGCTCAAAGGTGGTCCCGATGCGGAGCGTGAAGTCAGCATAAAGAGCGGCGCGCAAGTGGCCGCCGCGTTGGCGCGCGCCAATGTGGATGTGCAAGAAATCACGATTGATCGGCTGCAGATTGAGGATTTGCGCGCGCTTGCGGGCGATGTGATTTTTCCAGTGCTGCATGGACCGTGGGGCGAGGGTGGACCACTTCAGGATATTTTGGAGCAGGATGGACGGCCCTATGTTGGTTGCGGTCCCGTGGCCGCGCGACTGGCGATGGACAAGACCGCGACTAAAAAAGTCGTCGCCCGCGCCGGCGTGCCGACTCCGGATTCATGTGAACTACAAATCGACCGTCCGATCACCATCAAGCTTCCATGCGTGATCAAACCTTCCAACGATGGATCGAGCGTGGATTTAAAAATTTGCCGCACGCCCGAAGAACTTGCCGCCGCGCGTCAACAACTTGAAACCCATCGACCCCGCCTCTTGGCAGAGGAATTTATAACTGGTCGGGAATTCACCGTTGGAATTCTCAACGGAAAAGTTCTTCCACTCATCGAAATTAAGGCGCAAGGCGGCGTGTACGACTATCAGGCGAAATACCTGCGCAACGACACTCGATATATTTTGGATCCCGAAGTACCCGAACAACTGAAAGACGCCATGAACCGCCACGCTCTGAAGTGTTGGCATGAACTTGGGCTACGCGATGTGGCCCGCGTGGACTTCATGGCTGACGAGCGCGGTCCATGGTTTCTGGAAGTGAACACCATGCCAGGTTTCACGGATCACTCATTGGTGCCAAAAGCCGCAAAACATGCGGGAATATCCATGGAAATGCTCGTGCTGGAACTGGCCCGCACCGCCATGAATCGCTCGGCGAAATCGACCGTTTAAGCCCGCCTCATTGGCGTGTTGCAGTCTTGGAATCAAGCCCCTTGGATGGATCAACTTCACGGCTCCAATTCATCTGAGTGATTTCTTTACTTCGCGGGCGCCTTTGACCGATTGAGAAGGAGCAATGGCCTCCCGTAAAAGATCGTCCCCCTCGCGCCGAACCGTCGCCTCAGGTTTAAAATTGTCTTTCAATCTTCACTGGCTGAAATCCAAGCCACTGCTTGTGGCCGTGGGCTGGACCATCTCTTTCGCAGTAATGGCGTTGGCGCTAGGAATGGGCGTTCCAATTCTGCAACGCGAAGCCGCGGCGCGAAAAAGTGACGTTGCATTTCAAGTTGCATTTTCTTCGCTTCCCATTTGGATGAGCGAGGCGGACCTGACTCCATTGGCCGATGTTGTCGCTGAACGATTAAATGGCTCTCCAATGGACCGCGCCGGTCTAGCCGAGGCGCGTGATGCTTTGATGCAAACTGGCTGGTTCAGTGAAATTAAGCAAGTGAAGCGCAGTGGAATGAGCGAGGTGTCCGTTGATGCCGTGTGGACTATTCCATTTGCCGTTGTTCGCGAAGATGGCTACGACCATCTGATCGATATCGATGGAAAAATACTGCCCCGTTGCTACCGCGCCGGGACAGCCCCAACAAGCATGATTCGAATTGAACATGCATCATTCGGACGACCTGCCTCCTTTGGCGATGCATGGGCGGGCAAAGACATGCGAGGCGCAGTCGCATTGGCGCGACTGATTGACGATCACCCATGGCGCGCGCAAATTGCGTGCATTGATCTTGATCGCACCAAGGAAGACGCATGCTTGCGCATAAAAACCAATCGCGGCTGCATAATTAAATGGGGCCGCGCTCCTGGCAGCGAAAGCGCCGCCGAAGTTCCATCCCGTCAAAAGATTGAATACTTGCAATGGCTCTTTGATCATTACGGACGCATCGACGCGGGCTGCGATGATGAAATGAATTTGCTTTCCGACTACGTTGGCATTCGCTGATTCGCTTGGCGCTGGTATTTGCCTGCGCCGTGAAGTGGGCTATTCTTCACGCATGACTCTGCCCCGCGGCTTGGTATTTATTGTCACCATTTGGATCTTCGCCGCATGGTGGATTTGCATTGGAATTCGCCCGCCGATTCAGCCAACCATCGCGAGCTATCTTCCAGGCATACGAATTTTTTTCGCCGCGATCACAATCGGACTTTGCGTGGCTTGGCCCATGCTTCGATTAAGCGAACGACCCGCGCCCGCGCCCATTCGACAAGTGCTGATTGATTTTCTAACCATTGTCGCGCTGCTGCATATGGTGATATGGCCCTTGAGATTGGCGACCAACTTACCGCCGCAACGCATGGGATTGATCGACCTCTTTCTCTTTTCGTGGGGCGCGATCATCGCGGCGATTTTGGCGAAATCCATCGGCAGCCGCTCATCGCTTGAACGACTCTTCTGCATGATCGCCATTGTCTTGATCTCATTGATGGGACCGATCGCGCATTTTTTCTGCGCGCGAATGGATTGGCCGCCACCACCCGATTGGCTTGACGGTCCGATCATGGGCGTGCTTCGGGAAACTTTGGGAGGCGGTTCAAATCCAGATTCAATCGCATGGCGATCCACCATGGCGATCACCCTGGCGGCGTTCACGGCATGGATGGCGGTATTTCTATTGCATCTGAGCGCGGGCAGAATGTTAAAAACACCCTCGCCAAATCCAAGCTAAGTTTGTATTCTTTATTGCACACGGACCCCAAGTCCGAAAGCCAAAGGCTCACCATGGAAATGATCTCCCAAACCGACAAAGAGCGGCTCGAAGCGCAACTTTCTGACTGCCTTAAATTTCGCCCCGTGATCGCGGGACGCATCGCGGAGGCTCGCGCCCAGGGCGACTTGAAGGAGAACGCCGACTACCACGCCGCGCGCGAGGATCAGGCCATGAACGAAGCCAAGGTGCGCGATCTAGAAGCCAAATTGTCGCGCGTTCAAGTGGCCGGCGAAATCGATGTTCCGCTGGACATGGTTTTTCTGGGAGCGATTGTGGTGCTGCAGGATGTCAAGACATCGCGCACCGAGAAATATCGACTTGTGGGGCAACTCACCGATGATTCCAGCGATGACTACATTGAAGTCACCGGATCAAGTCCCATCGGCGTGGCGCTTATGAAGGCGCGTGTCGGCGAAACGGTTCGTGTTGATTTGCCCAAAGGCGAACGCCGATTCCTAATCGTAAAAATTGATGGTTGAAAGCCCAGCTTGCAACTGGCAATAGTCAATCCAATATTTGTTGTTGGAGAATTCGCGCTGCAAATTTTCATGGCCGCGATTGTGCTGTTGCGAAAAGGAAATCGTCCGCAAGTCGCCATGGCGTGGATGGTGGTTGTGCTCGCCGTGCCCATCGGCGGATTGATCGCGTATCTCTTGGTTGGTGAAACTCGCTTCGGCGCGTTTCGAATTCGTCGCCACGCAAAAATAATTTCCGAAGTGGATGTGCCCGCAAACCACGTGCATCACGATTCCCGCACCCGGCACTTTCAACTGGAGCCGGCGCAACATCAAATTGCCAGCGTGGCCCAATTGGCAAGCCATTGCGTTCCGTTGGCGGGCAACAAACTTTGGTTGAGCGGGGATTCGCAAGAAGTGATCAATCGCATGTGCGACGACATTGATCAAGCGAAGTTGCATGTGCATTTGCTGACCTACATCTATTTGGCCGACAACGCTGGTCAACAAGTGGCGCAGGCGTTGATACGCGCGGCCAGTCGTGGTGTTTCGTGCCGACTTCTGGTGGACGGAGTTGGCAGCAAAGATTTTCTCAAGAGCGCGCTGCGCAAAAAACTGAAGCAAGGCGGCGTGACCGTGTGCGAGGCGCTGCCCGTAAACATGTTGCGCTTGATTATCAGCAGGTTGGACATGCGCAATCACAGAAAATTTCTGGTGGTGGACGGTGCGGTGGGTTGGACTGGAAGTCAGAACATTGCGGAGGCTGGATTTGCGCCCAAGGCGAAATTTGCGCCGTGGGTGGATTGCACCGTTCGCATCGCAGGTCCACTGGTCAAGGAACTGCAAATGATCTTCATTGAAGATTGGTACATGGAATCGCAAGAGGACATAGACGCGCTTTTAAAAATCGAACCCGCCTACGAAAGCGATGGCGTGATCGCGCAATCATTCGCAACTGGACCCAACTTTGAAAATGACGCAGTCACGCAACTGATTCAATCGGCGGTGCAAATTGCCAACGAGGAAATTGTTCTCACCACTCCCTACTTTGTTCCCGACTACGCCACTCTTTCGGCATTGGCCGTGGCGGCGCGGCGCGGTGTGCGCGTGCATTTGATAGTGCCGGCGCGCAACGACAGCGTGTGGGTGCGCTTGGCAAGCCGCAGCCTGTTTCGAAATTTGCTGGAGTGCGGCGTGCGCATTCATGAATTTCAAAATGGCTTGTTGCATGCCAAGACCATCGTGGTGGACCGCTCCACGGCCATTGTGACCAGCGCCAATTTGGACAGGCGAAGTTTTGAGTTGAATTTTGAAGCCGGCATTATTGTGTTCAACGCCGATTTCGCGGGGCAACTGCGCTATTTGCAGAGTAAATACATGGAGCAGAGCACGGAAATTTTGGTGGAGAAATGGGCGCAGCGACGTTGGTTTGAACGCCTGATCGACAACGCGGGCGGTTTGCTTAGTCCCCTTCTGTGAACATGTTCATGCCGGATAGCGGCCGCGCATTCTCGCCAAGAGAAAATTAATTCAATTCATCGATCCAAGCTTGCTGAATGGCTTCAAGAATTTTTTCATTGCTGGGATGCCCCGGCTGCTCTTGAAAACCATCGAGCGCTTGAACCAATATTTTTAATTTTGGAAATGCGATCGTGAGTGGATCCATATTTGGATGCGCGTCCACCAGCGCCTCGCCAATTTCAACCACGTCGAGCCAGTGCATGTGCTTCTTCATGTTGCGATCCGATGCGTCAAGATGATTGAGTGGACGCCGCGTGAACAAATCGCGCGGTGATCAGTGTGGAATTTCTTTCACGGCGTTGCGATTCCATGAGGGCACGCGGATTTCAATCAAGCCGTTGCTGATAATTTCGCACTGGCAAGACAATCGGCTGTTGCGTTGCAAGCCAGGAGCCTCCTCCACGCGATCCTCCTCGGCCTCGGTTGCCGGACTGAGATGCTCCATTCCTTTGACCACATAAATATGGCATGTGCTGCAAGCGCAAACGCCGCCGCAGGCATGCTCGATATTGATGCCGTGGTCCATGGCGACCTCCAACACATGCTCGCCCACGCCGCCCATGAGATCCCATTGTTCCTGCTTTGTGCTGGTCAAGCCCGCGGGATCCTCAAGATGAAATACCACGGGGACAATTGGCGGGCCATGCTCGTGATCGGATCGTTTCATATGCATAAATGCATGGTATGAAACGTGGGAGAATTTTTCTTGCATAGGTTTTGGCGGCTTATGGCGTTAGGCTTGCGCGATGGATGTTCTTGGAATCACAAGCGATGAATTTGCCACGCGCCTGCAAAGCCGCCGTCCACGGCGTGAAGTGCTGTTGAAGTACGCCGCCGTTTATCGCCGTGATGAAGCGGACGGCGATAGTGCGTGCGCCGAACTTCCGGAGATATCCAAGACGGTGGTGGATGGCGAAACCGTGAAGTTCACTTTGAAAGTTGGTGGCGGACTAGAAACCGAGAGCGTGATTATTCCCATGCCCCACACTGGCGGAGGATTTAGCCGCACCTTGTGCGTGAGCAGTCAAGTGGGTTGCGCCATGGGTTGCGGATTTTGCGAGACCGCGCAAATGGGTTTGCTGCGCAATCTCACGGCAGGGGAAATTGTTGCGCAGTGGTTCGCGGCGCGCCACCGAATTGAAAATACTTTTGACGGCGGCCGTGGATTTCTCATCAAGAACATTGTGTTCATGGGCATGGGCGAGCCCACGGAAAATCTGGACGCGGTTCTGCAATCGGTGCGAATTTTAACCGACCACTATGGCCCGTCCATCGCCTCAAGCAACATCACCATCAGCACCGTTGGCCGCGTGGCGGGCATACAAAAAATAGCGGAATTCGCGGCGCAAACTGGCTTTCATCGTTTACATTTGGCGCTCAGTTTGAACGCCCCCAACGACGCGATCCGCTCGCAGATCATGCCCATCAACAAGTCGGAGCCAATAGCGGATATTTTGGCGGCAGTTCGCGCGTATCCAGAAACCGCGGGCCCAACTTGCATCGAGTATGTGTTGATTCCAGGAGTGAACGATTCATTGGATCACTGCGACCAAGTGTGCGCGCTGATCAAGGATGTGCGTTGCTCGCTGAACATTATTCCCTACAACCCGCGGCGCAATAGTCCGTGGCCGGCTCCAAGCGAGGAGAGCGTGGCCGCATTTATTGCGCGCGCCATCGTGAACAAACAATTTTGCAAGCGACGCGGAACAAAGGGCCGCTCCGCCATGGCGGCGTGCGGACAACTTGGCAGCGAGGCCATTCGCGGGCGCAAGTTTGTTCAACTGCAAAGTGGCGCGACCAATCAGGGTTGAACGCGCATTCGTTCAAGTCAATTCATGTCGCACAACACCGCACGGTTGCGACACGATTGAAGATCAGCGCGCGCCAAACAACATGCCGCGCCGAGGTGGATCAGCTGCTGCCTTCGCGCATGCGGGAGATGCCCTCGGGAAACGGATACTGGGCAAAGACCGCGGTTTTAGGCACATCCCACAGCGCCACGGGTGGATAGATATCGCCGCAGAAACCGCCTTGATTCATGGCCTGCAACACGGCTTCAAACGCGGGCTCCTGCATTTGATGGTCAAGCAATCGATTGCTCTTGGCGCCCAAAAAACTCACGCTGGCAATCGGGAGCCGGTCGCGGCGACCCTCCACCATGCGGCTGATGGTGCGGAAGCCGCGGAAAATATCCTCCAACGTGAAGTGCTCGCGGCCCGCTGGTCGCAACAGCGCGAGTATGAGCAATTGATCCAAGTCGAATTTTAAAATGTAAGGCTCGCGATCATC
The DNA here is from genome assembly GCA_947480055.1 of Planctomycetaceae bacterium. GTDB lineage: Bacteria > Planctomycetota > Phycisphaerae > Phycisphaerales > SM1A02 > SYAC01. Next base: position 17,469 of record CANKBX010000025.1, read on the forward strand.
CTTGGCGTGCATGCTGATGGCGCTGCGGAACATTTTAGCGAAGCTGGTGGCGCTGGACAATGTCCATTGACTCGTTGGAATAAGTTTCAACAATTCGCCCAACACGCCATGCGCGTTGTCCACTTCATTGATGCCACAGATCACAGTTCGATAGCGTCCCTCCACAAGATCATTGAGAAGATGTTGCCCCCACATGATGCGGATGGAGCGTGAACTGGTCAGCGTTCGGGGATCGCCGCGTGGAACCAACGTGACGCGCGGGCCGCCGCTGGGAACTTCAATCAGTCGATCACCATCGCCGTTGTAAATTCGTGTTTCTTTCATGCCACAAGCATCCTCGAAGTATGGCGTGTCCGCAACCAATGGCGCCGTGATTGAATCAGACGGCAATCAAAGGCACGCACATTGTCACGGGATTGAACGTTGGCTTGAGGACTTTTCCAATGCGACACACGCCGATCGGTTCGCTTGGGTCGTCGCCAAAAAACTTCGCGATGGTTTGGATCGCCATGCTCGCTTCTTTGCTTGTCAGCGCGATTGCTTCGAGCAATTTGGGCGGCAGAACAAAGGAATCGCAATTGGCTCCCTCGATGACGGCCTGAATTGCGCCGCGCTGCATGCATCGACCAGCGGAAATGAGATTTTGCGCGGCATCCTGCGAAGCAATCCCCACAAGAACTGGCGTGCACCCTTCGCCCCAATGCGACATGGGTCCAATCTTCTGCGCCATAACCGGGGACGCTTTGGCGATCACTTGCAACGCGTTTGTAAATTCCAGCGCGTCATTTTTCACGAGAGGCTTGGCGACAATTCCGTATTCCTGCATGAGGCGAGTGATCGTGTCGGTGACTTTTGTGTCCTGCCACGCCGGATCAAATGGACTGTTGGAGTTTGGCCTTGACCAAATTGCATTCGCGCTGGCAATGCCCCGGGCGGTGATCGAATTTCCCTCCGGCGCGAGTCGAACGAACGTCTTTAAAATCCAGTGCTCGTCACTTTGCGGATAGCTATTTTGCAGGGCGCAACTGCTGGCCATGGCGAGCGTGTTCACGCACTCGGAGGCCGCGCCAATTTGAATGTGCAAGATGCGGAGCGCGTCGTCTTGATACACGGAATCTTGCCCGGAGAACGTGATGACGCCGGAAAATTCAGGAACAAGTTTCAACGCGTTTTTGGCGCCAAAGTCATCGCACCAAGCGCCGGCGATGGCGAATGGAAGTATTGGAATATCACGCTTGACCGGTGGTGCTTTCTTAGGTGGCGGCCCAGCTGGTTTCTTGGTGGCTTGCGCGGCTTGAGCGGCGAGCGCGGCGGGCGCCAACAGAAATCCTGGAAGCGAGGCGAGCAGATTGCGGCGGAGTTGATCTTTGGGTTTCATAATTGAATTCCGAATTTGATTTTGCAATACTACATGTGTGTGCGCAAACAAATTGGCGTTTGATACAAATTTTGTTCGCATGATTTATAAAGTGGCGCCCAAACGAAGCGCCCCACTTGCCGCGTCCCAACGCAAAGCCAATTCGCAACGGCCATCAATAAATTCGCTCAGCCAACGGCCGATACTTTCCGCGCGCCAGTCTTGGATTGGAAACGGCAATGGCGCGGATTCCACCGCTACTCCTTGGGCCAATTTATGCTCTCGATCAATACACGCCGCCAACCAACTGGTGAACTCGGCGCGGCTGGACACCAAATTTGGCGCGATATTTGTGGCCATGCAACGCGTTTGAAACGCCAACCACATGGCGTCAATGCGGGCGCGCACCGCGGTGTCCTCCAGCAACCGCGCGAATTCTTGGCGAATGGGCGGCATAGATTTGGCGTCGCGAATGCATTGCACAATGCGCTGGCCATGACGCTCGGCAACTTGCTGGGGAACAAATCTAATTTCACGCAGCGCGCTGACGTTGTCGGGCTTGCGCCTCACCAACTCCATTAGCGCTCCGTCGGACAACAATGTTCGTTGCGGTTGATCCTCCGTCTCCGCAAGTTCACGGCGCAGCAACACCAACTCGCGAAGGATGGTCATCACCGCGGGCTTCAAAGGTTCGCCTCGCGAAGCCCTGCGCATTTGTCGATCAGGATCAAACTCGGGCTCACCCGCGAGTTGCGTGGCGCTTTCTTGCATAGCCCAATGCAAGCGGTTTTCGCGCTCCAATTGCTCTTTCATTCGACTCCACACCAGCGGCAAATAGCGCACGTCATCCGCGGCGTAGCGCAACTGACTTTTGGAAAGAGGTCGGCGGTCCCACTCGGTGAACGTGTGCGCCTTGTCAATATGCAAGCCAGTGAGATGCTCGATGGTGTTGCCCAAACTGCTTGGCCACGGCAAGCCAATCAGGCTGGCGGCGATTTGCGTGTCCACCAAATGATTCGCATTGCCATTGATGGCTTGCTTGACGGCCATTAAATCCTGCTCGCCAGCGTGCACCAAAGTCAGCACCGACGTGTCCGCCACCAGTTGATAGATCGGCATTGGATCAACGCCAGAAAGCGGATCAAGCAACGCGACGCGCTGCTCCGTGGCGATCTGCACCAGGCAAATCTTGGGACGAAATGTTTCTTCGCCAATGAATTCCGTGTCAAAGGCGATCACGCCAACATCACGGACATGGCGCACAAACTCCTTCACGGCGGCGTCGCTTTCAAGAAGTTCGTAGGTTCCCTTGGGCACCATTGGGTGATCCAACGAAGGCGCGTCCGAGTGTTGCTCTTGGTCGCGCTCGGCGTTGGCATGATGTTGGGCTCTTTTAGATCGGTGATGCGACACGAACAACAACTCCTTCTGTGGCACAAGAGTAGCGAAGTGCGCGGCGGCGCATCATGAATTTGGTTTACGTTTGGGCGTGGTTTTTTTCGCCGACTTGCGGGCAGGCTTGGCCGACGATTGCGGCGTGGATTGAGCCACCTTCTTGCCTTTGCCTTGATTTGTATTCGCTGGTCGATTCACAACTTTTTTGGGCGTCGAGGAGTCCTGTGGCATCAACCGTTTGCGCACCAAAAGATGGTGGTAATGCTGCGCGAATCGGTGCGCCTCGTCGCGGATTGCCTGGCACATTTTCAACCCGAGATTTTCACGGCCCAACCGAATGGCCTCGCTCTCGCGCTGCACATAAATCAACTCCTCCTTTTTGGCCAGGCTCACCACAAATGGCGGACGCGTTTCAAACTCCGAGAAGGCGTCAAGCGCGGCGTTCAATTGACCAACGCCCCCGTCGATCAAGATCACATCGGGATACAACTCGCTGCCCTTGCCTTCTTCACGGTAGCGGCGACTGACCACTTCGCGAATGGCGGCGTAATCATCGTTGGCGACGGTTTGAATTTTGAATCGTCTGTAGCGCTGCTTGAAGGGACGGCCATTCACAAAACACACAAGACTTCCAACCGTCTCGCCGCCACCCAAGTGCGCAATGTCAATCGCCTCCACGCATTGAATCTCATGCGACAAGCCAAGCGTGCGCTGC
>CANKBX010000026.1 GCA_947480055.1 Planctomycetaceae bacterium
AACGCCGATTTGGCGGTGGCAAAAATTTTACAAACTTTCGCCGCGCCCGCCACTCTTCCTGCGCTTGGCGCGCATGCCAGCGCGGTGATTGATCCAAGCGCCACCATTGGTAAAGACGCTCGCATTGGCGCGCTGGTGAGCGTTGGCGCTGGTTCGCACATTGGAAACGGTTGTGTGCTGCACGCCGGCGCGCGCGTGGCCGCGCATGTTTCCATTGGCGATCAATGCGTCATTCACTGCAACGCATTCATTGATGAGCGCAGCGTGTTGGGCTCTCGCGTGATCATTCACGCATCGGCCGTGATTGGCGGCGACGGATTTGGATATCGCCCCGCGGCGGATGGAAAAAGTTTGATGCGCATTCCGCACACTGGCAATGTTGTTCTTGATGACGATGTTGAGATTGGCGCAAACACATGCGTGGACCGCGCCAAGTTTGGCAGCACGCGAATTGGAGCGGGAACAAAAATAGATAATTTGTGCCAGATCGCACACGGCTGCCGAATTGGCCGCATGACGGTAATCGCGGGCATGAGTGGATTAGCCGGCAGCGTCACCGTGGGCGACGGCGTTCAAATTGGTGGCTATTGCGGCATTGCCGACCACACAACCATTGGAGACGGCGCGCGGTTGGCGGCCAAAAGCGCGGTAATGAATGATGTTCCCGCCGGGGCCACATGGGGCGGAATGCCCGCTCAGGAGATTCGGGAGGAATTGCGTGTGATCGCCGCAATCCGTAAATTGCCCCAATGGTCACGCAAGTTACGCACCCTGCTAGAGGATCAGACAAAGAGTCCATCCAAGGATCAACCCCAGGGGCCATGAAACCTATCGCCACCAAAGTTCTTCCCACGGGGCAACTTCGCGGAACCACCGTTGATCCACAGCGCACACTTGCGCGCGTGGCCACGGTTCGTGGAAAAGGATTAATGCTTGGCGAAGAGGCCGTGTTGGAAATCACCCCCGCTCCGCCTGGCACCGGAATTATTTTTGAGCGCGTTGACCTCAATCCATCCGTGACCATTCCCGCGTTGGTGACGCATGTGTTGCCCAAGCCGCGGCGCACAACATTGCGTGGCGGCGACGTGACCATCGACACGATTGAACATTGCATGAGCGCGCTGGCCGGTCTGCGTGTGGACAACGCCATCTTGCGTTTGCATGGACCCGAGTTGCCTTGCGGCGACGGCAGCGCTTTGCCTTTTGTGCAACCTATTTGCGAAGCTGGTTTGATTGAACAAGACGCGCCTCGGCGCGTGTTCCGTTTGCGCGAGGCGATAGTTGTTGAGGATGAAGACTCCATGATCGCCGCGCTTCCGCGCGATGGTGAGGGAATGGAAATTTCCTACGACTTGGACTACGGAGCAAAAGAACGCAGAATACCCCGTCAAACTATGGTTTTTGATCCATCGCGCAGCGACTACTCCACCGATATCGCGCCGGCGCGCACCTTTAGTTTGCAGGAGGAGGCCGAAGCCATTTGGGCCGCCGGTTTGTGCCGCCATCTCACCGTGCGCGATGCGTTGGTGATTGGCGACAACGGACCCATTGAAAATACTTTTCGATTTAGCGATGAACCTGTGCGCCACAAGTTGCTTGATGTGCTTGGCGATTTATATTTGGCGGGTCGCCCGGTGCAATGCCGCATTGTTGCGCACCGCAGTGGCCATGGACTGAACCGGCAAATGTGCCAGCGACTTCTTCGCGCCATGAAGGCCGCGGACTTGGCCGAGAGTTTGGTGGCGGGCCAAGCCATGGACGCGCGCGCGATTGCGAAAGTTTTACCGCACCGCTATCCAATGTTGCTGGTGGACCGCGTGATTGAAATGGACGCCAATCGACGCGCGGTTGGCGTGAAAAATGTCACCATGAACGAACCGTTTTTTCAAGGCCATTATCCGGGCACGCCCATCATGCCAGGCGTGCTGATTGTGGAAGCCATGGCTCAATTGGGCGGACTCATGCTCAGTCAAACGCTGGAACATTCGGGCCGCGTGGCCATGCTGTTAAGTTTGGATCGCGTGAAACTGCGTAAACCCGTGGTGCCTGGCGACCAATTGGTTCTAGAAGTAGAAACAGTGCGCGCCAACGCCCGAACCGCCTCGGTAAAATGCCGCGCCACAGTGGGCGGAAAATCCGCGGCGGAGGCTGAAATTCGCTTTATGATGGTGGATTCCACCGAAGCCTGATCTTTTATTTTTTAAACATTCTTTATGACAAAAATTCATCCCACCGCCATCATCGATGCATCAGTCAAGCTCGCCGCGGGCGTGACCATTGGACCTTGGTGCGTCATTGGTCCCGATTGCGAAATTGGCGAGGGCAGCGAGTTGGTAAGCCACGTGCACATGGATCGCGACACGCGCATTGGCCGCGAGAATGTGTTGCACCCATTCACCATCGTGGGCGGTCCGCCACAAGATAAAAAATTCGCCGGTGAGCGAACCACGCTTGAGATTGGCGACCGCAATCACATCCGCGAGTTCGCATCCATTCATCGCGGCACCGGCAACGGCGGCGGCGCCACCAAAATGGGCAGCGACAACTTGGTGATGGGTTGCGTGCACATCGCGCATGATTGCCAGATTGGTTCGAACGTCATTCTTGCCAACAACGCGATGCTTGCGGGGCATGTCACGGTGTGCGACTATGTGAATGTTGGCGGCGGTTGCGGACTGCACCACTTTGTGCGCTTGAACACATGCGCGTTTCTTGGAGCCATGGCCCGCGTGAGTAAAGATGTTCCGCCCTACATGATCGCCGAGGGAAACCCCGCCGAAGTGCGCGGGCACAACGCCATCGCCATGCAGCGCCGTGGATTTGCCGACGTTGAGGTGGACGCCATGAAGGAGGCATACAAGCGCCTCTTCCGCGATCGCGGCGGAAGCATTATGGAAAAAGTGGCCAAATTGCGGGCGGAATACCCCACTTTTACAAGCATTGCCCAAGTGTGCGACGCCGTGCTTGAGGCGGGCGAAGGAACACATGGACGCTCACAAGAAGCGCTGCGCCCAGACGACAAGCGAAACCATCCATCAATCGCCGCGGCGGCATCCACTGTCCATAAAAAATAATCCAAGCGAGCAACCACACATGAGTTCAGCAAAAAAAGACGCGCGACTGCAAGAGCAAATGGAGAAGGCGGAAGCCTCGCTTCGCCGCGGTCAATGGTTTGAAGCCGAGCGCCTTGCGCAACGTGGCATGGAAATGGCGCGACGCATTGAGGACTTTGGAACAATGGCGCGCATTTGTCTGCCACTGCAAGAGGCTCGCCGTCAACGCGTGCAAGCCGCGCTTGAACTTAAAAAAATCCGCATATTGTTCGAAGGCAACATGGAGGAGATCAAAGTCGAGGCCGGTTGCTATTTGGTGATGCCCATGCAACTTGTTGGCGCGGACGCGCGGCGACTTCGCTTGGCCGCGTTGCGTGATGAGAAGCCCGCAACTGTGATTTGCTGTGAGCCGCCAAACTTGCGCGGGCTTTGGCCAATTGTTGCCATTGGCGTGGTCACGGTGCGCGCGTATGTGGAGCCACCAGAGAATGAAAAGAAGCCCACCCTGAAGTGGTATGTGAACGCCATGGAGGCGTTGGGCGACGCCGGATTGACCGGTTCACATGTGGACTCGGGCATGGACTTGGACAGGCAAATCGACGCTGTTTTAGGCCTTTTAGACGCTGTTCCAGATCATGAAGGCTTGCACCAAGTGCTGGCGGACATGTGTCGCGAAGCCGAGAAGGGATTTGAGCGCAATGAAACCCCAGCGATGTCAGAACTTGACGCCGAACTTGCCCTTGAAGATGAAACCCAAAACGACGATCAAGGCGAATGATCTTTGGTGAATTACTTTGGGCGAATTATTTTCGGCGAATGATTTTGGGCGAATGATATTTATTGATTCGCTCTTACGGAGCCAGTTGAATTAGCGCGCTCGTTTCACAAACGTGCAAAAACAATAGTTGCGTGAATCTGCAAACCCACGATCGCCGTCAACTCCAATCCAGTCCCTCTGGCAACCCGCGTCCAAGACGCCGCGCCCCTGTGGCTTCAATCACATAGGCGTCCTCCACGCGCACGCCGCCAACGGCTTTGCAATACAAGCCCGGCTCAATAGTGATCACATCGCCGGCAACCAACGTCAAGCCGCCGCGATCAACAAGCGGCGGCTCATGCACATCAAGCCCAAGTCCGTGGCCAGTTCCGTGCACCATGCCGCACCATGAATCTGACGCGCCAACTGGCGGCGTGCCGCTGCTAAATCCGTGCTCATGAATCACGCGCAATGTTTCGCCGTGCACATCGCCGCCGCCCGCGCCAACGTGTGCGGCGCGCACAGCGGCGGCCTTGGCTTGCACTACAGCGGCGTGCATTCGCGCGGCTTGCGGCAACACCGTGCCATGCACCACGGTTCGCGTGCAATCCCCCCAATATCCGCTGCTTTTTGACTTTGGAAAAATATCCACCATGATCAATTCGCCTGTGCGCAACACGCCATCGCCATCATGGTGACAATCCGCGCCTTGCGGACCACCCGCCACAATGGAGCGCGGATTTTCAAATCCACACCGCGCAAAAAACTGATCAATCTCGCCACGCACGCGCTCGCTGCTCAGCGGCGCGCCTTCATGCATCAACTCGCCATTCTTGTTCACGCCCGCGCGCGCGATCAACCGGCACGCCAACTCCATGGCGTCCTCTGTTGCGCGCTGCGACACATCCATGGCTTGCAACTCCACGGCGTCCTTGCTGCGGCGCGACGATTGAAACAAATCCAAATCACAACGCACGGCAATACCCGCGCCAACGAGCACGTGCATAAATACTCCCGGAAATGTCCGGTCACACACGGCGCGCTTTACGCCGGCGCGGCGCAAACATTCCGCCAACGCTTGCGCCGTGGAAATATCGCGCTCGCTAGACAAACCCGCGGCCGGAGCAAACTCGCTGGGAATAGCGAACACATCCGCGCGCGCATGTTGCTTGGCCCGATCAAGTTCTATGTCGCGCACAATCAGCGTTCGCTTGCGCGCGCCATTTGCCGCGGAAATATCGGCGAAAGCCAGCGGATCGCCCACGCGAAAGCGTGTCTGGTGAAACAGCGTCATATTTGTTGCGGAAATGCCGCCCATCACAATTGCTTCGTCGTTGGCGATCATAAACAGTATCGTAAACGCAAATCAATCGCGCGAAATTCGCCTGTGCTTAAACTTGGCTGGAACATTGTCCGCGCCCGCGCCGGTGCGCTTGCGATGGTCCGCCTCGTACTCGCTCCAGCCGCCATGGTAGAAAAACAATTTGCTGTCGCCTTCAAAAGCCAAAATGTGCGTGGCCACGCGATCCAAGAACCAGCGATCATGGCTGATGCACAACACCGTGCCCGCGAAGTTCTGCACCGCCTCCTCAAGCGCGCGCATGGTGTTCACATCAATGTCGTTGGTGGGTTCGTCAAGCAAAATCACATTGGCGCCACTAGTGAGCATGCGCGCCAAGTGCACGCGATTGCGCTCGCCACCTGAAAGAATGCCAACCAACTTTTGCTGCTCGGTGCCGCCAAAGCCATAGCGGCTTACATACGCGCGGCTGTTCACCGTGGCGCTGCCCAGCTTGATTTCCTCAACACCCCCAGAAATCGCCTGCCAAACGCTGTCTTTATCGCTTAGCGTGTCGCGCGTCTGCTCCAAGTACGCCAGCTTCACGGTCTCGCCAATCTTCAAGGTGCCGCCATCGGGCTTCTCCTGCCCGGTGATCATGCGAAACAGCGTGGTCTTGCCAGCGCCGTTGGGCCCCACAATTCCCACGACCGCGCCCGGCGGAATTAAAAAGTTCACATCGTCAAGCAACACGTTGTCGCCAAAGTTCTTGCTCACTCCAATCGCCTCCACCACCACCGTGCCAAGCCGCGGTCCAGGCGGAATATAAATCTCAATCTCCTTGATCTTCATCTTGGAGTCTTCATTGAGCATCTGCTCATAGCTGGCCACACGCGCCTTGCTCTTGGTCATACGCCCCTTGGGGTTCTTGCGAATCCAATCCAACTCACGCGCCAAGGCCCGTTGCCGCTGGCCCTCTTGCTTGGACTCCAGCGCCAAGCGCTTCTCCTTCTGCTCCAGCCAACCCGTGTAGTTGTCCTTATAAGGAATGCCCTCGCCACGATCCAACTCCAAAATCCAAGTTGCCACGTTGTCCAAGAAGTACCGATCATGCGTCACCGCAATCACCGTTCCCTTGTATTGCTGCAAATGATGCTCCAACCAATCCACGCTTTCGGCGTCCAAATGGTTGGTGGGCTCGTCCAAAAGCAAAATATCAGGCTTTTTCAGCAACAAACGGCACAATGCCACGCGCCGCTTCTCGCCACCAGAGCATGTATTGAGCGGCTGATCCGCCGGCGGGCACCGCAGCGCATCCATTGCCATTTCCAACTGATGATCAACCGTCCACGCGTCAAACTTTTCCAGTTGCTCCTGCACAACAGCCAGGCGATCCAAAGTTTTCTCCATAACCGCGTCGTCTAATGGTTGCGCCAACTTTTCATTGAGGCGATCAAACTCCGCCAACAAATCAAACGTCCCCTGAGCTCCTTCACGCACAACTTCAAGCGCGGTACGCGTTTCGCCAAGCAATGGCTCCTGCTCTAAATAGCCCAATTCATAGCCATTTGCCGCCCAAATCTTGCCGTCATAGACTTTGTCCACGCCAGCCATAAGTTTAAGCAGAGTGCTTTTTCCCGAGCCGTTCAACCCAAGCACGCCAATCTTTGCGCCGTAATAGTAAGACAGCGAAACGTCCTTCAAAATAACGCGCTTGTCTATTTCCTTAGTCACACCAGTCATGGAAAAAATGACTTGCGTTGTTTCGTTGCCTGTTGTTGGAGCGGCCATTGGGGCACTGATCCTAACGATTTACATATTTATATTGCGTCGCAAACAAATACTTACAGGAAGCCTAAATCGCAAAAGACCAATAACTTGGCGATTACTGCCACGAATTGAAGCCTTTTTAAACTCCGCCAAAATTGCACTGAAATCAGTTGCATATTTTTTAGAAAAATAATCAAGAATTATTTGCATCGCGTAAATGTCGGGGTAAGTTCATTTCATCTCAGATAAAAGACTGAAATGCGAAAGCAAATCAGGCTTCTTCCGAGACTTTCTGAACACCTTCCCTTACTCGTTCAGAAATAATCACTTCCCTCACTTCCCTCACTTCCCTTACTTCAATAATCCAAATCACGTCCCCTTTTTCTAGCTGATGTTTCAGTTAGAAGTGTTCTGAGTTCCCCCTTTTCGGAGTTAGTTCCCATGAAGATTTCCCTCTCACTCATTTCCGTCGGCATGATTGCAGCAGCCGCAAGCGCTGGTGCAGTTGAATCAATCGATAGCGGATTGTCCGCAACATACAAAGGCGTCATCAGTGCCGCCCAAATGGATTTAATCAAGAATCCAACCAACAAAGAAGCAGCTTACGCAGTTATGTACAACACCAACAATTGGGGCAGCCCATACGTTGCTGGAAACATGTCAACCACCGTTGGTGCTCCTGGCCAACAAGGTTGGGTTCAGTACGGTGGCGCTACAAGCAGCTTCAAGGTGAATGCAACTTCGCCTGTAACTGCAACCAACAGCCACACTGGTCCATCAATGACCATGAAGGGTGGAACAACTTCCACCGCTTTTTATGATATTTACCTTGACACCAGCGCCGCATACGCAGCGCAAGCGGGTCCTGGTCAACTTCTTTGGCTAGAAAATGATATGTATCGTGGTGCAAACAGCACTCTTGCCACAGCTGCTCCAAGCATCTATGCGGTTGCCTTTGATTCCACCTATGCGCAATGCAATTCTGGTTTCAAGTTCAACAGCTACACCGGCGCAGCAAGTGGATTGGGTTCATTCCTGAATTCTTCAGGCGTGATCACCTTCTACGGCTTCACGTTGCCAGTAACTTCCACAACTAACTATGCAGCTGCGGCGTCCAATTGGACAAAGCAAGCTTCGAGTTACAATGTTGATACTGGCGAAGTGTCTTGGTACCTCAGTGCTGACAACGGCGTGACATACAGCGCTTGGAGTTACGGTGCTGGTACTAGCGCAGCGGTTGCTGTTGCTGGTCGCGGCGCTGGCGAAGTGGATTTCTACACTGCTAACAGTGCTACTGCCGTAGCGCAAAGCACAACTTGGGCAAATTCAGCGCAGTACACAACTCTTGTGCCAGCTCCTGGCGCGGTTGCACTGATCGGATTGGCTGGCATCGCTGCCCGCCGTCGTCGCGCCTAAGTTTCTGTTTGAGACTGAGTTACTAAGGACTCAGATACTTCACTGATACTGTCACCTCAGAGAGCCCTCCGATTCGTCGGGGGGCTCTCTTCTTTTTTGGATTTGTGTTTGTGGATTGAAGTGATTAGCGGCACAGCGATTTTGCCCGCGAGATCGCTGCCCACTTCTATCGCAACTGATTCGGCTGCGATTGAATTACGGCTGATTGGCGCGGCGCTGATCGTGCACGTGAACCAATGGCTTCCAAGTTTCTTCAAAGGCCCATTCGTAATTGCGCCAGCGTCCAATAGAGTTGGCGTTGATGGGCTTGCGCACTTGTTCGTGGCTCAGAGTGTGAACCGTGCGCCGATTGTCCTGCGGCGCAAGCACGGCGGGTTCCATTTCAAGACCCATGCGGGCTAGACACCGTTGCAAGGTGGCTTCTGGGTTGGCAACAAGATTTTCGTACACAATAGTTTCGTGCGGAATTTCTAGCGTGGTTAAGGCTTGGGGCAGCAAGGAGCGCTCGGCCGCAATCACGCGGCGAATTTCATCCAAAGAACGTGTCCAACCCATGGAGCGCGGATGAAAATTAGACAGAAACATGCTGACCGCCGTGTCGCGTGGATCGCGCGCCATGTGCAGGCAATTGGCGCCGGGCAAAATTGCGGCAACCATGGGTAGCCACAACCAAATCAACAGCATCTTGTCGAACGAATGTGTGGTGCCCGGGCGCAAACGCAATCGGGCGCCGTCTAAATACTGCGCTTGCAGGGCGGCGGCCTGTTGCGGAAACATGCTTTGCAGTTGATCAATCCAGGGACCGTTTGCGCGCAGCACATCACCCATAATTGGAATGCCGTCGTACTCGCCAATGCCGGTGACCTGCGAATGGCGGTCAAGCATTTGCTCAAGCAAAGTGGTGCCGCTTCTAGGCAGGGACACCACCAAAGAAATTGTTGACACCGCCGGCGCGCGCGGCGCACACCAAGAGCGACCGTCTTGCAATAAGCGCAGTTGATGCAACACTTCGCGCTCAAGGCCGTCCACATCAAATGGGGCGGCGGTTGTGGCGTGCAGATGTGCGGCCAAATCAAAGGCTTCTTTGTAGCGGCCGGCGCCGTCAAGCCAACGCACCGCGTCAAAGCCGGCAGTGCGCCGCGCCATGGGTGATGCACTTGAACGGGCGTAATTTTGCAGGATTTCAATGGCGGCGTTGTTGTCCACGCGCGACATTGCGCGGCCGCGATACAGAATGGCGCGCTCATCCGCAAGCCAAGCGCCGCCAGCGTTGATCAAACTTTGAAGCTCGTCGTGGCGCGCCGTGCGATGCAGAACTTCGGCCAAATACAACGCGGCGTCGGTGGCGTAGGGATTATTTGATTTAACAAGCGCTTGCAGCCGCTCAATCGCCAAATCGCTTTGACCCAATCGATGGTCGATGATGGCGCGGAAAAAAATAGTTTGCGGATCTGTGGGCGCCAAGCGCACCGCATGCGTGGCGGCGATGTCTGCGGCGCCAATCATGCCGCGACCAAGTGCGGCGCGGGTGAATCCAAGCCACGCACCCAGCACGGTTGGTTGTTTGCGGGTCCATTGCTCGGAGATTTCAAACGCCTTTAGAAAGTCCGATTGAGAAAGAAGCCGCTGCACTTCTTGTGCTGTGTCCACTCGCTGCATGGGCGAAGTGTACGTGTATTGAAATTGGAAACATTTCAAATCAACAAGATCATTGACGCGAACGAGTGAATGAACTACGCTTAGGAACTCAAGACTGCGGGGTAGAGCAGCCTGGTAGCTCGTCGGGCTCATAACCCGGAGGTCACTGGTTCAAATCCAGTCCCCGCTACTTTTAGGGTCGATCAGGAAACTGGTCGGTCCGCACGTCATTGAAACACGCCCTGGCCATACGGTTGGGGCGTGTTTCTTTTTGGGCGGAGCTCTAGCGTCACTTGTCTACGGGTAAGAGTGCGGGCAGACAGTCGCCTCGGTTACAAATGCCATGCAACTTCAGCGCAAGCTCAAGCCATATCGAATCGATCCAAGTTCATCACCTTCACCCACGCCGCAACAAAGTCGCGCGCAAATTTTTCCTTGGCGTCATGGCTTGCGTAGACCTCTGACAATGCGCGTAGTTGCGAGTTTGAACCAAAGACAAGATCAGCGCGGGTGCCAGTCCACTTCACTTTTCCCGTGTTGCGGTCGCGGCCCTCAAAGGTCTCCTCTGCTGCGGACGTTGGCGTCCATGTGGTTGCCATGTCGAGCACGTTGACAAAGAAATCGTTCGTCAACGTTCCTGGTCGGGTGGTGAACACGCCCAAATTTGAGTGGTCAAAGTTTGCGCCCAGCACGCGCAGACCGCCAACAAGCACTGTCATTTGTGGCGCAGTCAACGTGAGCAAGTTGGCGCGGTCCACTAGCAAATAATCCGCGGGCAACGAGTGGCCAGAGCTGCCATAGTTGCGGAATCCATCAGCCGTTGGTTGAAGCACCTCAAATGAATGGACGTCGGTTTGCTCTTGCGAAGCATCGGTGCGACCTGGCGTGAATGCAACTGCAACGTCAACGCCCGCTGCTTTTGCGGCGTGTTCAACCGCCGCGCATCCAGCGAGCACGATCAAGTCGGCGAGCGAGATTTGTTTTTTGCCCCCCGCTTGCGCGCCGTTGAATTCATTTCGGATTGCTTGAAGCGCGTGAAGCACTTTTTGCAACTGCGCAGGATTGTTCACCGCCCAATCTTTCTGCGGTGCAAGACGAATGCGTGCGCCGTTTGCGCCGCCGCGCTTGTCCGTGCCGCGGAACGTGCTGGCGCTGGCCCATGCTGTGGAAACTAATTGCGCTACGGTAAGACCACTCGCAATTATATTTTTCTTCAACGCGGCAATGTCTTGCGCATTGACCAACTGGTGCGTGACTGCTGGAACTGGGTCTTGCCAAATCAATGTTTCTTTGGGAACAAGTGGTCCCAAATAGCGCGCAATAGGACCCATGTCGCGGTGCGTGAGTTTGAACCATGCGCGCGCGAATGCGTCGGCCAAGCGCGCTGGGTCCTTGAGAAAACGCCTTGAAATTGGCTCGTATATTGGATCCATGCGCAGCGCGAGATCGGTGGTGAGCATCACCGGCGCGTGGCGCTTGGTTGCATCATGCACATCGGGCACGGAGTTCTTTGCGGAGTCATCGGTTGGAATCCACTGATGCGCGCCAGCTGGACTTTTGGTGAGTTTCCACTCGTAACGAAATAAAGTTTCGAAATAACTATTGTCCCATGTTGTTGGCGTGGGAGTCCACGCGCCTTCAAGTCCGCTGGAAATTGTGCTGGCTCCGCTGCCAGTGCCGAAACTATTTTTCCAACCCAGACCCATGTCTTGCATTGGCGCGGCCTCTGGCTCTGGTCCAACAAACTTGTTTGGATCCGCCGCGCCGTGTGTCTTTCCAAAGGTGTGGCCACCCGCGATCAGCGCCACTGTCTCCTCATCGTTCATGGCCATGCGCGCGAATGTTTCACGAATGTCGCGCGCCGAAGCCAGCGGATCGGGCTTGCCGTCGGGGCCTTCGGGATTCACGTAAATCAAGCCCATTTGCACGGCGGCGAGCGGGTTCTCAAGGTTGCGGTCGCCGGTATAGCGCTCGGCGGCTAGCCATTTCTTTTCGCCGCCCCAGTATGTTTGATCGGGCTCCCACATATCAACGCGGCCGCCGCCAAAACCAAATGTCTTGAAGCCCATGGATTCAAGCGCCACATTGCCAGTGAGAATGATCAAGTCGGCCCACGAAATCTTTTTGCCGTACTTCTGCTTGATGGGCCACACCAGGCGCCGCGCCTTGTCAAGGTTGACATTGTCGGGCCAACTATTGAGTGGAGCAAAGCGTTGCATGCCGGCGCCGCCACCACCGCGACCATCACTCACGCGGTATGTACCGGCGCTGTGCCAAGCCATGCGAATAAAGAACGGACCGTAGTGGCCGTAGTCGGCGGGCCACCACGGCTGCGAAGTTGTCATCAGCGCGCGCAGATCTTTGCGCACCGCTTCTAGATCAAGCGAGTTGAATTCCTTGGCGTAGTTAAAGTCGCCGCCCATGGGATCGATCGTGGGCGAGTTCTGTTGCAGTGGTTGCAGGTTCAGTTGATTGGGCCACCACACTTGAATGGTTTGTGGCGCTGGAATATTGATTGTTGATGCGCCCGCGAATGGACATTTGGTGGCTGTGGTCATGATGATTTCTCCTGTGATTGAGGTCAAAGGATAGCACGGTTGCCGTCATGCGCCCATAAAAAGATGCCTTTGTACAGATTGGATCTCGTATGCTGAACACCATGTCAATTCAACTTCGCAATCACGAAGAAGTGCAGGGTCTTAAGTGAAACTGAGCAGCATTGAATCGATAGCCCGCGCGCTCAATAACGCTGAAGTTTCTTTTTTGGTGGTGGGCGGACTAGCCGTAGTGGCTCATGGATACGGTCGTCAGACACAAGATTTGGATCTTGTCATTCGCCTTGACGCGCCTTGCATCAACGCCGCGTTTGCCGCACTCGCTGGGCTTGGCTATCACCCACGTATTCCTGTGACCTCGCAGCAAATGGCTGACCCTTCGCAGAGATCACGTTGGATTTCCGAGCGAGCAATGGTGGTGTTGCCCTTTCATAGCGAACAGCACCCCGAGACACCGATTGACATCTTTGTGACTGAACCGCTTGACTTCAATACCGAGTACGGCGCTGCCATGGTGACTGAAGTTGCCCCAGGCGTGCCGCTACGCATTGTGCGGCTTGAAACTTTACTGCGTATGAAAAATGACGCGGGTCGGCCGCAGGACTTGGCTGATATTGCTGAATTGCGCCAGATTCATGGAGGCATGAAATGACTGAACACGAATCGCCAGATTGGCGGCTTGGAACATTTCAAGGGCTTCGACAATCGCAGCATGAGGCGTTTGGAAAACTTTCGTTCCGTGAGAAAGTGAAAAGGATGGAGGAAATGGCGCAGATCGCCGCGGCACTGACATCACATGTGAAAGCTGAAAGTTTGCCCAAGTCGCGCGCTGATAAAGCGAATTTATGATTTTTTCTAATGGCATTGCTTGGTCGCTCAGCATGCGCGTTGCTGCGAAGGGATATTCACAAATATCACGCTGAAATGTTTGAATGTGCGCAAGCGGGGACTTTTGCTTACAGCAGTGTTGGGGTTTACAGAAATCGCGATTTGATATTTGAAGTTGATGTCGTAGTGTGCGTGCCAATTTTGCACTGACCAAACCAGCGGTAGCGATTGCGCGCGAAGATGCTGTATGCGCCGTCGCGGATGGGGCGCGGCACAATGCGAAATACAGTGAGCAATGGCCACGGAAAGCGAAGCCCGCGCGCAATGGCAAGTACGGCGTCAGAGCGTAGTAGCACTTTGCCTTGGCAAATGAGCATGATTGAATCAAGTGGTGGCGGAGTGAGTGGTGAAGTTGGTGGTGAAGTTGGTGATGAAGTTTGTGGTGAAGTTTGTAGCGGAGTTAGTGGAGTGCTTGAAGTTGGCACGCACACGCCCGGGGGCTGATCGCTTAACGTGGGCTTGAACGCGGCGGCTTGCAGCGCGCGTGCGGCCTGCTCGCTTTGCAGCGGCGCAAATTGAAACTTTCCCGTGGGATCGCGGCGAATGACAAACTGCACGAATGTGTTGCACACATTGCACTGGCCATCGAACAAAATGATGCGAGTTGAATTCATGGTTGGGTGGCTGCGTGCGGGAAACTGAATCGTATGCGGCGAATGAATACATGCGTATTTGATCGCTATTTCGATTGCGCAATGAAAAGTGCCGCGGACACATCGCCTTTGGAAAGAAGCAAACTGCGCATGATTGATACGCTAAGACCCATGTTGCAAACCACGCCGATGATCCGCCCAATTGAACCGCGCGACCTTGCCAACGTGCGCGCGGAACTAGAAAAACATTGGCACTCCCATGAAATTTGGTCGCTGGGCAGACGTCACCAAGCGGACGCGCTGCCAGGATTTGTGGCCGAAGTGAATGGCGAGTTCGCGGGGCTTGTCACGCTGAACATGGACGCCGGCGGTTGGCAATGCGAAGTGATTACGCTGAGCAGCCGAACGCTTTCTCCAGGCACCGGCGCCGCGTTGCTTGCCGCGGCCGAAATGCACGCGCTGACAAACGGTTGCGGACGCATTTACTTGACAACCACCAATGACAATTCGCGCGCGATTCGTTTCTACCAGCGCCAAGGCTGGCGCTTTGCGGCGCTGCACAAAGGTGTGATTGACCGCGCACGCGCGTTGTTCCCACATATTCCATTGCGCGGTCTTGACGACATTCAAGTGCGCGACGAGATTGAGTTTGAGAAATTAATCGGCGCCGCCGCGTGGAAGTGAGTGGATTGCTCGGATTGCGCTTGAAGTTTCAATCTGCGCAACAATCATTCCGCGCCACATGGCCGCAACCGCACCTGCTATAAATCACCTTCTATGCCCAAGTCGACCAAGCCAATGACCAAGTCCATGACCAAGCCCATGACCAAATCCGCCCTGCCCATTCTTGACTTTGTTTCGCGCAACTACATGAACTTTAATTCGCGCGCCACGCGCGACGCGTTGTACGCCTATTGGGACCACGTTGGTGGCGGCGGAAAAATGTATTGGGCCATGGCGGGCGCCATGAGTTCGGCGCAACTTGGCATCACGCTTGCGCCAGCCATTCGCGCTGGTCTTGTGCATGGACTTTCCGTAACGGGCGCAAACCTAGAGGAGTCGCTGTTTCGTTTGGTGGCGCATCACGGCTACAAAGATTTTCCCGAGTACCGCTATTTCACAAAGCAGGACGACACCAAAATTCTAAAGCAGCGCATGCGCCGCGTGACCGACACCAGCATTCCAGAGGACGAGGCGTTTCGCGCGGTGGAAAAGATTTTGGTTCCCATGTGGAAGAAGGCCACCAAGAATGGTGATCGCCGTTTCTGGCACGAATACTTTTATGAATTGGTGCTTGCCATTCCGCGTAGCAAGTACCAAGGCAATCCAGAAGATTGCTGGCTGCTTGCCGCCGCGAAAGCAAAGTTGCCAATGGTGGTGCCAGGCCACGAAGATTCAACCTTTGGAAATATTTTCGCGTCGCATGTGAAGTTCAATGAATGCAACGCCAGTATTGTGAAGAGCGGCATTGAATACATGGGGCAGCTCTATGACGACTACAAGGGTCTTTCCAAAGGTAAGGGCGTTGGATTTTTCCAAATTGGCGGAGGCATTTCAGGCGACTTTCCAATTTGCGTGGTGCCATCCATTAAATACGACTTGCAACAACCCGTGAAACCGTGGGCGTACTTCTGCCAAATTTCAGACTCGACCACTTCATACGGTTCGTATTCCGGCGCCACTCCCAATGAGAAAATTACCTGGGACAAATTGACGCAGAACACGCCCATGTTTGTGATTGAATCCGACGCCACCATTGTTGTGCCGTTGATGTTGTCGGCGTTGCTTGAATGCAAGGCCAATTCAAAGGCCGCAAACGCCGTTATTCATGCCTCGCGCGCGGCGACCAAAAAATCGCTGGCTCGTGGATAGTTGTTAAACTAATTTGGCATGAAGATTTCCCAACTTCAATGGACCGCCGAAAAAAGTTGGATGGGCGGTGATGACTTGCCCGACGCCGACTTGGTGCTGGCATTTGGAGACCACGACTACTTTCACAGCGCCGAATGCTTTGCTGAGTTGCGCAAACGATTTCCCAAGGCCTGCATCGCGGGCTGTTCATCATCTGGCAATGTGCAAGCAAGCAAGATCACCGACAAGGACATTATTGCAACCGCCGTGCGCTTTGAACATGGCCGTGTGCGAATGGTTTCATTTGATGTGACGCCTGGCGCAGACATTGAGGAACTTTCTCGCGCCACGGGCACACAACTCAAGGCCGCTGATCTTCGCCACGTGTTGGTGCTTTCAGATGGCCTGTCCGTGAACGGCACCAAACTTGCATTGGGTTTAAAAAGTTGCGGCGTGACGGTCACTGGCGGTCTGGCTGGCGACGCTGAACGCTTTGGCACAACATGGGTCATGGCCAACGAGCAAGCCAAAAGTAAACGCGTTGTGCTTGTTGGCTTGTACGGCGAAGTGACCGTGAATAATAGTTACTGCTCGGGCTGGACGGAATTTGGCGCCGAGAGAATTGTGACCAAGTCTGTTGGCAATGTGGTTTCTGAAATCGACGGACAACCCGCGCTTGCCTTGTACAAAAAATATCTTGGCGACCTTGCAAGCAGTTTGCCCGGTAGCGGCATGCGCTTTCCACTGAACATTCTTTCGCAAGACGGCGACTTCTCTCTTACTCGCACGTTGCTGGCCGTGAATGAAGCGGCGCAAAGCCTGACTTTTGCAGGCGATGTGCCACAAGGCAGCCGCTGCAAACTCATGCGCACCAATTTAGACCACTTGATTGAAAGCGCGGACATTGCCGCACAAATGGCGCGGCCAAAAACTTCCGCCGAAGGCCTGTGCGTGGTTGTGAGTTGCGTTGGCAGGCGCATTGTTCTTGGTCAATTGACCGAGGAGGAATTGGAAGCCGTCGAACGACACGCCGGCGCGGGCATGAAACTGACGGGCTTCTATTCCTATGGCGAGTTGGCTCCAGTTCGCGATGTGTTGCAATGCCATTTGCACAATCAAACAATGTCCCTGACAACCATTCAGGAATAAGCCATACCCATGCATCACCGTCTTCTCGCTCGTCAGTTACAACGACTGATGGGAAATGATTTCCTTCCCGACGAAAGCTGGAATTCTTTTTTGCAACTGGTCAGCAACTACTACTACGAAGTTGATCTCGAGCGCGGCTTGCTCGAAAACGCTCTTGAAGTGAACTCAGAGGAACTCACTTCCGCCAACGCGCAGTTGCGCGCCAAGGCGGAGCACGAGAAGGCGCTGCTTCAAAGTTTTATGAACTCAATTCCAGATTTATTTTTCGCCAAGTCCATGGATGGCGTCTACATGGCGTGCAACCAAATGTTCGAGCGCGCCATGGGCTTGACTGAAAAAGAAATTATTGGGAAGACCGACGCGCAGTTGCTCAGCGCGGAGAGAGTTCTATCGGCCAGCTCCATTGAGAAAAAAGTACTGGGGACAAACCAACAAATCGTCATGGAAGAATGGATCACGCATTCCGATGGCAGCAAGCATTGCCTTGAAATGTTGCGCGCGCCGTACTACGGCGTTGATGGCAAGCCGCTTGGCTTGATCGGCATTGGCCGCGACATCACGGATCGGCGCAAATTAGAGGAGCAAATTCGCCTATCTGCGTTGGTGTACCAACACACGGCGGAAGGCATGTTGGTGACGGACCCGTCATATCAAATCATCGACATTAATCCCGCGTGCGCGCGCATGACTGGATATGCGCTTGAAGAGGTGCGCGGAAAAAGCCCCGAGGAAATGTTCAATTCTGGGCGACAAAACTCTGAGTTCTATGAACTGATGCGTGAAACTGTTTTGCAAACCGGCTCCTGGAGCGGTGAAGTATGGGCTTGCCGCAAGAACCGCGAAATATTTGCCAAGAGCATGGTCGTCAACAGCATCTTGGGCGATGACGGAAAGGTGAACGGCTTTGTGATGCTGTTCTCCGACATCACCGAAAAGAAACAAGCCAACGATATGATTTCGCGCCAAGCGAACTATGACTCGCTTACGGACCTGCCAAATCGGAGCAATTTCCGCGAACGACTGAAGCATGAAATTTTACAGGCGGAACGTGCGCGTTCCTCGGTTGCGCTGCTGCTGATTGACTTGGACCACTTCAAGGAAATCAACGACACGCTTGGTCACTTGGTGGGCGACGTGCTTTTAAAGGAAGCCGCGCTGCGCATCAGCGATTGCACGCGTAAATCTGACACGGTGGCGCGCTTGGGAGGCGACGAATTCACGGTGATTCTTTCACGCATGACGGATCCAAAACATGTTGAAGTTGTCGCGCAAAAAATAATCGCGCGCTTGGCTGAGCCTTTCCAACTTGGCGACTCGGTGGTGTATGTGTCTGCCAGTGTTGGCATAACCGTGTACCCGCAGGACGCGCTCGAGGCGGAGGAACTTCTCAAGAGCGCTGACCAGGCCATGTATGTGGCCAAGCGCCAAGGACGCAATCGGTTCAGCTATTTCACGCAAGGCTTGCAAACCGCCGCGCAAGAACGCTCGCGCCTAAGCAGCGATTTGCGCACTGCAATTCTTGAAAATCAATTTTATCTGAACTATCAACCAATTCTTGACCTGGACACGGGCCACATCCATATGGCCGAGGCGTTGCTGCGATGGGATCACCCCACGCGCGGAATTGTGATGCCCGGTGAGTTCATTCCTTTGGCCGAAGAAACTGGGCTAATTATGCCCATTGCCGATTGGGTTTTTCGCGAAGCCGCAAAGTGGGCCGGTCGCTGGAATGACTTGGTCCCAGGCGGATTTCAAGTGTGCGTAAACGCTTCGCCCGTGCAGTTTCGCGCTGAAGGCGTGGCATTCCAAAAAACATGGATTCAGTACTTGAAGGACAATGCGATACCGGGCAAGTGCATTGTGATTGAAATTACCGAAGGCGTGCTGTTAGACGCCGATACTGACGCGCTTGAAATACTGCAGAACTTCCACAACGCGGATATCAAAGTTGCGCTTGACGATTTTGGAACGGGCTATTCCGCATATGGCTCCTTCGCCAAGTTTCCAATTATTAAGTATCTGAAGATTGACA
The DNA here is from genome assembly GCA_947480055.1 of Planctomycetaceae bacterium. Lineage (GTDB taxonomy): Bacteria > Planctomycetota > Phycisphaerae > Phycisphaerales > SM1A02 > SYAC01. The sequence goes on from CANKBX010000026.1 coordinate 18,982, forward strand.
AGTCGTTCATTCATGTGCGTTCAAACACTGCGTTGTGCGAAGGCATAATTATGATGGCGCACAAACTTGGACTACAAGTAATCGCGGAGTGCGTGGAAGAGCAACTCCAATCTGAAATGCTTGAAAAAGCTGGTTGCGATTTTGTACAGGGCTATTTGTATTCACGGCCAATTGTTGCGGAGCAACTTGACGCCATCTTGCGCCACGGCGCCATGAGCCGCTAAGGACAGAAAGTCCGCTCCATGTTTCGCGCAATGTTTCAAGGGCGCAACTGCTGGCGCCAGCACAATCCGGCGCCGCATTGAAACTATTTATAAAATTTCGCCAGCGACCTTGCTGGTCACATTGCCAAATAAAAAGCCCCCAAGTTTTGAAGCTTAGGGGCTGGGAATTTACCGCCGCGTGCGTTTTACACGGCGATGTAAGCGATTTTTTATTTGAAGTGAAGTGACTAAGTGACTCGGTCATTCAAAGTGTCAGTGAAAGTGCAAGCGACTTATCTCATGTGGCTCCGCCGCGTGCGGGTAAGGCACGCGGCGAAAGCCGAAGGAGATTTACAAGTTAGTTGCGTCGACGGCGACCGGCCACAAGACCAGCAAGCCCGATCAAAGCCGCAGCGCCTGGGGCTGGGACGGGAGCGATACCGAGGTACAGGTTGTCGATCGTCACATACACCTGACCTGCCCCTTCCTTAGAAGCGGAAATGGTCATGCTCGAGATTGCCGCTCCATTGGAGATGAAGCCAACAAAGTCAGCGGCACTGCTGCTTGTACCAACGTACGCCGTGCCATTGGAAAGCGTGACGCCAATCACGACGTTTGCGATGGCGTTGTAGTCGATATCGGTTCCAAAGATGTTTCCACCCACAGCCTTCACACCAGGCGCGAAGTCGAATTTGACCGAGTAATACGCCTCCGATGTCGATAACAGACCGAAGTCGCAATAAATGCCACCATCAGGGCTGCTGGCCGTCCACGTAATGCCACCGGTTGAGCCCGAAAGGCTTAATCCGTAATCGCCGCTGTAACTATTGAAGGTCTGAGTGGCGACGGTAGAACCACTACCAACTACACCTGCTGTCCATGCGGACAAGTCGGTGAATGTCGTGATTGCCGCGCTTACTGGCGCCGCAATGAAAGCGGTTGCGCAAAGACCTGAAAGAATTGTTGTAGATACAAATGTTGTGTGTTGCATAGTAAAACTCCTTGAGTCGTAAGACTCAAATAATCACCAAGCCATTTTGAAATGGCGGTAATTACAAACGGCAGAAAACGCCTGCTAGCGGTGTGATTGAAAGAGCTCAACGCGAGCAATTTCAATCTGGCTTTTCTTATGTGGGTTTTAAACCGCACAAGAATTGCCCCGAAGTGGAATGGATTTGTTGGTTGCAGTTCCCACTGCGAACAACATTTCTTCTTCCGCAGATATAAACGTAAAAAACATATGACCTTGATCACGCAATACAAAAGATTTGAGAAAAATTTGGAGAATGTGCCCCTACGCATTACAAACGAAACATTTACAAAAAGTATTTTGCATGCGAGGCTGTAAGACACGATGAGAAACACAAAGTGCGCTTAAACCAATACGCATAAAAAACCAATGTGCAAAAAAAACGAGTCGCCTGTTTAAGGGCGACTCGTAATTGAGTTGACTTGTTTGAGGCAGTGTTCCCGACCGCGTTCAAACATATCGTCCCAAATCTGGTTGGCTTGTCTGGTGCAGGTTCCCGCTGCGGTCCGA
>CANKBX010000027.1 GCA_947480055.1 Planctomycetaceae bacterium
CCAAGCACTGGACCGAGTGGTGGAGCTGGCGTTGCTTTGCCGCCGGGCGCCATGATCTTAAAAACTTTTGTGATTTTCTTGGCCATTGAATCCTACCTCCTACGCGGCGTGCTTCAACAAGAAGCGAATTTGATCAGCCAGACCAAATTGTTCGCGGCGTAGTTCGAACGGTGTGCGAAAGTGAGCCGAACACTGTACCCGAAGTTGGCAAGGGCATCAATGGCTTGAGCGATGATTTTTACGGCAACGGGCTGATTTTTATTACTTTATTTCTTCTAAATTTGTTTTTAGTCCATGGCTATGAATTGGCATTGAGCCATATATAGATTGATCGATGGCCAACTGCCCCGATTGAAGCGCGATTTAAGCGTTATCGAGCGCCAAATGGCAGAACATTTCAACGCCCGTGGTTATGGAGTCGTCGTTGAAATCAAATGTGGGATGGTGCAGGGGCGGAAAATGTTCGTTGGGGCGCTTTTGACCCAGCGCAAAAAAGCACGCCGGAGCCACTTCGCCGTAATGGGAAAAATCTTCGCCGCCCATGACGGGGTTGTGCAGCGGGTGAACTTTCGCGTTGCCAAGCGCGGCCTTGGCCACGCGCTCAAAGCGCGCGAATGTTTCTGGACAATTGCTGGTGGCGGGAGTGCCTGGAAGAAAGTTCACGGTGGCGCTTACGCCAAGCGACGCGGCCACGCTTTCGCAAATTTTTGTAACGCGCGCGTTCACATGATCGCGCACGGAATTTTTTAAGGCGCGCGTGGTGCCGCGCATGGAGACCGTTGGTGGAATCACATTGAAGGCGTCGCCGCCGTGAATAGCCGTGATCGTTACAACTGCGGCGTCAAGCGGATCAATTTCACGCGACACAATTGTTTGCAGCGCTTGCACAATTGCGGCGGCGGCCATGATTGGATCAGCGGCAAGGTGCGGCCACGCCGCGTGACCACCGCGGCCGTTGATGATGACTTCAAAGGCGTGCGCGCTTGCAAGCATGGGACCAGGTCGCGAAGCCACGCAGCCAACTTCAAGCGACGGCCACGCGTGCAATCCATACACGCGCTTCACGGCGCAGCCAATGCGCGAGCCATCAAGCGCGCCATCTTGAATCATTTGCTCGGCGCCCATGCCGGTTTCCTCCGCTGGTTGGAATAAAAATGTCACGGGGTTTGGCAGCGGAAATTTTTTTGAAATGAGCTGCAAAACGCGCGCCGCTCCAAGCAACAACACCGTGTGGCCATCATGGCCGCAAGCGTGCGCGCGGCCCGCGATGTTGCTGCGCCACGCGGTCGTGGATTCATCGGGCATTGGCAGGGCGTCAATGTCGGCGCGCAGGGCGATGGCTTTCGCGTTTGTGTTCGCGCCAAGTTGCGCGCCAAGTTGCGCGCCACCAGGGATGTGGGCAACGGTGCCAGTTCCGCCAGCGAATCCCCCTTCAAATGCAATGCCAAGACGCGTGAGTTCCGCGCGAATCAACGCGGCGGTATTCACTTCCTCAAAGGCGGACTCGGGATTCTGGTGAAGTTTGCGGCGCAAGTGGGTGAGGTCGTCACGCGCTTCTAGAACCAACGCGCGTATGTCTTCGCAAGAAAGCATGTGTTCAGTTTAGCCAACTCGTTCAAGCGCGCCGTGAAATGTTCACGCGAAAATGAAGCGCGTCTTGGCTTCATCTATATTTGCGGCGAGCGCCAATTATTTACGAATCGGCGGCAGGCCAACTTCAACGCGGCCTTCATTCACGCGCGCAAACGCGGCCTTGTCGTGGTGAATCAAGCGGCTCAACTGGCTCATGGTGATGCCAAGAATTCCCGCCGCGCCGGCCAAATCAAATCTTCGCGCCACAACAACATCAAGCGCTTCGGCAAGAAGACCGGGGTAATCCTCATGATCTGGGTTCACGCACATCTTGTCGCCCTGACGGCGCGCGCGCCACAAATCAGAAGCGCTGTGGCGATCGCGGCTTGTGGCCACTCGCAATTGAATGGCCAACCTTCGGCGCAAGCGTTTCATGGCCATGTGTTTATTTTGCGCTTGACTGCGCCGTTCGGTGGCTTGGGCCTCAACGCCAGTCGGCGTGTGGATCATCCATACCGCGGTATCGCGGCGATTTCTATTTTGCCCACCAGGACCAGACACGCGGCCGCATTCAATTTGACATTGCTTGAGCAATTCAATTTCATCAATCGTGGCTGGATGCGGAGCTGGCACCATTTGAAATCGGTCAGAGACATATGGTGGTCGATAGGTCATGAGATTCGCAATTGTGAAAGTGGTTCCGCTGCAAGCGAAAGTGGATCGCGCTCACCCGCGGCAAGTCGCAGCAGAGCGAGTCCGCCAATCATGACGGCGTTGTCGGTGCAGAATTCTTTGGGTGAAAGGAACAATGGAACATTCATGGTATGGGCGAATGCTTGCAGCATGTCGCGCACGCTTTCATTGCGAATCACGCCGCCGCCGGCGCACAAGGAAAGACATGGATTTGTTTCCCATGAGGAGCGCAAACTTTTTTCCAAGCCGCGCACAACTCCACGCTGAAATGACGCGGCCAAATCCGCTTGGCGCGTGGGCGTAAGTTCTGGCGGCGCGGGACGCGCGGGACGATTGGGCGCGTTGGGCGCGCCGCGCACCTCATATAAAAACGCCGTCTTTAAGCCGCTAAATGACATGTCGGAGCTGCCAGCGAAATGGCCCGCGCGAAAATCAAACGCGTTGGCGTTGCCGCCGCGCGCGAGTTTTTCCAGCAACGGACCGCCTGGCCAACCCAATTGCAAAATAGAAGCGGCTTTGTCAAAGGCCTCGCCCGCGGCGTCGTCGCGCGTGCGCGCAACCACGCGCGCGTGAAGCGGTGATTCCATATATACAAAGTGCGTGTGGCCACCGCTGGCCACAAGACCAAGCGCGGGATATTCCGGAGTGGTGTCTAGAAAATGACACGCAACCAAATGCGCCAGCACATGGTCAACACCCAAGAATGGTTTTTCAAGCGACCACGCCAGCGCCTTGGCCGCGCTCACGCCAACAAGCAGGGAGCCAATCAAGCCGGGACGAATTCCCACCGCAACGGCGTCAAGTTGTGGGTAAGAAATTTCAGCGTCGCTCATGGCGGCGCGAATGGCGGGCAGAAGTTTTTCCAAGTGCGCGCGGCTGGCAAGTTCAGGCACCACGCCGCCGTACATGGTGTGCACATGGTCTTGATTGATGACGGCGTTGGAGAGCGCGACCAGTTTGCCCGCGCGCAATTGCACCACGGCCGCCGCGGTTTCGTCGCAACTGGTTTCAAGCGCCAAAATGGTCAGCGGTGCGTTCACGCGCTACATCCTAGAATCGTTTTGTGGAAACAGATCTTCATCGCAGTTCGGTGCTGAGCGAATCAGCGGTTTTGGTGCAAGTTCATTTGCCGGATTCAGATTTCGACCATCACGATCCACTGGGTGAATTGCGGGCTTTGGTGGAAAGCGCCGGCGTGAAAGTGGCCGGGGAACTTGAGCAAAATATGAAGCAGCCGCGCGGCGCGACGTATTTAGGCAAGGGCAAAGTGGAGGAGCTTGGCTTCATGGTGAAGCAACTCAAGGCGGGCGTGGTGATTTTTGACAACGATCTTTCGCCGAGTCAATTGAAGGGTCTCGAGGAGGCGCTGGACTGCAAGGTGATTGATCGCAGCGAACTTATTTTGGACATCTTCGCCAACCGCGCCACCACGCGTCAAGCGCAGTTGCAAGTGGAGATCGCGCAATTGCAATACACCGCGCCGCGCTTGCGCGCCATGTGGCAGCACTTGGGACAAGTCACCGGCGGCGCGCCCATGGGAGTTGGCACGCGCGGTCCTGGCGAGCAGCAGATTGAAATCGATCGCCGCATTGTGAAGGAGCGGCTTGATCGATTGCGTGGAGAGTTGGTTGAGATCGCGGGGCGCAAGGAGCGCGAAGTGGCGAGCCGGCGCGAAAGTCATTTCACGGTTGGCTTGGTGGGCTACACCAATTCTGGAAAGAGCACGCTCTTCAACGCGCTCACTCGCGGTGGCGCGTTTGCAAACGACCAGTTGTTCGCCACATTGGGCACGCGCGTTGAGGAGTGGAATTTAGGCGGCGGCAACGCTTGCATGCTCTCCGATACCGTGGGTTTTATCCGCGATTTACCGCATCATTTGGTGGCCAGCTTTCGCAGCACGCTTGAGGACGCCATTCACGCGCACGTCTTATTGTTGTTGATCGATGTGTCCGATCGCCGCGCGCCGCAGCAACTTGAGGTGGTTGAAAAAACGTTGACTGACATTGGCGCCACCGATCAGCCGCGTATTTTATTGTTGAACAAGTGCGATCGACTGGCCACCATTCGCGGCATCGCGGCCAAAGGCGTTCGTTCGCTGGATGATTGGCGTGAACTGAAACCCGAAGCCATAGTGATGAGCGCGCAAGAGGGAACCGGACTTGATCAGTTGCGCCAACGCGTCATGGACTCCATGCGTGGCGAGTTGCGCACGGTGGCCATCACCTTGTCGCTGAAGGAGGCGCGCACGATTGATTTTCTGGAGAAGCGTTGCCGCGTGATCAATCGCGACTACGGGGACGGCGTTGTGACATTGACCGTTGAAGCGGGGCGGCGCCACATTGATTTAATGTTGGCGCGAGGAACGCAATTTCAGATTGATGGTATTGCCGCGGCCGCCTATGTGAAGAATCGTTGGGACGCGATTGTTCCCGAAGCCTCGCGCGGCAAGCCGTTGCATGAGCGCTAGTTTTACTCGGTGAATTTAGGATTGACTGGCTCATGCAATGTGCAAACCCATTTCAATGCGGGTGGTTGCGCGCGCAAGATTGATGTGCCGCACGTGTATTGGCCGCGTAAATACTTCAGGCTGTTTTGCGTGGCTTTTTAATGCGGATGGCTGCGCAGCAAACCACGGCGCGCCAACTTTATGGCGGCGTCGGGGCGGGCATCCTCTTCGCGCGTCAACAAATTTCCCTGCGAAAGTTGAGCGTTCGCGTCGCTGACGTGCGCCGTGAGCGACACCGCAAGTTCGCACCACGGCGCGCGGTGACGAGTCCACAAACCATCGTCGGCGCGGCCATAGGCGCGGCGCTCGCCTTGAATAGGCACGCGGTCCCAGCGCTCCACAAATGTTCCGTGCAACGCGACATCGAAAAGTTCCCAGTCATTGGCGTGGTCGCCCACCAACGCGATCACATTCACGCTGCGTGGCATGCACTGCTCAAACGCGCGCAAAGTGAGGCGCTCAATTCGATCAAGCGTTCGCACTCGATCGGCGCGCTCCACGCGCAATTCCATTTGGCGCGCGGCGGGGCGGTGAATTCGAATGCGGCCAATTTCAATATTGGGCGCGTCGCGCACTGAAAGCGATTCGCCAATGGCCGCCTCGCGCAGAAACGCGTTGAACGAGCGGCCAAGGCGCGCCAACGACGATGGTTCCAAATGTGGCGACCACCACAGTTCCGCGCGCACCTTTCGCCGACACACAATTGACGATCGAAGCCGACTTGGAATGGTGGGCGTTTCGCCATCACTGGTGCTTAAACGTTTCACATGCACGCACATGCTTTCGCCGCGGCGCGTGGCGCGGAAGTCGCAACTTTTTCCATTGGGCGTGGGCACATCGGCTTCCACGGAAAAACCGGCGCGAACAAGCCGCAGCGCGATCAAGGCCTCGGCGATGGCTGAAGGCAAACGCTCCGTGCCCGCCCGTTCTAGCAACGCCAACAAGCCGGAAAGCGCGCGAAATGAATGCCAATCATGTGTCAATTGAATTTGCCGCATGAGTTGCTCTGGCAGTGGTTGCGGCTTGGTGGAACTCATGCGGCGCGCGCCCTCACAGACGGAATTTCGATGAAATGTTTACTTCGCATGTAAAGATGAGGGGAGAACAATCCGAAGAATCGAGTATGAACAATCCCGCTTCGAACATTGGCGCTGTCACAAGCCGCCAAGCTTGGCAATTTGCCATGGTGCCCGTTGAAATCAAGGGCGATGAATTGCATTTTCTTTCCACCGCGAAATTCGCTCCGCGCGCCATGCGATTTGTGCGCCACGTTCTGCGCATGCGTCCATGCGTGCGTTTGGTCAATGAAATCGCGCTGCGTGATCGGTTGATTCAAGAGTTTGATATGGGTGGCTTGATGCCGCTGGGAATGAGTCCAAGCGTGGCGCGGTGGAAACCGAAAAAAATTTCCGACAATGGCAGCTCCCGGATTTGAACCGGGGACACCCGCATTTTCAATGCGATGCTCTACCAGGCTGAGCTAAGCGGCCGTTGTGATGCAAGAACAAGTTCCTCACATCACGTCAGCAAGCGTATGAGGGTTCGCCCGTGTGTCAAGTCGAGCGCGGGTTTGTGTTTCGCTGATCGCCTCAAGTCCGCCAAAAAGTCGATCCGCAAGCCAATGACGCAAAGGTCGCAAACCTGCGAACCATTGCAGTCGCGGCAGAGGCCATCCATCTTTGCGGCATGCGCCACTGGCGCCATTTGTTCCCAGTCGAAGTTCGCTCCAAAAGCGGTGCGCCGAAAGCGCGCCATCAACCTTGAAAGTTTCCATCGCGGCGCGCTCCAAGCACCATCCATGTTGATTCACCAATTCAACCCAGCCACGTGAATCGCCACGGATGCAAGCCACCGCGTGAACAATGCCATCGATATTTTCCAGCACGCGCTCGGGGCGCGACGCAAGCGCAAGGCCCGCGTTCTGAAGATGCGCGATGATTTCATTTGGAGTGACGCCAAAGTCGCCCATGGATTTGGCCGCGCCACCAAAGCACTGGCGTCGAATCAAATCCTCCATTTCAGGATGAAGAGGAACAACCCGCGCCGCCATGATTTGAGATTGATTCATTATTTGAAAGCCAACTGTCCAAAGACAATTTGTGAAACCACCCAACCACGATGAATGCAGTGTAAAGCCATCCGTTGGCGAGTCAACAAAACATGCGCAATTCTTAGCAATCTTTTATGGTGCAATGTCCAAGTAACTCGCGGCGCATGTCCCGTAACGCCGGAAATTTGGCGCGCCAGGCAAGGACTTGGGTCATATCAATTGTTGCGGACACGATTTCTGATTCGCCAGCAGCTTGCGCCAACACTTCGCCGGTGTGCGAAATGATGAAGGATTCGCCCGCATATTTGGCGTTGGGTTCGTTGCCAACGCGGTTGCATGCCACGACAACGGCTTGATTTTCTATGGCGCGCGCAATGCAAAGCGCGCGCCGATGATCCGCTCTTGGCGCTGGCCAGCAAGCGGACAGCGTGAACATCTGCGCGCCAGCGAGCGCCGCGTGGCGCCACAATTCTGGAAAGCGAAGGTCGTAGCAAATCATGGGCGCAACGGAAACGGCTTCATTGCTTGGCGTGGGGCGCGATTGATTTGTCTCGGCGATTTCATCGGGGGATATTTTTTGCGCCGCCGCGGAATGTGTCGGGCTTGTGGCAATGGGCAACTTGGCAACTGTCACCGAAGCACCCGCTTGATAGTGCGCGTGCTCTTTGGTGGGGGAGAATAAGTGCGTTTTTGCGTAGCGGGCGATCACCTTTCCTCGCGGGCAAGCGATCGCGACCATGTTCACAAATGAATCGCCGCGCGCTTGGACAAATCCATGTTGCAAATAGCAGCCAAACTTTTTCGATTGCTCGCAAGCGAACGTCTCCGATTGACCATCGGCCACACGTTCGGGATTATTTGTGAAACCACTCTCGGCCATTTCTGGCAGCACCACGAGCGCGTTGGATACATCGCCGGCGCGCGCGAGCATGTTCACAATGCGCCCGCGCGATTCAGTCGGGTTCTCCCAAACAGGATCAAATTGAATCGCGACACATTTCACAAGAAAGGGCGATCGACGGGATTTGAACCCGCGACCCTCAGGATCACAACCCGATGCTCTACCTACTGAGCTACGACCGCCATATGAGCGGGACACTTTACGGCATTTGGGGCGTTGCGGTCAAAGTGAGAACATTTTTTAAACCAGCGACAAATTCGCGCTGGTATTGGTTGAATCATGAAATCCGTGGCAACGACAGAATGCGCCAAATAAGACGGTCATTCTCACGCGATTTGTGAATTGGTTTTCTGTTTCGGTTCGTGGTAGAGTTCTCCGTTTCGACTTTGTCCAATAGGAGCTTCAACATGCCAACCGCAACCGATCGCACACTTGATTTTGGAACCGCAGTCATTCACGCGAATTTGCCCGTGCCACGATTGGTGGAGTTGGCGCTTGCGCGTGGCGAAGGCGTGCTTGCCTCCAACGGCGCGATCACATGCGATACAGGCGATCGAACTGGCCGCAGTCCCAACGATAAATATTTGGAGGACACCGCGGGCATTCACGGCAACATTGATTGGAGCAAAGTCAACCAACCAATTTCACCGGAGAATTTTGACGCGCTTGAGGCGTTGGCCATGGACCACTTGCGTCAGCGGCGCGATTTGTTCCGCTTCGATGGATATGCCGGCGCCGACACCGCATATCGCTGCAAAGTAAGCGTGTTTACCGAGGAGGCGTGGCACTCGCTCTTTGCCAAGACGTTGTTCATCAACGCGGAGCCAAACGAACTCGCCACTTGGCGACAAGATTGGACCATCATCAACGCTGGCTCCATGAAGTTGACGGATCCAAAAAAGTATGGAGTGACTGGTGGCGTCGCCATCATTCAAAGCCTTGAGCGCAAGAAGGTGGTGATCATTGGCACGCGTTACGCCGGCGAAATGAAGAAGAGCATTTTCTACGCCATGAACTACGACTTGCCAGATCGCGGCGTGTTTCCAATGCATTGCTCGGCCAATGTGGATCGCAAGGATGCCAAGAATGTGGCTATTTTCTTCGGTCTTTCTGGCACAGGCAAGACCACGCTCAGCGCGGATCCAAACCGCGATTTGGTGGGTGATGACGAGCACGGGTGGAGCGACCGCGGCGTGTTCAACATTGAAGGCGGTTGCTACGCCAAGTGCATCAAACTTTCTTTGGCCACCGAGCCAGAGATCTTCAAGGCGATTCGCTTTGGAAGCGTGCTGGAAAATACCACCGTTGATCCAGTCACGCGCGTTCCTGATTACGACAGCACCAAGCGCACTGAAAATACGCGCGCCACATATCCGCTGAGCCACATTGCCAACGCGGTCATGCCAAGTGTCGCGGGTCAACCAACCAATTGCATCTTTCTTTCCGCGGACGCCTTTGGCGTTCTTCCGCCGCTTTCCAAATTGACGCCCGAGCAAGCGCAGTATTACTTCTTGAATGGATACACATCCAAGTTGGCCGGCACCGAAGCCGGCGTGACCGAGCCGCAACCAAATTTCAGCGCGTGCTTTGGCGGGCCATTCATGCCGCGCGCGCCAATGGTGTACGCCACCATGCTTGCCGAGCGCATTCGTAAAAACGCAACCGATGTGTGGTTGCTCAACACGGGGTGGACCGGCGGCGCGTACGGAGTTGGAAGCCGTTTCAAATTGGCTTATACGCGCGCCATGGTCACGGCCATCTTGAATGGCTCGCTGAAAAATGTGAAGACCACCACGGATCCGATTTTTGGTTTGCACATGCCGGTGGAAGTGCCGGGCGTTCCAAGCGAAGTGCTTGATCCGCGCAAGACCTGGAAGGATGGCGCCGCCTACGACGCCAGCGCCAAGCAATTGGCGGCCAAATTCCGCGCCAATGACACCAAATTCGCAATCAGCGACGCGGTGCGCGCGGCGGGCCCAAAGGTTTGACACGCGTGTCAAACTTAACGCGCATGTTGAGTGCGACACGCATGTCAAACGTAACGCGCATGTCTCACTTGACACGTGCGGCAAGTTTGACGCCAAAGGAGATTCAGTGAGCGTGTCAACCGCGAGCGACGTGACCTACGCCGACATTGTCGCGGCGAGGGCTCGCATTGATGGCGGAATTATTCGCACGTCGTGCCAAGAGAGCGCGGCGTTGAGCGAGTTGTGCGGCGCCACTATTTTTTGCAAGACGGAATATTTGCAGCGCACCGGAAGTTTCAAGGAGCGCGGCGCGCGCAACGCGTTGTTGCTGCTGGATCAAACCACGCGCGAGCGCGGCGTGATCGCCGCCAGCGCGGGCAACCATGCGTTGGCGTTGGCCTATCACGGACGCGAACTTGGAATTTCAATCACCGTGGTCATGCCCAATGGCGCGCCACTTGTGAAGCAAACGCGCTGCCACGCCTTTGGCGCCAAAGTTGTATTGCATGGAAAAAATATCGCCGAGGCGAAAGTGAAAGCCGACGAGATCGCCGCGGCGGAAAAATTAACCTACATCCATGGATTCAATGACGCCGCCATTATCGCCGGGGCGGGCACAATTGGGCTTGAAATCATTGAACAAGTGGACAACATCGACGCCATTGTTGTTCCCGTGGGCGGCGCCGGTTTGATCGCGGGCTTGGCCATCGCGGTGAAGGAAAAAAATCCGCGCGTGAAGGTGATTGGCGTGGAGCCAGAGCGTTGTCCAAGTTTGCACAATGCGTTGCAAGCGGGGCGCCCCGTTGACGCGTGGCATGGATCCACGTTGGCGGACGGCTTGGCGGTGCCCCAAGTTGGTGACCGCGCCTTTGCGCTGGCGCGCGATCGAGTGGATGAAGTGGTGACCGTGCGCGAGGAACATATCGCGCTGGCCATTTTGCGAATGTTGGAATTGCAGAAGGGAGTGGTGGAGGGCGCGGGCGCGATTGGTTTGGCCGCGTTCTTGGCGGGCAAGTTCAATTCGCTGCACGGTCAGCGCGTGGCCATCGTGTTGTGCGGCGGCAACATTGATCCAATGATGCTGACGCGCGTGATCGAGCGCGGCGTTGTGCTTGACCATCGCATGGCGCAATTCACCGTGGTGATCTCCGATCGACCAGGTGGTTTGGCGGAACTGGCTGCAACCATCGCGCATGCTGGAGCCAGCGTGAAACAAATTGAACATGATCGAACATTTGGTGGCGCCGATGTGAGCACCGTCATGGTGAAGTGCACTCTTGAAGTTCGCGACGGGGAGCATTTAGAACAATTGCGCAACGCGTTGGTGAGCAAGGGAATCCGTATTCTGTCCCACTCCAAGCCACTGCAAGACTGATCCGATAAAGCGGTCACGGACTTGCGCTTGCTCAAAATGCAATTTTTGCAATTTCTATTTTGTTATTGATCACATTATTTCAAAGAGTGGCGCCAGTTCTATGTTGTAAGCGCCGTAGAATTGGCTTCATGAAGCCATTATCAGCGTTTTTGCGGCTGATAACTAGAATTTTTAGATGCGTGCAAGTTGCGCTTGAGTCACCGGCTGAATTGTCCGATGTCATTGCGCCATGATAGAAATTACAAATCAAAACAGCGTTCTTACCACTGGTGAAGTAGCCGAAATTTGCAATGTTGCCGCGCGCACCGTGAGCAAGTGGATTGATTGCGGGCGGCTCGAGGGATACAGAATTCCTGGCAGCCGCGATCGGCGCGTGACGCGCGAGGCGTTGGAAAATTTCATGCGAACACACGGATTGCCGTTGACTGGATTTACCGCGGCGGTTGGACAAGGAATGTTGCTGATTGTGGACGCCAATGCGACCACGGCTCAAACATTGCGAGATGTCATTGTGCAAGAAACACGTAGGGAAGTTTTTATTGTGCGTCGCGCCTTTGAGGCGGGAGTGATCTGCGAGAGGTCGCGTCCAAGCGCCATCATTGTGGATTGCAACATTGGCGTCAACGAGGCGGCAGGATTGGTCTCGTGGTTGCGCTGCGAAAAAAGGGTGGTTCGTGTGGTGGCCACGGGCGAGGCGTTGACTGCTGGCGATGAAACCAGTTTAATTCGCGCGGGCGTTGGCGTGATTGTTCGCAAGCCTTGCACGGTGCGGGCGATTTTGTCCGCGGTGGATCCATGTTGGGCGCAAGCGGGATAAAATTGTTCGCCCCCAACTGGCCAAAGAATTCGTAGCATCTACGGCATGCGTATCGCGCTTGCACAAATTGATCCCACTGTTGGTGACGTTGTGGGGAATCAGCAATTGATCATTGCCGCAGCGGAAAATGCCCATACGCAGGGCGCTCGCCTTTTGCTCACGGGTGAAATGGCGTTGCTGGGATATCCGCCGCGCGATCTGGTGTTGCGCGAGGGCGTGGCCGATGCGTGCCAGCGCGCCGTGGATCAGATCGCTGAAAAATTTCCCGACATGACCTTGATCATCGGCACTGTGCGCGCCGTTGATCGCGCGGGGCGGGGGCTTGCGAATTGTTTGGCGGTGTGCCGCGGCGGACTTGTCACGCAGTACTACGACAAGCGGCTTCTTCCCACATATGACGTGTTCGATGAGGATCGATATTTTTCGCCGGGCGAGAATGCCTTGGTGATTGAGCATGGCGGAGAAAAATTTGGCTTGTTGATTTGCGAGGATATTTGGGGCGCCGATGATGTGGCGACATCGCGCCACTATTCAATACATCCAGTGGAAGAAACCGTGAAGGCCGGAGCCACGGCGCTGTTGGTTTCAAGCGCCAGCCCGTTTGTGCTTGGCAAGCGAACGCGTCAGCGCGCGCGGCTTTGCCAACTTGCGAAAAAATATTCCGTGCCTATTTTTTCCTGCCAACAAGTTGGCGCCAACGACGATCTTGTGTTTGATGGCGCCAGCGTGTGCGTGAGCCGCGCCGGTTCAATCACGCGCGTGGGAGAATTGTTCCAGCCCGATTTGATCACGATTGATCTTGACGCGGCGCCCGCGCGCAAGGATGACGCGGACTCCGCAACAAAAATCTCGTCCGTTGACGTGGCGCAAGTTCATGCGCAACCCGCCGTCGAGGGCGACCTCACGCGCGCGATTGTGTGCGGAATCAAGGGCTATTTTGCTAAAACCAAGCACGTGAAGGCCACCATTGGATTGTCCGGCGGAATTGATTCCGCCCTGGTCGCAACGCTGGCCGCGTTGGCGTTGGGCGCGCAAAATATAACTGGCATCATGATGCCGTCAAAATATTCCAGCCAAGGCAGCGTGGCGGACGCCACGGAATTGGCGCGGCGCTTGAAGTTGGGCCGCTTGCTCACGTTGCCCATTGACCAAGCCCACCAATTGATGGCGCAGAAAATGCGCGCGGGTCTTGGCGCGTTTGAAGGCCTGGCCGACGAAAATCTTCAGAGCAGATTGCGAGGACTCACATCCATGTCGGTGAGCAACTCGGATGGATCGCTGGTTCTTGCCACCGGAAATAAAAGTGAGTTGGCCACCGGCTACGCAACTTTGTATGGCGACATGGTTGGCGCCGTCGCTCCCATTGGTGATTTATTAAAGACGCAGGTGTACGCAATTTCAAATTGGATCAACGTCAATTTCGCGCAACTTGGTTTGCCGTGCCCGCCCATTCCAGAAGCCAGCATCACCAAGGCGCCAAGCGCGGAGTTGCGACCCAATCAAACCGATCAAGATTCACTGCCGCCCTACGCGGATTTGGACAGCATTGTGACTGGATGGATTGAGCATGAGGGCGACGTGCCCGCGATCGCGTTGGCCACAAAGTTGGATATCAAACTTGTCGAGCGTTGGTGCTTGGCCATTGACCGCGCGCAATTCAAGCGCGATCAATCTCCGCTGATTATCAAGGTCGCCGCGCGAACGTTCGGACGGGGCCGCCCGATGCCCATCGCGGCGCGGTGGCGACTGGCGTAGCGCCAAATCCATCGCGCGCTGGTTGCTGTGACGCGACCATGATCAATCGATCTTCCTCAATGCAATAGGCCGTCAAGAATCCGCCGTAGGCGCAACCCGTATCCAAATTCACCACGATCGGATTTCCATCGCGGCGCAACACAAGCGGTTCAAATAATGGTTTGTGTCCGACAATCAACAAGCCATCGTCGCCGTTGTATGACTCCCACCAGTGCGGGCGTCCGGGCGCGGCCTTCTTGTGAATTTTTTCAAAGTCGCTGGTTCCAACAAGTCCAAGTTGCGGATCGATTCCGCCATGCACCACGGCCCAGCCCGCGCCTTGAATATATGTTGTGGAAATTGTCTCGCTGAGAATCCGACGCGCCGCGGTGAGTTTGCCGGCGCGATCCAGCACGCGAATGGCGTAAGCCTCGGCGGGAGCCAATTCATCAAGCGATGCGCCAGCGTCGTGATTACGCAGCGCATCCATCAATCGCAAATCATGATTGCCGCACACGCTTTCAACGCGGCGCCCACTGGCGCGCAAATCGGAAATAGCCTCCACCACAAGATCTGGCCGCGGTCCCTTGGTGAACAAATCTCCCACCAAAATAATCCGCGCGTCAACACGATCACGGCGAGCGATATCCAGGAGTTCAACGAACTCCGTTCCGCAGCCATGCAGGTCTCCTATGACAAGTGTGGACATCCTGGGCAAAACCATAGGTGAATATCGTCAACTTGTCTTGTGGATAACCAAACATTTATGTGAAGTATTGGTGAAGAGCGGTGCAATCTCCCACCGTAGAATCGCCCGATGCCCATTTGCCAACTTTCGCAACACTTGGTCAATCAAATTGCCGCCGGCGAAGTGGTGGAGCGGCCCGCGAGTGTCGTGAAGGAGTTGATTGAGAACGCCCTTGACGCTGGCGCAACCGACATTGAAGTGCGCATTGAAGGCGGCGGCCGCGAGCGCATTGAGGTGTCCGACAACGGAAGCGGCATTGGCGCCGACGAATTGCTACTGGCGGTTTCGCCCCACGCCACAAGCAAGATTGCCACGGCGGATGACTTGGTGGATATTTCCAGTTACGGATTTCGCGGCGAGGCTTTGGCGAGCGTCGGTTCGGTGTCGCGGCTTGTGGTGGTTTCGCGCGCCGCCACAAGCGATCAGGGCGCCAGCATCGAGGTTGACTTTGGCGCATTTTCAAGCGTCCGTCCGGCGGCCATCGCGCAGGGCACTCGCGTTGAGGTGCATCAACTTTTTGGACAAGTTCCCGCGCGGCGTAAATTTCTTCGCAGCGATCCAACCGAGGCGGGCAAGGTTGTGGATGTGATCGAGTGGCTGGCGCTTGGCCGCCCCGGCGTTGCGTTTCGACTTTTTCAACACGCGCGAATGACTCTTGAATTGCCCGCTGTGGACGATCCGCAGTTGCGCGTGGAGGCGGTGTTGGGCGACGAATTCAAGGGAAAATTATTGCCAGTTGATCTGAGCGGTGCCGGAGCCGTTGCCATTTGGGGATTGATCGGTCGGCCGGAGCAAGCCAAAGCATCGGCCAATGGTTTGCGCATGGTGTTGAATGGCCGACCAATTTCTGACCGCGGATTGTTGCACGCCATGCGCGAGGCATACCGCGGTTTAGTGGAGCCCGGGCGCACGCCGGTTGGATTTATCGCCATTGATATTGATCCGCGCGAAGTGGATGTGAATGTGCATCCCGCCAAAAGCGAAGTGCGATTTCGCCAGCCCGCGTTGATTCACTCGGCGTTGCTGCGCGCGGTGCGAAGCGCGTTGCAGGCGGCGAACTTGGTTCCAAACTTGCCCATGGGTGGCGCGTCGCTGGGTTCATCTTTTGGTTGGGGCGCGCGGCGCAATGAAAGCGGGGGCGTGAACTCAAACTTGTCCAATGACTTCAATCAACATTTACCCGGCGACACTTCCACACACGCGTGGCAGAACGCCAGCTTCACTCCGCACGCATCGGACGGCGACCGCGGATTTGAATTTTCAGCATTGCGCGACGCGCTAGCTCTTGGCCGCGCTCAAAATGTTGGCGAGGCAAACGCCGAAGCAACTTTGCTCACGCCACCACGGCCCGCGACTCGATTTATTCAAGCGGGCAAAGCGTGGCTGATCACCTTTGACGCCGATGGAATTGTGATTGTGGATCAACATGCGTTGCATGAGCGCGTGATGTTTGAGCAGTTGCGCGCCAAGTTGACCGTGGGAGCGCTGCCATCGCAGCCGCGACTGGTTTCCAGCATGATTTCCCTGAATGGCGAGCAATTGGAGCGGCTTGAAGCGTCGCAGGAATTGCTCGCGCGCCTGGGATTTGACGTGCGCGCGTCGGGTCCCAAGAGCGCGACTATTTTCGCTGAGCCACTCTTTCTTGTGGAGCGCAAAGTGGACGTGGCCCAGATGATTGTCGGCTGGCTCTCACGCGAGCGCGCCACCACCGAGGACGGCGAGGCCGTTCTGTCCGAGGTGCTTGACATGATGTCGTGCAAGGCCGCGGTGAAAGCGGGCGACGTACTTTCCGATATTGAGATCGCGTCGCTGCTGCAAGATTTGCATCGCGTGGAGCGCGCCACAAATTGTCCGCATGGAAGACCCACCGCCATGCGCATTCCATTTCGTGAACTTGAGCGGCGCTTTGGTCGCGGCTGATGTGGTCACGCATTTTCCGCGCCGAAAATTTTCCGCGACCTGATCAAGATGCATTCACAAATGCGCGGTCGCCCGCTTGTCATGTTCTATCCAGGTTCGTCGGAGTCGGTGATGATGTGATCGAAAGAAGTTTCCCCCGTGCGCAAACAGCGGCGCAAGTAGGGGCGGCACAGACCGCACCCGCCGCCGCAACCCAAGCTCAATTCAACATCCTCAACCGAGAGTTTTTTTTCTCGCGCGTCTTTGAGGACGTCGACAAATGCCAGATGAAAACAAATACAGCGGTCGATTTGCATGATGAACTTCTTAGAATTACCTGGGGTCGTACGCCGAATCGTCGACGCTTAAAAAACCGTTTTTGGGAAAGTCGGTGACATATTTCAACAAGTCATTGGTGGACAACGCGCTGCGGCAGGGGTCGCCAATGGAGGCAATGTGTCCATCCAGAAAGCAACCGTTGCAGCAAGAACGATGGCGAAACGCGCTGGTTCCCGCGTGAATCATGCCCACATCAAATTCCACCGTGTTGCCGGGGGCGCGCATGAATTTATTCACGCCACCGCGAAAGCCACCATCCGCGAACATGACAACCGCATCCGTGCGACGCCGTTGCGTGGGCTTGAGCCCCAGGCGCACGCGCGACCATCCATCATGCACGCGGCCATCGGCGCCAGTTTCTGGATAGAAGCCTTCGTGTCCAATGAAGGACGTGTTGTAGTGGTAGCCAGTTAAAAGTTCGGCGCTGGAAACTTCCGCTTGCAAGGCGGGTTGCATTTCCGGGCACTGCATCGCGCTGAGTGGTTGATCCGTGAACACGGTCAACGCGCCAGGCTTTGTCGCGCCACCTTGGTCGCTTTCAAAATCCCATGCCACGGTTCGCACTGAACTGCCCCGTTGAAAATAAATCACCGCCGCAGGAAACGCGTCTTGATATGCGGCTGCGTAAGCTTGCGCCGCTACGCCCATCTGTCTCAAGTTGTTGGAGCACTTGAAACTTCTCGCGCTGGTCATGGCGCCACCCACGCCACCCATCACAAGCGCGATCAACACGCTGATGATGCTGGTTGTGATCAACACCTCGATCAATGTGAAGGCGCGTCGCATGTGGTTACTCATTGCCGATGGCCCCTAGAAGAGATCCAAGATCCGCGCTGTCAACAGTGCCGCTGTGGTTTAAATCCGCGGGTGAATTCGATTTGCCAAATTCCGCGAGAAGGCCGCCAATGTCCGCGGAATCAACCACGCCACTTCCATCAAGGTCGCCAAAAATCACGGCTTGCACAACCATGACGGCGTCGATTTCAGGAGAGGTTGTCGCGCCAATAGGTTGGCGAATACGCACGAAATGCGCTTGATTTAAGCCCACGCTTGCCAAATCAACACCCACGCCACCGCCGGATCCGTCATAGGCGTTGATCACATCCACGTAGTCCAAGTCTTGCAAATTGGAAAGCGTGATCGCGGGATTCATGGGCTTGCGAAAATTGCTCGTCAGCGAACCAGGCACGCTATCAAATGGACCCGCATCAATGAAGCCCATGGTTGGCATTGGGCCATCCGCTTGCGCGCCGGGAATTTCAAACCAAGTCGCGCCGTCATTGCTCACATCGATCACGCCGCCTTCCGAGAAGCAATAGCCGGGACTTCCTCCGCCGCCTGACACATCCGAAAAGAACGCATTGGAAAACACAATCAGATCCACGCCGAATGGATTGTTTGGCGAATCAATCGCGGGTTGGCCAAGTTCAAGCGTGAGCGAACCACCAGCTCCAATTGAAACAATTTGATTGGTCATCCAAGCGGGCTGAAATGGCGTCACGGTTTCCGGCGCGCTTGCAGTTCCAGTTGTGCGCGATGGTTCGCCAAGCGCCGTTTGTGGATTGCGATGACCCGCCGCGGCGCCAGTGCCCGCGACGTACGAAACCACGCGCGTGGCGAAGGGAGAATCGGAAAAACATTCACAGGTTGTGATCAGGAAAATAAATAAAGTTGTTGCATTCGAAGCCCCGCGCAGTCGTGCGCAACCACTTCGCAAAATGGACTTGCATAAAAAAGACAAACGCATCTGGCAATCAAATAGATCATGCAAACGCGAATTCAATAGCGAAAGTACATGCAATGTCGGGCTCCAAAATTGCGAAGCCTTGTCCTTACCCTACGTTCGCGAGGGCAGAGACCGATGGTCTTGACAGGTTTTCCGGCTTCGAGCATTTCAAGCGCCCGCCTTCCCAGCTCCAAATGGAACCAGTGGCAATTGGGCGCTTGTAGTGGGTTTGAAAGCCCACAACTCGTTACGGCGGCGCGTCCGCGGCGGATTTGCACCGCCTTCCCTAGGCAACTTTTGCCGACAATACGCAAAAGTTGTCTGCAATTGTGGAACTACCACAATCCATCAACACGAACAGAGTTTAGCGACTTTTGCTTTGGCGGCATATGCGCAATTTTTACTTCTCCCAGCGTTGACCAGCCATGCAGATTTGCCGTAGATTCAACCCTTCGCTCGTTTGAAAAGACCCACTATGGAGAACCCTGTGAAATTGATCGCCTCTTTGTTTGCCACTTCGATCGCATCGACTCTGATATTGACACACGTTTCACGCGCTTCATTTGTCGCGCAAGAGGACCCCGCGACGCAAAGCGAGGCGCAGTCCAGCGACACGCCCGCCGCAAAAGATTCCGACGCGCCGGCGTCAGCCGCCACGGAAAAATCGCCAGCCGACAAAGTTGAAACTCCAGCCGCGGCGCAAACCGCGATGGATGATTTTCTGTACGGAGTTCTCGCGGGGCGCAAGGAAGTGGCGCAAACCAACGCCAAATTTCTTCTAGAGAGCGGCGTCACCAATCAACAACTCGCGCAAATGATCGACAGCGCGGGCTTGCAGGAGCGTCTCGCGCGTGCCGTGCTCGCGTCCAAGGGAATGGGCGAAGTTGGCGCAATGGCCTCGCAAATAGATGTCCGTGTTTCGGCTGGGCGTTTGGAATTGGCGCGCGATAGCGCGCGCATCGATGAGGCGGTGCGTCAACTGGGTGGAACGATTCGCCAACAAGCCATAGCCAAAGGCACTTTGGTTGCCGCGGGTTCTTACGCGGTTCCTTCATTGTTAAAGGCGTTGTTTGATCAGCGAACTCCGGAGTTGCAATTGCGGGCTTCCCAAAATTTAATTGAGATTGGACGCGCTGCCGTTCTGCCTTTGTGCGAAGTCTTGGTCGGCGCATCGCCGGAGGAGCAAGTGGCGATTTGCAATATCTTGACCGCGATCAATTCCAAGACAGCCGCTCCGTGGCTCGCAAAAACATTGCGTTTGGCAACATCAATCGACGTGAAAAACGCCGCAGACACGGCGTTGCGTTCGCTGAAACTCGCAAACGTTTCGGAAATCAATTTATGGACTTCAATGGCGCGCGATTATTTTGTGTCGCGCGACGCGTTGACTCCCTACCCAAGCGAGCCAAATCAAGTGGTGTGGTCTATGGATGCAGCGGGCACCATTGTTCCCAAGTTGGTGGTAACCAAAATCTATGGGGATGTGATGGCTCAACGATGCGCCCAAGAAGCGATGCGAATTGATCCGACGGCGGATGAAGGGCTATCAATTTATATCGCCGCTGGATTGCGAAGCCAAGCATCCCTGTCCACCGACGGCGTCGATGTTTCCGTCATGAGCCTCGCTCTCGCCGCTGGTCCCGTTCAAGCTGAAAGAGTGTTGCGACTCGCTCGCTCTGTGAATGATCCTGGACTGACCTTGATTGCAATTGAAATTTTTTCAAAGGTTTCCAGCGAAGTCATGTTGCTTGATGTTGAGAATGGAAGCCCAATTTTTGCTTGCCTCACCAATCCAAGTCGATCTATTCGCACGACCGCGGCTTTGGCGATAGCCAATGCGGCCCCACGAATCACATTTCCAGACGCCGACAAGGTTGTCCCCATCTTGGGCGCGGGGATACAGCAGGGTAAAGCGCTGCGCGCAATTGTGATCGCCAGAGATGAGTCGCAGCGGCGCGAACTAGAAGGTCGATTGTCGCAGATTGGTTGCTCGCTTCTCTCTTCTGACGCCTCAGCATCCGCGGTTTTGGCCACGCTTTCCGGCCGCGGCGCGCCTGAGCTGATCATTGCGAGCGGCGGTGCGGATGAAATGAAAAACGCTTTGACTTTACTTCGAGCAAATCCAACATTCACATCCACTCCTATTTTGATGGCCATGCCCGAAGCGGATGAAGTGCGAATTGATCGGGGAGTTCGCCAAGATCCGTCGGTTGCCATTTGGTTTCAAGGAAGAAGCGA
>CANKBX010000028.1 GCA_947480055.1 Planctomycetaceae bacterium
AAATGCGTGATCTTGTGTCGTTGCACAATGCGCCAGAAGCGATCCTCCTTGGGCGCGTTGGGCGCGCCTTCATACATGAACGTGGTCACGCCGTTGGCAAGAATTCCGTAGATCACATAGCTGTGGCCGGTGATCCAACCAATGTCGGCGGTGCACCAAAATATCTGGCCCGCGCGAGGCAGTAAATTGAAAGTGAGTTTGGCGGTGTGCGCGGTGTAGATCATGTATCCGCCAGTGGTGTGGCGAATTCCCTTGGGTTTTCCAGTGCTTCCAGAGGTGTACAGCAGAAAGAGTAATTCCTCCGCCTCCATTTCCTCGCAAGCGCACGTGGTGGTTTCTTTGGCGACGGCGTCATGCCACCATTGATCGCGTCCCGATTTCATGGTGATGGAATTACCACAGCGCTTGAGCACCACAATGTTTTTCACTTCAGGCAATTGCTCGCACGCCTTGTCGACATTGTCTTTCAGAGGAACAATTGATCCGCGGCGCCATGCTCCGTCGCATGTCACAATCACTTTGCTCTTTGCGTCATGCACGCGGTCCACAATCGCACTGGCGGCGAAGCCTCCAAAGATGACGCTATGCGGCGCGCCAATGCGCGCGCAGGCAAGCACGGCGAAAGCGAGTTCTGGAACCATGCCCATGTACAGCGTGACCACATCGCCTTTGCGAACGCCCATGCGCTTGAGCGTGTTGGCAACGCGCGACACTTCGCTTTGCAATTCTTTGTAAGTGATTTTGCGGATTTCCGGCGTGTCGCCATTGTCGCCCGCGGGCTCGCCTTCCCACAAAATTGCAACGTCTTCACCTTGACCATTTGCAACAAGTCGATCGACCGCGTTGAAGCACGCGTTGGTGGTGCCGCCAGAAAACCATTTGGCATCTGGACAATTCCACTCCAACACTGTGCTCCACGGCTTGTACCAGTGAAATTGTTTCGCAATGTCGCCCCAGAAATTTTCTGGATTGTTCAGCGCCTGCGTGTGCAACTTTTCGTAGGTGGCCATGTCGGGCACATGCAGTGAAGGCATTGCCTTTGCAAAGTGGGAAGATGGCGCGAACACCGCCGATTCACTTTGAACGCTGCGAATATTGCTCGTGCTTGTCATGCGCCCATCATGGCGTACGCGAGTGGTTGAGCGCAAGCGATGAGAAAAAGTTGCACAAGTAGAGCGCGCGCTTTAGTAATGAGGCGGTTGAAAACGCACGCGACTTTGTGGCTTGAATCACGCGAAGTTTTTGGTTTGCGCGCGGATGAGCCATGATTTCAAGAGTGACTTATTTCCCCCCGTATCACGCGAATTTTTTGGCGTGCGCGCGTGCGGCGTCCAAGGCTTCGGCAGTTTTGGATGGATCTTTTCCACCAGCTTGCGCCATATCGGGTTTGCCACCGCCGCCGCCGCCACACACTTGCGCCGCAACTTTTACCCAGTCGCCAGCTTTCAAACCCTTGGTGATAAGCGCCGCCGGTACGCAGGCCACAATAGAAACTTTTCCTTCTTCGGCATCAGACCACGCAAGCAAAATTGCGGTCTGTGGCAATTTCGTTTTGGCCATGTTCAACGCCGCCAACAACGCGGGCGCGTCGGCGTTTTCTAGCAACGCGATGAACGCATCACTGGCAGACGCTTGCTCATGCGCCGCGATCATTTCTTGCATGCGCGCAAGTGTGGTTTCACGGGTGGCCGCCTCGTTCTCGCGTCGCGCTGCTTTGGCCAAGTCGCGCAAAGCATCCATGGTTGTATTGAGTATTTGTTTTTGAGAATGCGCGATGGAAAGCGATTGCATCAGTTGACCGATCTCGGAAACTTCCGCGTTCAACTCCGCGCCTTGCAATGTGCGCGCTTGCTCCATGCGAGCGGCAAGATTGTTGGCGGTTTGAATCGCGGCGGTGGCTGCCACGCCCGCAACAGCCGTGATACGGCGCACGCCAGTGCTGAGCGCGCCCTCGCTCATAATGGCAAACGAGTGGGCTTCTTTGCTAGAAGGCAAATGAGTTCCGCCGCAGAATTCAACGCTGGCGCCGCGCCATTTCACGTTGGTTGGGTCCGCAAGCAGCGCCGCGACAGTGGCTCCAATGGAAACCACGCGCACGGGGTCGGGATATTTTTCGCCGAACACCGCGCGCACACCCGCGATTTTTTTTGCCTGCTCTAGCGGCGCATTCGCCGCATCCACCACGCTGTTGTTGTTGATGTGCGCCATCACCAACTTTTCCACGCCCGCAATTTCTTCGTTGGTCATGGCGCGTGTGAATGAAAAGTCAAAGCGCAGGCGATCGTCGGCCACCAAACTACCGCGCTGCTGCACGTCTTCACCCAAGGTTTCACGCAGCGCCCAGTTCATCAAATGCGTGGCGGTGTGGTGCGCCGCCACCAAATGTCGACGCGGCTTTTTTAAATCCATGATCACGCTATCGCCGCGGCGCAGCAAGCCGCGTTTCACGTGGCCAATGTGCAGCACGTAGCCAGCCTCGTTTTGCACATCGGTGATTTCAAATTCAACCGCGTCCACTGTGTCGCGCTGGGCGGGCACCGCGGCGACATCGCCAATCATTCCCAGCGAACTATTGGCCGCGCTCAGAACGCCGCCAGTCATTTCGTCCATGTCCTCCATGGCCGCGTTCAGCGCCGCGCCGGAATGCTCGGACAAAATCAAACCGCTGTCGGCAATTTGTCCGCCGCCCTCGGCATGAAAGCATGTTCGTTTCACAATCACCGCAGCGGGAATTCCGGCTTCGAGTTTCTCCTGCAAATGCTTTCCATCCCAAATGGCTTCAACACGGCTCGTGCACGATTTCCCAGCAAATTTAGGCGTTTCGTCGGTGGGCGCCACGTGAAGCGTTCGCAGTTTCTCAATCGCGTCTGGAGTAAGCGTGATGCGGGCCGCGTCTTGCGTTCCAGCGCGGCTGGTTTCACGCGCGCGCTCCATAAGTTCTTGATAGCCGGCGTCGTCCACGGTGAGCGAGCGCTCTTGCGCCATCACTTGCGTCAAGTCAATTGGAAAGCCCATGGTGTCGTGCAAACGAAACGCGTCTTGCGCGCTCACCACGCCGCCCGCGGCGCGCGCCGCCTTGGCCGCCACTTCAAAAAGTTCAATGCCACGCTCCAGTGTTTTTCCAAACGCAATTTCTTCGTCGCGAATAATGTCGGTGACGCGTTTCTGTTGCGCGCGAAGCTCCGGAAAAATATCGCCAAGGGATTCGCACACCTCGGCCACTACTTGATACAAGAATGGACCGCGCGCGCCAAGATGTTGATGACCCATGCGCGCCGCGCGCCGCAGAATTCGCCGCAGCACATAGTTGCGACCCTCGTTGCCTGGCGCCGCGCCGTCCGCAATGGCGCTGCACAAACATCGCGCGTGATCCGCAGCCACGCGGTACGCAATGTCGGCGGGATCGGTGAGCGTGTTGGCATAAGGCTTGGCGCCGGTCGCCGCTTGAATGGCCGCGAAGAGCGGCGTCCACAAATCAGTTTCATAATTGGAGCGCTTGTTCTGCAAGACGGAAACCAGCCGCTCCAAACCCATGCCGGTGTCCACGTGCTTGGCGGGCAAAGGCGTAAGTTTTCCCCCATTTTCGCGGTTGAATTGAATGAACACCAAGTTCCAAATTTCAAGCACGTCGGGATCGCTCGCGTTCACCATCGCCGCGGCGTCGCGTCCGCCAATGCGATCAAAATGAATTTCACTGCATGGACCACACGGACCAGTCTCGCCCATTTCCCAAAAGTTGTCCTTCATGTTGCCAGGCAACACGCGCGACGCTGGAAGAAATTTTTCCCACAGCGTCTTGGCTTCCATGTCGGGCTCAAGGCCCGCCTCTTTGGAACCACCAAAGTAGGTCGCATACAAACGATCTTTCGGAAGTCCATACACGCGCGTCAATAAATCCCACGCCCACTCAATGGAATCTTTCTTGAAGTAATCGCCGAAGGACCAATTGCCAAGCATCTCGAAAAATGTGTGGTGGTATGTGTCGCGTCCAACATCTTCAAGATCGTTGTGCTTGCCGCCAGCGCGAATGCACTTCTGCGTGTCCACCGCGCGCTTGTACTCGCGCGCGCCGCGGCCAAGAAACACATCCTTGAATTGATTCATGCCCGCGTTGGTGAAGAGCAGCGTTGGATCGTCGTGCGGCACCACCGGACTTGACGGCACAATGGTGTGTCCAGCGTGTTGTGCGAAATAATCCAGAAATGTTTTACGAATGTCGGCGGCGCGGAGCATGCAGCGATTCTAGAAATCTGTGGCTATCCTGCTTGGCATGACGCAGCACAATTCCAAACGAATGTTTATTGGCGGAAATTGGAAAATGAACGGCACGCGCGAGGCATCGACTGTGTTGACCACGGAGTTGGTGGCCGCGTTTGAACCACTGGCCGCAAGCGTGGATGCCGCTGTATTTGCGCCATTTCCATATTTACAGCACATTGGAAGCATTATTAGAGGCAGCGGATTGCTGCTTGGCGCGCAGCAGGTGAGCGCCGAAGCCAACGGAGCGTTCACCGGGCAAGTGAGCGCCGAGATGCTGCTAGATGTTGGAGTGCAAATTGTGATTATAGGACATTCAGAGTGCCGCAAACTTTTAGCCGAGTCAGATGAATTGATCGGCGAAAAAGTCGCAATTGCTCTTTCTACAGGGCTTTCCGTGATGCTTTGCGTAGGCGAGACTTGGCAAGAGCGTCAATCTGGTCAGACCGAAGCTGTTTGCCGCCGCCAAATTTCCGCCGCCTTGAAAGGCATTCATTTAGACCACATGGGCGCAATTCAAATTGCATATGAGCCAATTTGGGCGATTGGCACTGGCAGATCGGCCAGCCCTGAGGATGCCGCCATAAGCCACGCCGCGCTGCGGAAGGACATAGAAGATCTGTATGATCCTTCGCTCGCTGCTGCGACTCGAATCCTTTACGGAGGTTCGGTGAATTCCGCAAATGCGACATCCCTGTTTTCGCAACCTGAAATTCAGGGCGCGCTTGTTGGGGGTGCCAGTTTAAAGGCGGCGGACTTTGCTTCGATTCTTCGAAGCGCATCACAGGCGACAAGCAGTCGCCCTAATTAGGAGTTTGGATTTCATGAGTGTCTTCTTCACCGTTTTAACTTTTCTTTTCATCTTGGTTAGCGTCGCATTGGTTCTTGTGATTTTGGTTCAGCGACCTCAAGGTGGTGGACTCGCAAGCGCATTTGGTGGCGGTGGTGGAACGGACACGGCTTTCGGCGGTCGCACTGGCGACGCGCTCACCGTTGGAACAGTCTCGGTGTTTGTTGTGTATTTAATTCTTGCCATGGCGCTGAACATATTTGATCCACAAGCCGCGCCAACAACTTCCACTCCAACGGTCACTGAATCGACCACGCAATCCACGCCAGTCAATCCTTCAGCGACCATGCCAGCGCCCGATGGAACCAGCGCTCCCGCGGTCGCAATTCCAGTGACTCCAGTCACAGCGCCATCGACGGATGGATCCGCGCCAACCGCGGCGCCAATTGCGAATCCATCTTCAGAAACTCCCGCCGCTGCGGAGGCTGCGCCAACAGCGGCGCCCGTCACTATTCCAGCGACAAATCCCGCGAAACCGCAACAATTATGATTCGCTCCATGACGGGCTTTGGGGCCGCGTCGGGTACGCACGAAGGCCTGCATCTTTCGCTTGAGGTGCGCTCAGTAAACAATCGTTTTTTTAAGGGAGTGATTCGCTTGCCCAGCGAATTGTCGCCGCTTGAAGGCGAACTTGAAGCCAAGCTCGCGGCCAAAGTTGCGCGCGGCAGCGTCACGCTCACTGTTCGCGCCACCGATTCAACGGCT
The DNA here is from genome assembly GCA_947480055.1 of Planctomycetaceae bacterium. Lineage (GTDB taxonomy): Bacteria > Planctomycetota > Phycisphaerae > Phycisphaerales > SM1A02 > SYAC01. Next base: position 5,813 of record CANKBX010000028.1, read on the forward strand.
CGAAGCGCGGGCCGCATCAACACCGAAGTGTTGAAAAACTATTTGGCGCAACTTGAAAGCGTCATGCCCGATGGACGCAAGGGTTCGCTTGACGCGAGTTCGTTGGTGTCGCTTCCAGGTGTGATCATTGACGATGGTTCGCAGCGCATGTGCGAGACCGCTCGCGCGTGCATTGACGCGTTGCTTGATCAAGCCATCGCCAACATGAATGAAATGCGCAAGCGCGAAGGCGAGGCGTTGCGCGGGCAGCTTGGAAATTTCAGCGCCACGTTGGATGAGCGCTTGAAGGAAATCTCCGCGCGGGTTCCGGACGTTGCCTCGTTGTACCGCGAGCGACTTCGAACGCGCATGCAAACATTGTTGGCGGAAGTTGGATCCACTGTGCGCGAGGAGGATTTGCTTCGAGAAGTGGCGGCATTCGCCGAACGCAGCGATATCGCCGAGGAAGTGCATCGCCTTGAGGGGCACTTGGATCAATATCGCCAGTTGTTGGATCCCAAGCGCCCTGACGCTGTTGGGCGCGCGCTGGATTTTTTGGCGCAAGAAATGTTGCGTGAAGTCAACACCATCGCCAGCAAAGCCTCCGATTATGAGATCAGCAAGCGCGTGGTTGAAATGAAGACCGCGATTGATCGAATCAAGGAGCAAGCCGCGAATGCGGAGTGAGGCGCTTGCGGAAACTTTTTCGCTGGATCAGGTGAACGAAATTCTGCGGCATTGGGATGTGGGTCTTGTGAAGGAGTTCGCGCCCATGTCCGGTGGCAGTCGAACAAGTTCAAAGTTGCGCGTGGAATGCGAGCGCGGAACATTTGTGTTGAAGCGCAGGCACGCGCGTACGGCCGACATTGAGCGCGTTCGGTTTGCCCACCATGTGATGATGTCGGCGGGCAACGCCGGATTGCCGATCGCGCTTGTGCAAGTGGCGCGGGATCAATCCACATTTCAAGTTCGCGCGGGCGGCATCTATGAATTATTTTTATTCCTTCCTGGGGAGCGTTGGCAACGCCTGCCCAGTCAGGCGCACGAGGCCGGCCGCGCGTTGGCGACATTGCACCATGCGGCTTTGAGAATGCAGTGGCACGGAAATGTGAAGGCATCTTGTTTTCACGGCAACTTGATCGTGGTGGAGGCGTTGCGCCGAGTGCCCGCGGCGATACTGGCCCACCAACCATACGCCGCGCAATTGCCCTTGATTGACTTGTGTCAACAACTTTCAAACTTGTATCAGCACGCATCCGAGCAAGTGGATGATCTTGGCTACGACCAACTTGATAGCCAAGTGGTGCATGGCGATTGGCATCCGGGAAATATTCTTTTTCAGGGCGAGCGTGTTTCGGGCGTGCTTGATTTTGATTCCGCGCGGTTGGAGCCCGCGATCGCCGACGTGGCCAACGGTCTCTTGCAGTATTCGGTGCGCGCCGGTCCATCGCGCGCCATCGACAATTGGCCGCACGAAATTGATGAGGCTTTATTCATGGCTTTCGCCAGCGGATTTTCCAGCGTGGAGCCTGTGACTTTGTTGAAATTTGTCCACATGGTTCCATGGCTTATGATTGAGGCATGCGTCGCGGAAGCATCGATCCCAATCGCCAAATCAGGAATGTTCGCCACCATTGCTGGCGACAAAATGTTGGCGCTGATATTGCGCCGCGCTTTATGGATTCAAAGCAATGCGGCCACTCTGGCGCGCGCGATCATGTCGGAGCGGGCGCAATGAAATTAGATCTGAAATCAGATCTGATTTCAGATCTGAAACTAGGCTTGAAATCAATCTTGAAATTCGCGTTGGATTGCGCGCGTGGAAATTCTGTTTTGTGCGTGGCATTGCTGGTTTTGTCGTGCGCCGCAAGCGCGCAAGATGCGCAGCCGCCTTTGGAAACTCCACAAGCAAATCCAGACGCCGCGCCGGATAAAATTGCGGATCCACTTTTGCCGCAAGCGCCAAACAATCAAGCCATCAATAAAAAAAATCGATTGCCCGCGGTGAACCCAAACAATGGCAACGTGAATGTGGATCGCGCCGTGCAAATACTCAACGCCAGGCGCAACGGCGGGTTTGGAAACATGGTTCAGAATCGCGCCATAGAGGAGTCGATGTCGCGCGCCAAATTGGAAATTGTGCAGCCGTCACCCGAGTTGTTGAAATTGCTCGGGGAGCTTGATAATCCATCATTTGAAATTCGCCAGGCGGCGTCGCAAAAGTTGCTCGATCGATCTTTCACGGACGAAAGTATTTGGGCGGTGCTTGATCGATTCACTTTGAGCGAAGAGGCGCGCGGCCGATTGATCACCGCGGCGTGTCGGCGCGTGTTGGATCGTCCACGCGGCGCGCTTGGAATTCGAATGGGGCAAGCGCCACTGGATCGTCCGGGAGTTGTGATTCAAGCCACGCTCGTGGGCATGCCGGCTGAAAAATTTCTTCGCGCGGGTGATGTGATCGAGGAGATCGACGGGCACAAGGTTGCCAGCACGATGGATCTTGTTGAATCGATTCAGAATTATTCGCCTGGCCGCGAAGTGAAGATCACATTGCGTCGGCCCGAACGCGACGCGCAAGGGCGGCCATTGATTGGTCCAGACGGAAAAATGATCGAGCGTCCAGTTGATCTTGCCATGCCCTTGGGCAACGCGGATGATTTGGACAAGGCCGACCCCGGCGATCCGCGCGCCGCGCAAAACATGCAACTTCAGCAAAGAGTTTTGGAGGCGCAATTTATTTTAAAGCGCTTTGCCGAGCCAAGCGCCCCAATAGTGGCGCCGGCAACCGAAGTTCCATAAAATTGCCACTGATTCAAAGCGTCAGTGGATTTTTAAAGTGATGGTCTTGAATCGGCGCCACCAAATCCAGCACCGACATGAGAACCATGGACGGACTCTCAGTCGCGGGCACCTCATGGATGATGTCGGCGGGATAATACGAGAGCACGGGCTCGGTTTCTTTTCGATAGACATCAAAGCGGTGGTGAATCACTTTTTCATCCGCGTCATCCAGTCGATTTTCTTTCAAAGCGCGGCGGCGCATGCGTCGAACCATTTCTTTTTGGTCGGGACAGATTAAATGAAGGACCGCTAGAACATCGATGTAGTCCTTCAGCGCCTTGGCCTGGCTCACTGTTCGCGGAATGCCGTCAAGCACCAGCAAATCCTGCGCCGGCTTGAAGATGCTCAGCGCCACTTGCGCCTTCATATTTTGCTGCCACATTTCAACGGTCAATTCATCCGGAACCAATTCGCCTTTGCTAGAGTGCGTCATGAATTTTTTCCCAAGCGGGCTGGCCAAATCAAGCGAGCGAAAAACATCGCCGCATGCAAGATGAAAGAACCCTGGCACTTGTCCAAGAATTTTTCCTTGCGTGCCTTTGCCAGAACCGGGCGCGCCAAACAAAAGAATGCACTTGTATCGATGACTCATCAGGGGACTCCTTGTGGATGTTGGAGTATGCCATGGGAATCGATTATTTGAAAGTGAAATTTGTATAGGCTGTGCCTGTGGAATTTCCCAGATACCAATGGCATTCAACGGCGCCGGCTCGAGATTCTGCAACTGGTCTGCGCGAGCGGGTGATTCGCTGTCGCGGACTTGCGGGCGAGCGCAATGCGCAATTGTTCGCCACGCCTCAGCCGCCTCTGGCCTTGATGCACGATCCGGGCTCTTTGCATGGCGCGGACAATGTGGCGCGGGTTTTGGATCGTTGGATCACGCAAGGCAAACGCATCGCCGTGTACGGTGATTACGACGCCGACGGAATTTGCGCCACGGCGATTCTGATCCGCTTGTTTCGTGAATTGAAAGTGCAGCCATCTCCGATTGCGTACATACCGCACCGCGTGATCGAGGGATATGGATTGCACAACGAGGCGCTTGATGATTTGCGCGCGCGCGATATTGAAGCCGTTATCACCGTTGATTGTGGCGGGTCTTCTATTGAAGAGGCGCTGCACGCGCAAGAGTTGGGTATTGAATTGGCCATCACGGACCATCATCGATTGCGTTACGACGGCGATGGAAATGTGCAGTTGCCGCAATGTCAGGCGATCGCGCATCCTGAATTAGGCGACACGCCGTTTCGTCCAATTTGTGCCGCAATGGTGGCGCTGAAAGTGGCCAAGCGTTTGATTCGAATTCGCACGGGCGATCAACCGCCGCAAGTCCTGCGTCAGTGGATTGTGAATGAGGCAATTCCACTCGCGGCCGTGGCCACCATCGCGGATGTCATGCCCATGATCGATGAAAATCGCATCGTGGTTGGAAGCGGTTTGGCGGTTCTGAAAAACACAACTGTGCTAGGTCTGCGTTGCTTGATACCTAGCGCCGCGTTGGCCAGTCCGATCATGGACGCAAGCGTGATTGGATTTCAAATCGCTCCGCGTTTAAACGCGGCGGGCCGGCTTGAGCACGCCACACAAGCGCTGGATTTGCTTCTGAATGAAAACCCAGCCGAATGCAAGAATATGGCGGCAAAGTTGGATGAATTAAATGAGAAGCGTAAACAGAACGCCAAGGACATGGTTGATGTGGCGCGCGCCAAAGCGATCGCAGCGTCATTGAACGCTGAAGATCGTTGCGCGATTGTCATGGCGGACAAAAGTTGGAACCCTGGCATTCTTGGTTTGGCCGCGGGTCGGCTTTCCGAGGAGTTCACTCGTCCAGTGATGTTGTTCGGTGCAAGCGACAGTGGTTGGAAGGGATCGGGTCGCGCGCCAGTGGGATTTGATTTGCACGAGTGCCTCACCAACTGCGCCAAATTTTTCACCAACTTTGGCGGACACGCGGCGGCGGCGGGGGGCTCCATGAACTTTGATCAATTCGAGGCGTTCGCCCCGCGCTTTGAAAGCGCCGCAAAAATGCAAATGCGCGACGGCGTTCAAAAGCCGGCGCTTGAAATCGACGCCGAACTTTCATACGGAAACGTCAAGGATAAAAAAACTATTCCCATCATTCAATCGCTTGGGCCATTCGGTCAAGGATTTGCCGATCCAAATATTCTTATGCGCGGCTTTCAAGTTTTGCGCACCGACATTCTTGCAGGGACGGGTTTGAAATTATTGGTGCAGGATGACACCGGCGCCAAGGGCGAACTTATATTTTGGCACAACGCGCAGTACAGAAATTTATTCACGCCGGGTCGTCGCTTTGACGCGGTGGGTTGCCCCAAGCCCAGCAGCAATCCCCGCTTTCCGCCTTCGATCCATGTGAAGGACGTTCGCTTTCACGACAACTCCACCACCGCGTGATTTATATTTGCGCGCCGGACGCGCCTGTCACATCACAAATTCTTCGCCACGGCGAATGGATCGCGCTGGGTTTCGGTTGCGCAAATCGTTGGCTTCAAGCGCCGCAAGTGGACCGATCTCAATCTTGGCGTCCACGCTGCCATCGGTTCGCCGCGGAATAATCACGCCCACGCTTTCAAGCCACGCGCCATTGCGGTCGCTTTGAATTCGGTGGCTGCTCGCGGGGCTGTCCTCGCCCTCGGCGTTTTTAATCGGCGCGAACTCCTCCATGCGCGTGGTTTGCAGCGTGACGCTTGATTGCGCCAGTGGCAACGCATCGAAAATAAAACATTCAAATTTAAAAGCGTTCGGCTTGTCGGGTTGAGTGTGCGCCCCGGTGGCCGGGTCAAAGCATGGAACTTTTTTGTGCGCCCTATGCCACGGCAATTTAATTTCCGCGCTCAAGGCAAGGCGTTGCGCGAACTCGACGGAGATCACATGTACCGCAATGTTCGCCGCGCCAAATGCCAACTCGCCGCTGGCGTCGCGTTGTTGCGCCATCACCGTCGGCAAATCCGAATATTCAATCACCGTGGTGCGGTCACCTTTGGCAGTTGGAAAATTGCAAAGAACGCCCACCTTTTCCGCGGCATTGCGCTTGGGCACGCACTTGCTGCTCATCTCGCCGCTGGATCCCTTGGCCGACACATGCGCTCCGATGAAAACGGGATCGATCACGCGGACCAACGGATTGTCAACTTGAAAGTAACTCAACTGCGTGATTCCACGCGCGACCATTTCTTTCAGCGCGCCCGTTTGATGCAGCGCGCGAATGGCGCCGCCGTGCCCGTCGGGATTTGTGGCAACGTGTCCCGCGTCCGACAAAAGAATTCGCCCATCCGCGTCGGTGCATGGAACCACTCCTTGTGGAATGAAGATGTGTTCCTGCTTGTGTCTTCCAAAATAATTATTGTCGGCGAAGAACGCTTGCGTGTCGGCGTCATTCTGCGGGCTGGTCATAATGAACCATGGAATGCGCACGCTGTAGCGACGCTCGGTGGCCAGCAGTTGCTCGGCGAACACGCGAAAGAGCGGCTTGCCCGTGACCACGGTGGCGGGATAGGTTCCCTTGGGGCCGCGCCAACCAAGCCTGGTTCCTTGTCCGCCAGCCACGGTGAACGCCGCCACCTTTGCGCGGCGGATCAACTCTTCGCCAACTTCGCGAAACTCCTGTGAATTTGCGGCATTGTGATGAATGATGTTGGGAGGCGAAAGCGCGGACAAGTCGCGGGATTTTTGCGAACTTGTTTGCGCCAGCATGCCGGCCAAATCCTCCAGTGGCAGCGAATTTATTTCATTCAGAAAACGAACCAGCTCGGGCGCGCCTAATTTTTCGGCGCCAACAAGTAGATGCGCTTGTCCAACGCGATCCAGTCGTTCTTTTGTTTGTTGCATTCGATCCATGGTTGCAATTTAAATTGAGTTTCGATATTTATGAAAGACATAATTCAAGGACGCGTTTCAGGCACTCGCCTGAACGCTGATTCATGCCGCGCCGTCAACTTTCATTTCCGGAATCGGCGCCCATTGATTGCGGCAATTCCGGATCGCTCCATCCATCGGGTCTATGTCGCACAATCAAGCCACGCCGCAGATAAATCACCTGCTCGCAAATATTGGTGGCGTGATCCGATATCCGATCGACGGCTTTGACCACCGTGAGCAATCGGAAAGCGAAGCCCGCGCTGAACGCTCCGCTTGCCACTTGATTCTCCGCGTCCAACAATATTTCTTTTTTAAAGCGCTGCACCGTGTCATCGAACAGCAACACTTGGCGCGCCAACGCGGCGTCTTCCCGTTCAAGCGAGCGCGTGGCGTCGCGCAGCATTCCCAGAACGCTGTTGGCCATCACGCGAAACGTGTCGGGAGTTCGCTCGGTGAAACGGCGTGCGTCAAACACGCGCTCGGCAATGGTCACGCCGTCGTCGGCGATGCGCTCAAGTTCGTTGTTCACTTTCACAATCGTCAGCACCGAGCGGATCGCGTGCTCCTGGGTCTGGCCCATCGCCAACAGGGGCACGCTGGCGCGTTCAATCTCCACATCGGCCTTGTCGATCGCATTGTCGGCCAAGATCACTTCGCGCGCCTTGTCTATGTCGGAGTCAAAGAAACAATCCACCGCTTGCGTGCATAAATCCAGCACGCGGCGACCTTGCACGGTCATTTCTTTTTTGAGCAACGAAAGTTGTTGGTCAAATGCGCTCATCTCGTGTTGATCTTAGCGGCTACTCTTTGTTCGTGCCTCTTCTGAGCGTCAATGTGGATCATGTTTGCACCCTTCGCCAAGCGCGCAAGGGAGACGAACCCGACCCCGTGCTTGCCGCGGCGCAAGCCGAACGTGGTGGCGCCGATGGAATCACCGTTCATCTGCGCGAGGATCGAAGGCATATTCAAGACGCCGACGTGGCGCGCTTGAAGAAGCATGTGTCCACGCGGTTGCATTTGGAAATGGCCGCGACAAAGGAGATGGTGCGCTTCGCCATCGCCACGCAACCAGCCACGGCCATGTTGGTTCCGGAACGGCGCCAAGAGTTGACAACCGAGGGCGGCCTGGACGCCGCGGGACAAATTCCATGGCTCACCGAGGTGGTGAGCATGCTTACGGGCGCCGGGATTCCCGTGAGTCTTTTTATTGACGCCGATCGCAAGCAAATCGACGCCGCGCGCAAAGTGGGCGCCGCGATTTGTGAACTGCACACTGGTCCGTGGGCTCACGCGGTGCATGCGCAGTCGGGCGCGTTGCTTGGAAAGCAATCGGATCATCAGCTTGACGCGTTGCATGTGGCGGCTCGTCACGCGCGTGAACTTGGTTTGCAACTCAACGCCGGCCACGCGCTGAATGTGGCCAATGTTGGGCCCGTCGCCCGCTTGCCGCAATTGCATGAACTTCACATCGGGCATTCAATCGTCAGCCGCTCTATCTTTGTGGGCATGCAAGAAGCCGTGCGCGAAATCAAAGCCGCAATGTTGGAGGATCAAAAGTGAGTTCAAACAAACCACTCGCATTGTCCGGTTGTTGGACGGCCATGGTCACGCCATTCACCAGCGACGCAACGCGCGTTGATGTGGAATGTTTCAAGCGGCAAATCCGCGCGCAGGCCGAAGGCGCCGTGGCGGGAATTGTTCCGTGTGGCACCACTGGCGAATCGCCAACATTGAGCGCGCAGGAACACGAGCAGGTTGTCGCCACCGCGGTGGAGACCGCCAAGTCGTTGCGTATGCAAGTGATGGCCGGCGCCGGAAGCAACAACACCGCCACCGCGGTGAAGTTGCACAAGTTGGTCGCGGCGCTGGGCGCGGACGCCGCGTTGCATGTCGCGCCGTATTACAACAAGCCAAATCAAGAGGGCATTTACCAGCATTTCATGCATGTCGCCGACGCTGCCGACTTGCCCGTCGTTCTGTATTCCATTCCTGGCCGCTGCGGCGTGGCAATTTTGCCGGAGACCGTGGAGCGTTTGTCCAAGCATCCAAACATTGTCGCCATCAAGGAGGCCACCGGCAGCATTGAATCCGCCACGGAAATTCGTCGTCGCTGCGCCATGCCAATCTTGTCGGGTGACGATGTGCTTACGCTTGCCTTCGCGGCCGTCGGCGCCATTGGCGTTGTCAGCGTGGTCAGCAACGTCATGCCTGCGTTGGTGCAGTCGCTGATTCACGCGTGCGTTCAAAATGATTTTGCCGCGGCGCGCGTGATCCATGAAAAACTTTTGCCGCTGTCCAAGGGCTTGCTTTCATTGGACACCAATCCAGTTCCCATCAAGACCGCCATGCAAATCTTGGGCCGTGATAGCGGCGCCGTTCGATTGCCATTGGTGGGCGCGACCGCGGCAACGCAAAAAATAATCGCCGAACTTTTACATCACGCGGGCTTGATGTCAGGCCAGTGCGGCGTAACTCAAACAGAGAGGGTGCATTGAGCGATCTTCATTCCGCGCAATACAGCGTTGAGAATTTGCCATATAAAGTGGCTGTTTTATGCTACTTGTGGGACAAGCAGGGGCGCGTTCTTTTGTTGCATCGCAAGAAGCAACCCAACATTGGAATGTGCAGCCCCATTGGTGGCAAACTTGAAATCAGCCAAGGCGAGGGTCCGCATGAATGCGCCATCCGGGAAATTTCCGAGGAGGCCGGCATCACGCTCGCCAGCGACGATGTGCGTTGCATGGGAGTGGTCAGCGAGAAGGGCTATCAAGGCCAGGTGCACTGGCTGATTTTCTTATTCGAGACAACTCGTTTGATTGACCCCGCGCTTATTCCTGAGAATGAATTTGACGAGGGACGGTTGGAGTGGGTTGCGCTGAGCGAAGTTGAGCAGCAAAATATTCCTTGGACAGATCGGCACATCATGTGGCCGGCGGTTCGCAAGCATAAAGGTGGCGGATTTTTCATGGTGCATATTGATTGCTCCACCACGCCACCAAAGCACGTCATGTGCGAAAGCAAATTGCCCGCGGTCTTCCAAAAATAAGTTGCTGTATTTACGCGGGCAATCCAGCGATTCCAGCCACTTCGTCGGCCAAGGCGTTGGCCTGACTCGCAGTCGCCGCCTCGGCGATCAGGCGAATAATGGGCTCGGTGTTGCTGGCGCGCAAATGCACCCAGCCGTTTGGCAAATCAACGCGCACGCCGTCGCTCGTGTCAACTTTGGCGCTGGCAAACGCCGCGGCCACGCGCTCAAGCGCGGGCTGCACCGCCGCAATTCCACCAATGCCCGAAAGTTCAAGTTTGCGTTTGATCATCGACACAGCGGGAATTTCCGCCGCGATCACCGATAATTTTTTATCGCGTGTGGCCAGAAGTTCAAGCGTGAGCGCGATGCCGCTGAGTGAATCGCGGATCCAACACACGCTTGGCCAGATCACGCCGCCGTTGCCTTCGCCACCAATCACGCTATTGGAATTTTTCATGGCGGCCACAACGTTCGCTTCGCCCACGGCACTGCGATACACGCGGCTACCGGAAAATTTTGCAGCGACAGAATCAATCATGCGACTGGTGCTGAGATTGGTGGCCATGGCGCCAGAGCCAACGCGTTCAAGCACGCGTAGCGCGCACAGCGCCAATGTGTATTCCTCGCCAATGTAGCGGCCGTTCTCATCCACAATCGCCAAGCGATCTGCATCTGGATCTTGTGCGAAACCGCAGGCAAATGAGCCTTTTGCAACGGCATCAGCGAGTTGATGCAAATTGGCTTCGGTTGGTTCCGGGGTGTGCGCAAATGCGCCAGTGACCACGCCGTTGAGGTGTTCAAGGCGCACGCCCAATTGTTCCAACAACAAGCCAACCGCGCGGCAACCAGCGCCGTTGACGCTGTCCACCACCACGCTCAGTTTCGCGGCGCGAATTTTTTCGCGGTCGATCAACTCCAGCACGCGTCGCACATGAATCTCATCCGCGTCAGCTTGGCGGACAACTTGATTCATGTCATGCATCGGCGTTGGCGCGCGTTCAACGTTGTTTGGATTCCATCTTTTTTTAAATCCCTCAATGATTTCATTCGCTTGCGCCACCGGCGGCGCGGCGCCCGACGCGTCAAGACATTTGAAACCATTCCACTCAATTGGATTGTGGCTCGCGGTTGAAATCAGCGCGCCGTCCGCGCGCGTGTGCAACACCATCACTCCAACGGTCGGCGTCATGGCCACGCCAAGATCCGTCACGCGACAACCGGCGCGAAGCAAACCCGCGATGCCATGCTCCAAAAGTTCCGCGCCACTTTCGCGGCCATCGCGGCCAGTGATCACATGCGGCGCTTTGTTTGAATGCTCAATCAACCACGAACCGAAAGCCAAGCCAAACGCATGCGCCACTTGCGGCGTCATGGTTTTGCCAACAATGCCCCGAGCGCCGGAAACACTAAGCATCAAAGGTGCGGAGTTCATCATGAAACAATAACGATTTCCACATCGCGGTGAAACATTCAATATTGCGGCACATTTGCGGGCAGACCATATACTCAATTTCATGTTTGAACTCCGAATTCAACGCACATTTTCCGCGGCGCACGCCATTGTGATGGCGGGAGTGCGCGAGCCCATGCATGGGCACAACTGGCAAGTCACCGTGGCGGTGTGCGCAGACGCGCTTGACTCCGATGGATTGCTTTGTGATTTCCATCAGCTGCAAAATTCACTCGATGAGGTCATCCATCCATTCAACAATCGCTCCTTGAATGAGACCGCGCCATTTGATCGGATCAATCCAACCGCGGAACTTGTGGCGCGACATATCGCGGAGCAAGTTGGCGCGAGGTTGCCCAGTGGTGTGCGTATAAAGGAAGTCCGCGTGGTTGAAGCGCCGCATTGCGAAGCATGCTTCGCGCCGAATCAGGTGGCGCGTTGAAACGCACCCGCATTCAACTTGATCCCGCGGTTGATGCCAGCGCGGCGCCTTCAAGCACGTTCACGGCCCTCACGGCCCTCACGGATCCCGCGCGATTTTTAAACCGTGATTTTGAGTGGCTTGAATTCAACCGCCGGGTCTTGGACATGGCCAACGATTCTGGAACGCCGTTATTGGAACGAATTCGTTTTCTTTCCATTTTCTCAAGCAACCTGGATGAGTTTTTCATGAAGCGCGTGGGTTCCTTGCGCGACCAGATCGAGCAGGGGCGCGCCGGGCCGGTGGTGGAGTCGCTCACGCCCGCGCAGCAATTCGCCGGCATTCGCGAGCGCGTTGTCACCATGGCCAAATCCCAGGCAAACACGCTAAAAAATGAGCTTTTACCAGCGCTTCGCGAGAAGCAAATTGATCTTCTGAAATGGGATGGGCTCAACATCGACGAGCAGAATGAGGCACGCGCGTGGTTTCGCCACAATGTTTTTCCAATCCTCACGCCGTTGGCGGTGGATCCGGGACATCGATTTCCATTCATCTCCAACATGAGCGTCAGCCTTGGCGTGATGTTGCAACGACCCGGCGAGAGCGAGCAACTTTTTGCGCGCGTGAAAGTGCCCGAGATTCCTTCGCGCTTATATTGCGTGCCAGGAACGCGCCGTTGGATTCCTTTGCAAGACATCATCGAGCATAATTTAGACGAGCTCTTTCCTGGAATGGAAATCCTAAAGGTGCTTCCATTTCGCGTGACGCGCAATGCTGAGATTGACAACGACAACGATGACGCTGACGATCTGCTCGAGGCGATACAGCAGCAACTGCGCGAGCGCCGATTCGCCCGCGTGGTGCGTATGGAAATTCCAAGCGACGCGAACCCTCGCATTCTTAAATTTCTAATGGACGAACTAGAAATTGACGAGGCGGATATTTATGAGGCCGACGGATTGTTGGAGTATGGAGCGCTGAACGAGATCGCGGATTTGGATGATGCGCCGCTTCATTTCAGCCCATGGACACCGCTGAAGCCCCCGCAGGTTGGCCACGGAAACTACGATATTTTCGCACGAATTCGCAAGGGCGACGTGTTGCTGCACCATCCGTACGAAAGTTTCGAGGCCAGCATCGAGCACTTCATTGAGCAGGCGGCGAAAGATCCAAAGGTGCTTTGCATCAAGCAAAGTTTGTACCGCACCAGCGGCGATAGTCCATTTATCACCAGCCTCATTCACGCCGCCGAAAGTGGAAAGCAAGTTGCGGTGTTGGTTGAATTGCGCGCGCGCTTTGACGAGGCGCGCAATATTCGTTGGGCGAGAAAGTTGGAGGACGCGGGCGTGCACGTGGCTTACGGCGTGGTTGGACTCAAGACCCACACCAAGACCGCGTTGGTTGTGCGCCAAGAGGCCGACGGCATTCGTTGCTACGGACACATCGGCACGGGCAATTACAATTCCAAGACCGCGCGGTTGTACGAGGACATTGGTTTGTTGACATGCGACGCGCAAATCACGGAGGACTTGACGGGTCTCTTCAATTACATGACTGGTCGAAGCCGTCAGCGCGATTATCTGCGCCTGCTGATTGCGCCGGTGGCCATGAAGAAACGTTTCGTGCAATTGATCGAGCAGGAGATTGAACTCACCAAGCCTGAAATGCCGGGCCGCATCATCGCAAAGATGAATCAACTTGAGGACCGCGGCATCATGGACGCGCTCTATCGCGCCAGCCAAGCCGGCGTTCAAATTGACTTGATTGTCCGCGGTTTTTGCTGTTTGCGACCAGGCGTTCCCGGTCTCAGCGACAATATTCGCGTGCGCAGCGTGGTGGGGCGTTTCTTGGAGCACAGCAGAATTTTCTGGTTTCAAGCGGGCAAGAAAAATCCACTCGACGGCGAAATGTTCATCGGCAGCGCCGACTGGATGTATCGCAATTTACAAACGCGTGTTGAGGCGGCCACTCCAATTTTGCTTATGGAGCATCGGGCTCGGCTTTGGGATGTGATTCAAACGTGCTTGAATGATTGCCGTCAATCATGGCAGATGCGTGGCGATGGAACGTATGAGCGAATTCGTTGGGACCAGCTGGATCCCACCGACCCACGCGCCATTGGAGTGCATCAACATTTAATACATGTTGAAACACAGCGGCATCAAAGCCTTGAACATTCAAGCAGTTTGTAGCGCGCGCATAGAACTGCCATCCACGCGTGCATTTTTATATTGCCATTGCAAAACTAGCCCGCGCTGGGAATGGTTCCGCCTGAACCCATGCCTGGTCCAGAAGCCGTGAACGGCGCGCTGGGACGATTCAATCCAAGGTCGTACAAAAGCT
>CANKBX010000029.1 GCA_947480055.1 Planctomycetaceae bacterium
GCGCACGCCACCATCAAAACGCGCACTGTGATTGGTCCGCGCTGCAAAGTTGGCGGCGAAGTTGGCTCGCTGATTATGCAGGGCAACAGCAACAAGACGCACGACGGCCATCTGGGCGACGCGATTGTTGGCTCATGGGTGAACCTGGGTGCGGGCACGCTGAATTCAAATTTGCTCAACACATACGCGGAAGTTTCCATGCAGCTTGGCGCGGGTGAGGCGGCTGAGTCAACGGGGCGCGTGTTCATGGGTTGCGTGATTGGCGACCATGTCAAGACCGCGATCGGCACGCGCATTATGACGGGTTGCGTTCTTGGAACTGGTTCCATGATCGCTTCCAGCACGCCGCCATCGTTGTACACCGAGCGATTCACTTGGCGCACCGACGCGGGTGAAGCCATGTATCGCCTGGATAAGTTTTTGTCCGTGGCGGAAATTGTCATGGCGCGCCGACAAACGGAAATGTCGCCGCAGGAGCGCGCGTTGATCACGCAGTTGCACGCCAAGGCCGTAGCCAGCCATTCAGCGCGGAAATAATCGTGGACAATCTTTGGATCATCGACGGTCACGCGCAATTTCACCGCGCCTACCACGCCATTCGCTCGGGCATGACCAGCCCAATCACCAACGAGTCCACGCACATGGTGTTTGGTTTCGCCGGCGTTTTACTGCGCTTACTGCGCGAGCAAAATCCACAGCGACTTATTCTTGTGATTGATCAAGCGGGCGATCAAGGCACATTTCGCTCGCAGATTGATCCAAACTACAAAGCCAATCGCTCAGCCCCGCCGGATGATTTTCGTCCGCAAGTAGCGCGCTGTGTTGAGTTGTGCAAACTACTTGGCATTCCCGTTGTCGCAATTCCAGAAGTGGAAGCCGATGATTCCATCGCCACAATTGTGAAGCGCGTGCGAACAGCGCACCCCGATTGGGAAATTCGTATTGCCAGCCGCGACAAAGATCTTGCGCAAATTCTGGATGAGAAGACCGCGCTCTTTGACGCCTCCAACGGCGCGGTGTTGACCGCCGACGCGCTATGGGAAACCAAAGGCATTCGCCCCGACCAAGTGATTGACATGCTCACGCTTATGGGTGACACCGCCGACAATATTCCTGGCGCAAAAGGTGTTGGTCCAAAGTCCGCCGTTGCGCTGATCACGCAATATGGTTCGCTTGATGGCGTGCTGGCGCATGTGCACGAGCTCACGCCCAAGCGCCGCGAGGCCATTGAGGAAGCGCGCGCGCTTTTTGTGTTGGGTCGCAACTTAGTCACGCTTAAAAGTGATTGCGACGTTGAAGTTGGCATTGAAGACGCGCCGTTGAAGTTGAACCAACAGAATCGCGAGCAAGTTGTTGAACTGATGCGTCAACTTGGTTTTCACCGCCTTAAAGGTGAAATGGACGCGCTGCTTGGTGGCGCGCCTGTTGCGGCGGATCAAAGCAATTCCGCGCAAAGCGCCGCCGCGCGTTCCAAGCCGGGTGCAACCCGTGGCGCAACGAGTGGCGCCGATAGTGCGCAAGAAAAACCAATCAAGCGCAAGAAGGGCGCGGACACAGGTCCAAGTTTGTTTGATGCGATGTCTAGCGACAGCACGAATTCGCAAACGCAAGCGGGGGCGGGTCCGGGGGCGGGGTCGTATGTGATTGATTCCAGCGCCACGCGCGACGGCGTGTACAACATGATCGCCACGCCAGAGCAACTGCGCGCATTTATTCAGCAAGTGCGCGACACAAAAAATGTAATGCTTGCCTTTGACACAGAAACCGATTCCATTCACCCGTCGCGCGCGGGCTTGGTGGGAGTATCGCTTTCCATCTCAGCTCGCACCGGCGTGTACATACCTGTGCGCAGTCCCGAGCCAGAATCGCACATGACGTGGGAGCAGATTCTGCCCATCTTAAAACCACTGCTTGAAGACGCCAGCATTGCAAAGACCGGCCACAACGCCAAGTTTGACATTATGGTTCTTGCGCGCCACAACATTCACGTTGCGGGCCTGCGCAACGACACGCTGATTAGCAGCCACTTAATCGACGCCGGCCGCATGAGTCACGGACTTGATTCGCTTTGTGAAATGTTGCTGGGCCATCGCAACATTTCTATTTCATCGCTCATCGGCAGTGGCAAGTTTCAGAAAACATTTGACAAAGTCCCACTGCAACTTGCCACGGAATATGCCGCCGAAGACGCTGATATGTCGCTGCGCCTTCATGAATTGTTCGCCCCGCAAATTCACGACATGGGCATGGACCAACTTCTGCAAACATTGGAGTTGCCGCTGGTGCATGTGCTTGCGGTCATGGAACAAAACGGAATTCATGTGGACGCGCAGGAACTGGATCGCCAACGCACTCGCCTAGAGCAACGCGCAAACGCCTTGCGCGAGCAAGTGATGGAACTGTGTCCGCGCCCCTTCAACTTGGATTCACCAAAGCAACTGGCGGAGATTTTATTTTCTCCAACCACCGGCGCTCTGCCTGGCCTTGGCCTACACGTGGTGAAGAAAACCCAGACCGGCGCCAGCACCGACGTTGAGGTTCTTGAAAAACTTTCCAACGATCCGCGCGTAAAGACCGCCGTTCCGCAGTTGGTGCTTGAGTATCGCCAACTCACCAAGTTGGTTGGAACATATTTGGTAGCCCTGCGCGAGGCTATCGATCCCGCCGACGGCCGCGTGCACGCCAGCTTTCATCAAGCGGGTACTGCAACGGGCCGACTTTCAAGCAGCGACCCCAACCTGCAAAATATTCCCATTCGCAGTGAGGACGGAAAAGAAATTCGCCGCGCGTTCCAAGCCGAGTCCGGCAACGCGCTTGTAAGCGCTGATTATTCACAAATTGAACTTCGCATGTTGGCGCATTTATCCAATGACGCCGCGCTGAAGCAGGCATTTGTTGACGGCAAGGACATTCACAAGGCCGTGGCCGCGGAAACATTTAGCGTGGCCATTGATGAAGTCACCAGCGAACAACGCTCCGCCGCGAAAATGGTGAACTTTGGAATTGTCTACGGCATTACGCCCTACGGATTGGCGCGTCGACTTGGCGCGCAAAGTGATTTTGAGCACGCGCGCAAAGTGATCGAGGATTACAAGAAAAGATTTGTCGGCATTGAATCTTTTCTGCGCCACTGCGTGGAGCAAGCCAAGGAGCGCGGCTATGTTCAAACCATGTTGGGCAGGCGCAGGCCAATTCCGCAAGTGCATTCAATGAATCCCAACGAGCGTGCGTTGGGTGAGCGCATGGCCATTAACACGGTGGTGCAGGGCAGTGCGGCCGACTTGATCAAGATTGCAATGGTGCGTCTGCAAGCGGCTCTGCCAAAAGAATTTCCTAAGGCGCGTTTAATTTTGCAGATTCACGACGAACTGTTGGTGGAGTGCCCCAAGGCAGAGGCCGACGCGGTGCTGGCGCGCATGAAGGAAATCATGGAGGGGGCAATGCAGTTGGATGTGCCGTTGCAGGCGGACGGAGGTATTGGTGGCGATTGGTTTGACGCGTAAAACGCGCGGCATTGCGCCTGCATTTGCCCCTGCATTTGCCCCCGAATTTGCCCCGCATTGAATCCAAATTAAAGCGCCTTTCAAGCCAGTTCGTCGTGGCATTTAAAGCCACTTTCAAGCCTGATTGACCTCTACACGGAGATCGCTACACTCTTCAATTCGCTGTTGCGATTGGGGTGGTAGCTCAATTGGTTAGAGTACCGGCTTGTCACGCCGGTGGTTGCGGGTTCGATTCCCGTCCGCCTCGCTTGTTTGAATTTGGTTTGAATTGACTTAGATCATGGGCGCTTAGCTCAGTTGGCTAGAGCGTCGCTTTTACACAGCGAATGTCACAGGTTCGAGTCCTGTAGCGCCCACTTCTTTGTTTTGCGTTTGCCTTGCGTTGAGCCAGTCGCGTTGTTGATGGGTTGCGACAGGTACGCTTCATAGATGAAAACTCAAACCATTATCAATATCGTCTTCGCTGTGGCGTTCGTGGGCTATGTCGTTTCGCAACGCAATCCGACCTTTAACACAATCACTTGCAATGTTTGGCGTGTCGTTGACGCGGACGGCAAAAAACGGATTACTGCGTTTACAAATCCCGATGGACAAGCGAGCGTGGGATGGCTCGACAAGGACGGGAAGATACAGATCTACGCGGGAACATTCGCCGATGGAACATCGAGCGTTGCATTGAGCGACAAGGACGAGAAACTTAGGATCTCGGCGTCAACACACGCCGATGGACAAGCGAGCGTGGCATGGTTCGACAAGGACGGAAAGGGGCGGATCGGGGCGGCAACACTCGCCGATGGAAACGCGAACGTGCAATTGACCGACAAGAACGGGAAAGTTAGGATCGCAGAAATAACAAACGCTGATGGAAATGCGATGGTGTTATTGACCGACATTGACGGGAAGTCGCGGATCGGCGCTGCAACATTCTCAGATGGAACGATAGACCTGCCAACGAAAGACTTGAACACGCCAAAGGAGCCGTAAGGCGGGGGCGGCCTTCAAAATCTATGTCCTACCGGCGTGACCATGATTGGCGATGTTTGCGTGCGTGTCAGAGAATGGCGAAACGAGTTGACTGGCTCAAATAGAATGCTCAGCCAAAAAAATCATGTTTAATTGCATATCGAAAAGCGCTATAGATAGCAGAAAGTATTAGCAATTTTACAAACCATTCACCAGCCCCATCAAAAAACCCCTTAGGTGGCTTGACCGGAGGCTTTTCAGATTCTTCTTCCATCACAATAATATAACGACAAGTATGCATCTTTAGTCAGCCCGCTGAAATATTAGAGCGGATGTATTCATAGGAAATCACATTTAAAGTATTAAAGGCATTTTTTATCAGCATTCGACTGTTTCGATAGGTACCCATATCAATCTTGCGATTTCGAAAATGGGTGAATGACAAAGACTAAGAAACCCAACGGCCGACCAACCATCTTCACCGAAACACTCGCCGCGAAGATTTGCCAACGAATTGCAGACGGTGAATCCATTCGTGCGATATGCAGCGACCCAGATATGCCCAGCACAACAGCGATCTTTCGTTGGATCGCAAACGGAAAATACGACGGCTTTCGTCAACTGTACGAATCGTCCATGCAAATCAGACTTGAAACGCTTGGTGATGGCTTGATTGAATTGGCCGACGCGCCGATTGAACGCAACGCTGCTGGCGCGATTGATAGCGCGGCCGTGCAAATGAGGCGCCTGCAAATCGAAACGCGGCGTTGGATTCTGTCCAAGTTGCTTCCACGCAAGTACGGCGACCGCATGGGTCTTGACCATCAAGGCAAAGGATTCAATTTGACGGTCGTTACAGGCGTACCCGAATCATTCGCGTCGCTGGAACAGAAACGGTTGAAGATTGGGTGAGGAATAACTTCCCCGTGGTATAAGAATTGTGCGTCTGTAAGATCAGTACATAGCACTGATCGAATTATCGAGCAATGGTGCTAGCCCTCCTCATCTTCATCAGCAGGCGCATTTGGTAAAGAATTTTCAAATTTCACTCCTTGCTGATCCCGTAGCCATTGGTGACGAATTTTTGGGTCTTTTTTAAATGTGATTTCTAATGCTTGTGTCTCACGGTACTGCTTCGCCTCTGCAAGCATTGTCCAGTCGGTTTCGACTTGCATTTCTTCAACAACTTTCTTGATATCCAAGAGATCGACTCTGAAAAATTCTTTACGCCAATTCATTTTATTGACCTTGCCCAGAATGAATTGTTCATGCAGTGCTTTCTCTAATCTGGGAGCATCATCAGATGGAATGAGTGCATGAATATCGAATTCGAACGGTACGCTTGCATCTCCTAATTCCCAGATTCTGTCACGAGGTTCTAATCGGCGAGTCTGTCCGATCTTAAATATGTCCTGTCCGAATGAGCCAATATTGGAGATAATATAAACCGTTCCCTTCTTGGTTTGCTGCGCCATGGATTTGGCGCGCTCCTTCATTTCTTCAAGCGTCTTGATTCTGGCATCGGCATCTTCTAATTGTTTTGAAAACTCGGCTGCTTTCTCTGCAACTTTTTGCTCCATTACCAATCGAAAGCGTGACTCATATGCGACTCTCTGCTCTTCACTCACGCGCTTAAGTTCTTCTCGAAGTAACAATTCATACTGAGCTCTTTGCTCTAAGACGGCCTGTTTCTTAGAAACTTCAATCAATTGTCGTTCCTTCGCAAGTGATTCCTCTTTTTGCTTCGCTTCCTTTTCTGCTCGTTTAAATTCCCTTTGTGCCAGCGCTTCTTCTCGCATCTGCTCTTTTAAGAGCCGCTGCTCTTCGCGCTCTTCTTGTTTGATTCGTTGCACGAGTGCCGCCCATTGCAATTCTGCGAGACGAGCCTTTAGATATTTCTTTTCAATACGCGCATTTTGAAATGCCGCGCCATGTTCATTCACAATGATAAATGCATCTTCAATCTTTTGAATTAGAGTTCCGATGTTGTCCACCTTCACGCTCGCAAGAATGATTTCAACTTTTCCATTGAAGGAGTCGAGAACAAAATTTGCAGCCATCGCACCTTGTTTAGAATCTTGATCATCACATTTAGCTGCGTCTCCCTCTTTCACAATTTCACGAGAGCGGTCTCTAGCCGCTTTAAGCCTTTGGCCGGGATCAGTGTGCGCTGCATCTTTTGCCAACTCATCAAGTATTGACTGAGGAGGAACAATATATTTTGTTCCATATCCTTCAATCGCATTTTTGAATGCTCTAGCAGTTTTTTTTAGAATCGCTACTGATTTACTAATTTCCTTGGCCTTCTCGACATTGTCCTGCACTTCTTCCCAGTGGGCAATTCTGTTATAGCGAACCTTTAATTGATTAATAAATTCGGATGCCTGAGATAATTTTTGCTGTGCTTGTTCTCGAAGTGCGTTGTAAGCAATATTTGCTTTGCTTAAGTTGGCGGATGTCATATTTTCACGATCAGATACCTCGCGAATTTGCACCTTCAATTCGTCGGTTAATAGTTTCTGTTCTCGCAATGCATTTGTTTCCTTAACGACATTTACACGTAATGCATTGTTTTCTTTGACGATATTGGTGAGTTTTGAGGAAACTTGAAGTACATTTTCACGCAATGCATTATTTTCTTTGACGATATTGGTGAGTTTTGAGGAAACTTGAAGTACATTTTCACGCAATGCATTGTTTTCTTTAGTGGCATTTGCATTTCCCGAGCGAACTTGTGCCATTAAATCTTCATTTAATTTCAGTGAGTGCGAGCTGGCCTGCTTTGAACGAGACCATAGAACCGCCAGCACAACGGTGGATGTCGCGCAGAGTAAAATGAGAATTAAAAGAATGATTGGTAACACGATTACCAAATCAATATATGGCAAGATCAACCGAAAGAGATCTCAGACGCCATTAAGTCTTATATCACCACAACTGTTGCCATTTAATTGACTTTCCCCGAATCCGTGGCATGTTTCACGGACGATCGGTCTACCATGGCCGCATGTCGTGGTCTTTCGGGATGTGCAACAACTAACAAAGGAATGAAACTATGAAACAAATGTCAACGGGCTTTGGCTTGGCTGTGTTGGGTGCGTGTGTTCTTGGTGCTGCATTCATCGCGTCGCCACGCTTTGGTCAGCAGGCGTTCGCGCAGGTGACAGGCGATAGGCGTATTGTGAGTGCGAGTGTGTATGCAGTTGGAACGGCAAGTAGTGCAATGCATTTTGCCTATCGAATTTGGAGTGACAACACCATTGAACTTCGTAACCTAGGGGCTTTTTATTCTCCTTATAACGACGTAACACAGTCAAATTTATTTACCCCATCAACAGGTAACTTCCTCGGTTGGCGCACTGTAGACAACGGCCTCACAACATTCGTCCCTGCCGATGTAGATGCAAACCAAAGGGTCGACGCTGCTGATCTCGGATCTGTCCTCTCGCGCTACGGTGAGACACAAGAAGGCAATCCACCACCTCCAATCGATTGCACTATCAACGCGCCGCGCTAATTGTTGCGTCACGCCGTACAAGAATCAGACTCAATATCACTCATCTCGAGAAACTTCACCGCCTTATTTGGAGATACAGCAATGAAACCAACAAACACCGTCGCAAAATTATTCAGTTCTGTTTCCACGCTTGCTGTTGTGGCGGGTGCCATGGCTTTGAATGGAGTGGCTTGGGGGGAAGCATCGTGGTACACCGTTCTTGAACAAACGCCAAATCCTGCAGTCGTTACTGACGCAGTCCTTCGACAAAAGATTGTTGCAAGTGGAAGTCCTTGGCGCGTGCGCGACAACTCCAGTGGCATAGAAATGTTGCTAATTCCTGGTGGCATATTCAATATGGGTGAAGAAGGCTGGGCTCCGCCGGTGCACACGGTCACCTTAACTAGGGCCTTTTATTTGGGTAAGACCGAAGTAACCCAAGCGCAGTGGCAAGCCATAATGGGCAGTAATCCAAGCTATTTCAGTGGCAACCCCAACAACCCTGTTGAGCAAGTAAGTTTTAATGACATTGCTGGCTTTAACACCGCAACAAATTTGCGCTTGCCAAGCGAAGCGGAGTGGGAATACGCCTGCCGAGGCAACACCACCACTGCGTTTCACAGCATGCCTGGCTACCCCAACGGCACCAATGATGACAGCCTGGTTGGAAACATTGCGTGGTACGGCAGCAATTCAGGAGGCACAACACATGCTGTTGCCGGCAAAGCCGCCAATGCGTTTGGCATGTACGACATGTCAGGCAATGTGTTTGAGTGGTGCAATGATTGGTATGGAAGTTACGCCGCGGGCAACGCGACGGACCCAGCAGGACCTTCGTCAGGTTTTTCCCGCGTGCTGCGCGGCGGCAGTTGGGACATCAGCTCCATCGGCTGCCGCTCGTCGTACCGTGCCAGCGACGGCGTCGGTCCCGGCGCCCGCCGCAAAGACTTCGGATTCCGTGTCGCGAGGACGGCATTTCCATCTAACGACTTCGACGGTGACGGCATTCTAAACGCAACTGATAATTGCCCAAATGTGGCAAATCCAACCCAAGCCGACTGCGATGGCAATGGAGTTGGTGATGCCTGCGAACTGGATTGCAATCACAACGGCTTTGCCGATGTCTGCGACATACTTTCGGGTGCTGTGACAGACCAAAACCTAAACGGCATTCCAGACACTTGCGAAGTTTCAAGCGTCACACGGGTGCAACCAATATCGGGGCCATCAACTGGCGGGACCGCAGTGAGAATCACTGGTACCAATTTCTTTAGCGCATTGCCCGTGTCGGTGACCTTTGGAGGCGCACCTGCAACTAATGTGGTTGTAGTTTCACTTACGGAAATAACCGCAGTGACACCTTCTGGCAGCCCAGGCGATACGGTTGTGGCCGTCAATGGTGCAGGTGCTGAAGAATTCTATTATCGCCCAAGTTGCGACGGCGATCTGGACAACAACGGAACCATTGATTCGTCAGACTTGGGGTTAATGTTGGTTAATTACGGCAACTGCTATGAGTCAGCCACAACCGCGCAACAAGAACCCATGATCTTCCCAATGCCAGAAGCGGCGAAGCCTGTTGCTGTGAAAAAGTGAAGTGCGCTTGGCAATAAGCAGCAGCAAGCCACGCCACTAGTTTCTACTTGGCATCACCAGCCGCCCTCACCATGGCAACAATCCCCGCCTAGAGCGCGCTCGGCAATTTCGACCATGCGTTCACCACAACTTCCAAGTCGGCATTGTTCAAATATGCGCTGCATTTGTTGCCACTCAAAATCGAAACATGCGTATTCCTGCATGAATCCTTCACAGGTTCGAGTCCTGTAGCGCCCACTTCGCTACTGACAGCAACACTTATACATTTTATTTTGAGTGTCCGAGGGCGGAGGGGTGTAATTTTGGATCCATTGCGCCATCTGTTCCTGTAAATATGGACATGACTTTACGAACCTGTCCTAAACGATCCCAAGCGGCGTCAAACGCATTTCCTCGCAATGCATTCGTTGCTTCCTTGATCGTAGTTCGGATTTCCTCAAGTCCTTCAAAAATGTCCGAGTCACAATCCTTTGATGAAGGGTGTGGAAGTCGCTGCTGTACTTTGGCTAGAGCGCCTTGGATACGCAGCGAACGCTCGGAGTCTGATTCTATATCTTCGTATTTTACTACTTTATTATTGTTGAACATTCCTTCAGGAGGAGCTGGGCGTGTTCGTATTACAATTTTAGTTCTAAAATCGATCGTGGTTAAAGACCATGCCTCGCGAATCTTGGCAATTATTTTCCTGTTGGTTTCGTCCTGCTTCTTTCCTGAAGGCATATTTTTTGCCATTGCAACGGACGCGGATGATGCCACTTTAATTTGCGTTCCAGGAGCGCAGTGCAGCAGTAGGGGCAATTCATCTTGACTTTTCACTTCGCCAATCGCAATTTTTGTTTTCAACATTTCAGCGCCCGTTAGGCAAAGAACCGCAACGCCATCATCAAGTTGTTGCCAATCGCTTTCTGCACCCTTCTTGTCCGCAAATCCCTTTGAAGGACTCCACCAGAGTTCATTGGTCTGCGTTCGCATTGCCTCCGCAATGCAAGGAGATCGTCCAGTGAGATCAGTGACTTGTCTCCAAAGAGCATTGAACGGAGCGGCGAATTTTTGAGAGACAGCATCTTTCCCGTCAGGCGCTTCTACAAACCCATTTCCTTGGCGCTTAATAGATACCGCCGCGCCCATGCGAGTTGTTGGGGTCACAACAATTTCTTTGCAAGCCAAAGAGACAATCGACCACGCACTGAACGCATCGCGCGGCAATGCCACGATCCGTGTGCCGCTTACTTGCGCATCAAGCAATACTTTTACCATGGCTTGCATTTCGGTCACAAGTCCGCCTGGGCCTTCAATGTCCAGCACTACAACGGTGGCTTTAGCCTTTGCCGCGGCATTGAGTGCTGATTGAAGGTAGTCAGCAGTGAAAGCAGGATCATTGTCGCCTGGAATTTTTCCAACGTTTCCATGAAGCGCAATGACATACACAAGTTCTGTGCTTGAAGATGCAGGGGTATTTTTCGGTTGGGTAGTTTGCGCATTGCAAGGTTGCGCAAGAGTTGTGATTGTGCAAAGAATCGCGCAGATCAGTTGTGCGAACGTTCGATATTTTATAAAGCCCGAGATCTTCATACAATTCAGTCTACTTGAGGGTAATTAATTAGCAAAGTAGGGAATTTATCAGGTATTTGTGTATTGACTTTATTTGAATGTTCTTGTTGCGCTGACTAGTCGCCTAGTGCATGGGGTTTTCCACAGGTACGCTTGACGGATGGAAACAATTCAACAACAAATCGTGGCGTTACAAGTCATCGTTGCGAAACAGCAAGCCAGCATGAAGCGTCAGCGTTTCGCCATCATCGTGCTTGCGGGCATCATCGTCGCGGGCGGATTCATCGCGGCGGTTCGTCCAGTTGGTGACGCAACCTTCGACACGATCACTTGCAAGACTTGGAAAGTCATTGATAAGGACGGGAAGATGAGAATCGGCGCAACAACGGACGCTAATGGATATGCGAGCGTTCAATGGCACGATAAGGACGGCAAGCAACGGATCACGGCGGCAACTTTCGCCGATGGAAATGCGACTGTGTCGTGGTTCGATAAGGACGAGAAGATGCGGATCACGGCCACAACATTCCTCGATGGATTCTCAAGCCTTGCATGGTTCGATAAAGACATGAAGATGCGGATCGAGGCGGGAATTACTGCTGATGGGAAAGTGCTCCTGCCAACGAAGGACTTGGAACCGCCAAAGCCGTAAGTTCTTATACGGCGTTATGCTTCACGGATGGTAAAAATTCAACAACAAATCGTGGCAATGCAAGAAGAAATTAAACAACTTCGTAAAGAATTAAAGGAAGTGAAAAAAGGTAATTTCGACACAATCACTTGCAAGGGGTGGAGTGTCGTTGACGAGGATGGGAAAGAACGGATTATTGCGTTTACGAATCCCGATGGAAGTGCGAGCGTGACTTGGCTCGACAAGGAGGGGAAGTTGAGGATTGCCGCGGTAACACTCGCCGATGGACAAGCGATCGTGCAATTGAGCGACAAAGATGAGAAAAGTAGGATCGCCGCGGCAACACTCGCCGATGGAACTGCGACCGTTCAATGGTTAGACAAGAATAAGAAGGTGAGGATCACCGCGTCAACACTCGTCGATGGACAAGCGACCGTTCAATGGTTCGACAAGAATGGGAAAAGACGGATCGCCGCTGCAACACTCGCCGATGGACAAGCGGGCGTGGGATGGTTCGACAAGGATGGGAAGGTTCGGATCAAGGCGGCAACACTCGCCGATGGAAATGCGGGCGTTCAATGGTTCGACAAGGATGGGAAGAGGAGGATCGGCGCGTCAACACTCGCCAATAGAAATGCGAGCGTGGAATGGTACGACAAGAATGAGAAGTTGAGGATTGCCGCAGTAACACTCACCGATGGAACTGCGGACGTTGAATGGTTCGACAAGAATGAGAAGAGGAGGATCACGGCGTCAACATTCCCCGATGGATATGCGGGCGTGCAATGGCTCGACAAGGATGGGAAACTAAGGATCGGCGCAGCAACGGACGCCAATGGAGAAGCGAGCGTGGGATGGCTCGACAAGGATGAGAAGATGAGGATTGTGGCGGGAATAGATGCCGATGGAACTGTGTCCCTGCCAACGGAAGACTTGAAACCGCCAAAGAAGCCGTAAGGCGGGGCGCTCGCAAAATCTTAGTCCGCCGTGGATCACCGCTCGTGGCTCTGTTTGCACGCGTGTACGGGTAATGGGGGAACGAAAGTGTCACAATCTGTAACCTTCACGCGTTCATTTAGGCGCACGGTACCCATATCAATCCTGCGATTTCGATAATGGATGAATGACAAAGACTAAGAAACCCAACGGCCGCCCAACCATCTTCACCGAAACACTCGCCGCGAAGATTTGCCAACGAATCGCAGACGGTGAATCCATTCGTGCAATATGCAGCGACCCAGATATGCCTAGCACAACAGCGGTCTTTCGTTGGATCGCAGGCGGCAAGTACGACGGCTTTCGTCAACTGTACAAAGCGTCAATGCAAATCAGACTTGAAACGCTTGGCGATGGCTTGATTGAATTAGCGGACGCGCCGATTGAACGCAACGCGGCTGGCGCGATTGATAGCGCGGCCGTGCAAATGAGGTGACTACAAATTGAAACGCGGCGTTGGATCCTGTCCAAGTTGCTTCCACGCAAGTACGGCGACCGTATGGGCCATGACCATCAAGTTGAGGGATTCAATTTAACGGTTGTCACAGGCGTTCCCGAATCCCTCGCTTCGTTGTAACAGAAGCGTTTGAAGATTGGGTGAGGAAATACTTCCTCATTTCTCCATCGGTGCATTTAGAGAGAGCGGGCAAGCGAGGCAAGTCAATCTCTGGTCGCGTGTGGCTCACTCCGCCCTCCAACTTCAGTAAAGATTGTTTTGGTCTATATTGTATTGATCAATGGCTAGCTTTAGCGGGATTACTCGCTGGCTAATCAGCAATTTCGAGGAGCAACCAACATATGGCAGATATTAAATTTAATTGCCAGCACTGCCAGAGATCCTTAAAGGCGCCCGAGGAAAAACTGCGCGGCCAACAAATTAATTGCCCAACATGCAAAGGAACTGTTCAGGTACCGGATTGCCGAACGTTGCAGCAAGAGCCTGTAACTACTGTGCCGCCTAAAGCGATGCAAGATTGCCCATTTTGTGGGGAGCAAATTCTCTTGTCCGCGATCAAGTGCAAGCATTGCGGAGAGTTTCTCGATGACAGAACTAAGCAGACCAAAACTGTCAACACCAAAAAAACAGAAACTTCCATTGAAGAAACTATTTATTTAGGCAAGCCTTCTTGGTTGAATTACTTCTTGCATTTTTGCCTTTTCATGCTTATTTTACCAGTACTATTAGCATTTATTGATCGTCACGGTAAGGTATTCACGTTAACGAACAAACGCGTTATTTGTAAATCTGGATTCCTTAGCCAACAAATTCATGAAGTTGGAACAAAAGACATCAGGAATATCAATGTAAAGCAAGGCATTTTGGGAAGATTGTTCGGATTCGGAACAGTAGAGATTGCTTCTGCTGGGACAGCAGGTGTCGAAGTAAGTTTTGAAGGAATCGCAGACCCTATACGTGTCAGAGATTTGATCCGAAAAGAAAAAGAAAATGCAGAGCATTAAGAACTATTAGGGCAAATAGACCAAGAACTACTTCAAGCCCCAGGCATTCAACACTAGATGCAGGCGATTCTTCCGCGCTGATGACCAAGAGGGGACAAGCGGAGATAACAACTCCGTGATGCAAGTATTCGATCGCCTTAGTCTTATATGTTGCCCCAACTATTGCCATTTAATTGACTTTCCCCAAATCCGTGGCATTTTTCACGGACGATCGGTCTGCCATGACCGCTTGTCGTGGTCTTTCGGGATGTGCAACAACTAACAAAGGAATGAAACTATGAAACAAATGTCAACAGGCTTTGGCTTGGCTGTGTTGGGTGCGTGTGTTCTTGGTGCTGCGTTCATCGCGTCGCCACGCTTTGGTCAGCAAGCGTTTGCTCAATCAACGGGCGACAGGCATATTGTGAGTGCGAGCGTTGTACTTGATGGTGTAGATCAATATGGGGTTTCACAAAAATGGGGTTACAGAATTTGGAGTGACAATGTAATTGAAATGAAAGTGTTATCCATCGGATATTTTTTAAACACCAATAATGGG
The DNA here is from genome assembly GCA_947480055.1 of Planctomycetaceae bacterium. Classification (GTDB taxonomy): domain Bacteria; phylum Planctomycetota; class Phycisphaerae; order Phycisphaerales; family SM1A02; genus SYAC01. The sequence continues at coordinate 14,736 of CANKBX010000029.1, forward strand.
AGGGTGTATGCCGATCAATTCTTGAACCCATCCTCTCTTTTTAAAAATTGGACACAGGTCGACAACGGCCTCACATCATTCGTCCCTGCTGATGTGGATGCGAACCAAAGTGTCGACGCTGCTGATCTCGGATCTGTCCTCTCTCGCTACGGTGAGACACAAGAAGGCAATCCGCCACCGCCGATCGACTGCACTATCAACGCGCCGCGCTGATTCACGCACGCCATCTTGTATGTCTCAACTCCCTTGCAGAAATGTAGGGAGTTTTTATTTGTTGAGGCCATCCGCCGCCCTCACCATTCCAACAATGCCATTCTTGCGCGCTGTCGACGGGAAGACCCATCAACCCACTAGCTGAGCGCTCCCTCTCCTGCGCATCACAACCACACCCGCAATAAAAGTCGCAAGGCAGACGCACAAATACCCCATGAGCATGGGCACACCGCCCCAGTGCGCCGTTGAAGGCGGCGTGTCCTCACTGTTGTAGCGGATCGTGAAGTAGCCAATCGCATAAACCAACGGAATCGCGCCCAGCATTGCCAGCGCAATCTTGCGGGCAAACAGTCCCACCAAGATCATGGCGATACCAGTTTCAAGATTGGACACTCCAAACGCGCCGAGCAATTTCAATTGATCTCGCGCAGTGCTGGTGGTGAGATCAAGCACTGCAATATGTGTCGCGGAGTAGTCCAACAGAATCGTGTGCATGAATCCGCGCACGAGGTCGTAGCAGCCAATCAACACGCTGATGACGGATACGAACATTGGGATCTTTGATGCGGCTTTCATAGTGATGTGATTAGAGCCAAAATCATTCGGCCGTGTAACGCGATGTGCTTGGCGTGGTGGCACTCGCACAGCCCATTCTTCACCAAGGTGTTAAAGCAGAACGCGTAGACCACGAGCCCGAGATCTACGTCACGGGCACGCGCCGAAATCAAGCAGTATCACTCCGAGATCGCTCGAATCGCACAGCCCGCTGCGATTGAGATCCGCGGCACTGCCAGGACACAGCCCAAATTCCAGCAGTGCCAAACCGATATCGCCGCTGCCGACAACGCCATCACCGTCTAGATCACTGGGGCAGGTGCACAGATCCGTGGCCGCCGGCGCGTACACATAAAGTTTCGGCGCTGTAGAGTCCGAGCAGATGTACAACCGCTGACTTGCATCCATGGTCACGCCTTCTGGATTCGTGGCAAGGCTGGTCAGGCTCAGCGTTCCCAAGATTTGGCCGGTGCGCGACACCTTCAGCAGTCGTTGCGAGGATTGACTTAGCACCAGCAGATTGTCGGCATCGGGTCCGTCGACCACGCCCGGCACGTTCGCAAGCACCAGCACATCGGCGATGTCGTTCACGCCCAGTTGCGCCGTGGCGAAAAGATCGGTGTAGGTTGATGCACCCGTGGCGAACGAACCAGTGACGCGATACACGTTCTGCGGATTCTTCTCCTTGATCGACACCCAACTGCCGTCGCGCGGATCGAACGACATGCCCTCGCTTCCATCGTTGGTGCCCGTGTTGGGTCCGATGGCAATCGATTGAAGCGTGTTGCGATCCAGAGTGCCACCCGCAACATAGGTGAACTTGTACGCGCGCCCCAAGCGCTCCTCGCTCAGCGCGTAGGTGCCGCCACCCATGTAGGTAAGTCCCTCGGTGTCGGCAAAATTCTTCATGGTCATCTGTGACAGCACCGCGCCCGTCTTGCTCACCATCACCATCACAAGACCACTGTCAGGCACGATGAGCAGTGTGTCGCTGTCCCAGTTCCATGCAACAGCCGAAGCACCCGACAGCGTGGCAGAAGGGAGGCTGTAAGTCGCGATGAGTTGATACCCAGAGAGCGTGACTTTGGCGGGGCAGTCTGCCTGAGTCGCCATTGCGAAACATCCGGCAAGCGCACAGACACACGCAGAACGAAAGGCATGGAGGGGTGTGTGCAAGTCGGAAGATTATCGAGTCACCGACTTCAAATCAATTCGCGCAACTCATGGGATTGGGACGCGCCCTTTAGCTCTGTGGTGAAGTGAATTTGCTACTTTCACATGCAATGACCGAGCATCCGCACAATCCACTTCAAGGCATGACTCTTGAAGCCATCCTGACAATCTTGGTGGAGCGCCACGGTTGGGAAACTTTGGCGCAGCGAATCAACGTGCGCTGTTTCACAAGCGAACCAAGCATAAAATCCAGCCTGACATTTCTGCGCAAGACTCCGTGGGCGCGCCAAAAAGTGGAGGCCTGGTACCTGTACGACTTGCGCCGCGGCTATAAATAATTTCGCCGCACGTTCATGTGGGGCACATCGCCACGCGCCAATTGACCTGCACAAATCAGTTGCGTGTCCTGCAGCCCATGCTTGTCGATAGGTTGCGCAAAGCGCGCAGGTTATGGCACCTATAACACTGAGTTGCATCACAGTGAAATAGAAACCATTGGATTTGTTAAAAAATGGTAAATAGAATGCGCACGGGGAAGTTCAGCGTCTACATTCAGTGTGTCTTGCCTTGTGCCTTTGACCTACAGGAGTTTGCTTGAACACATTACGCCGCCTGCCCAACATTCTGACAGTTGCTGTTGCAACTGTCTTTGGAATTTCTTTGGCCGCAAACGCGCAGGTTGAACGTGAATTCAACGGCTCGGTTGATACCCAAATTGGTGTCATGCCCACAGCCGCCTCCATCATGGCGCCGCTGCCAATTGGCATAACCGGCAGGGGAAAAGGCGACACTCAAACGAGTTGCAAAGGCTGCAACAAAGAATCCATGTACAAGGCCTTCATTGCTTCAAGAGGCCAGCAAGATAAAGCCGTGCAAATGCTCGCGGACACGCCCAGCGACACCGACATTCTTGACAACAACTTTGATATTGAAATTAATCCTTCTGTTGCATTTGTTTCCGGCTCCAACACCATGACGCTGGCTAGCACGGTGAACGGATTGACGAATTTCACTTTTCGCCTGCGCAGCACCACCGCAACAATCACCAACGGATACACCATTTCATCGGTGGTGATTAACGGAACAACCACGCTGCCAGGCTCCGCCGTCACAAGCGTGGGCACGTATGGCCGCAGCGTCACGCTTGACCGCGCCTACAACATTGGCGAGCAATTCACGGTGAAGGTGAATTACTCGGGCACGCCGGTCAGCGTTGGCTTTGGCAGTTTTGTTATTGGCGCCACGGCCATGAACAGTCTTCCCTTTTCGTGCAATCTTTCGGAGCCGTACTACTCCGCAAGTGTGTGGCCTGTGAAAGACGGCGAAAATGCGCAGCCTGGCGACAACTCCGACAAGAGCACGGCGACCATTTCAATTACCGCTCCAAGCGCCTACAAAAGTGTTTCCAATGGTCTGCTGCAATCCATTACGCCAGTGGCTGGTGGCAAAAATAAAACCACATGGCGCACGAATATTCCAACCGCGTCGTATTTATTCTGCTTCGCCATTCACGCCTACAACGTGTACGACTACATCTACAACTATCCGCTGGCCAGTGGTGGAACTGGCAGCATGCCGTTTCAAATAAATATTTCACCGCCCAACGATAATGCGACCAACCGCGCAATTTGGAGCCAGTCATTGCAAATGATGGAGACGCTTCGACCGCTGTTCGGCGTGTATCCATTTGTGTCGGAAAAGTACGGCGTATATCAATTCACCTTTGGTGGTGGAATGGAACACCAAACCATGACAGGAATGGGTGGATTTAACGAGGGCGTGACGGTGCATGAACTTGGCCATCAATGGTGGGGCGACAATGTCACGTGCCGCACTTGGAATGATATTTGGCTCAATGAAGGGTTTGCCACATATACCGAAGCTCTTTGGTATGAACGCAAGCCTGGATCCACTGGTCTGCCCGCGTTGCATAGCGCCATGGCGTCGCGTCGGCCCGATTCTGCTGCCATGATTGGAACAACCAGTGCAAGCGTGTATTGCTACACCCCATCAAACGCGAACACGATCTTTAGCAACAGCACCACTTATTGCAAGGGTGCGTGGGCGCTGCACACGCTGCGCAAATATGTTGGCGACGTGAAGTTCTTCCAAATACTTGCCAACTATCGCGCGGCCTATCAGGGTTCTGCCGCAACCACGCAACAATTCGCGGATGTTGCCAGCGCAACTTACGGTTCCAGTTTGCAGGAATACTTTGATTCATTCGTGTTTGGTCAAGGAACGCCCGTGTACTCATA
>CANKBX010000030.1 GCA_947480055.1 Planctomycetaceae bacterium
AACCGCCCCGCCATCGCCTGGCGCATGGATCAACATGTGTGCGTGGTCAATCGCGCCGCGCTGAACATCATCGCGCAACGCCACGATCTTTCGCGCGATCCTGTTGGCGGAACAATCGCGCGCGACGCGGCTGGAAATCCAACTGGATTGCTGTTGGAACAAGCCGCGTGGAAACTAGCGATTCCCTGCGTTCCAGAGCCAAATTCAGCCGCTTTGCGTCAATCAGCGCACGCCGCGGCGCGCCACTTGCACGCGCATGGGATTGCCACCGTTGGCAGCATGGAATATTCGCGCGACCTTATTTCAACGCTGTCGCCGCTGCGCCATGAATTGAACCTGCGCATACGCGCAACCATTCTTGACCGCGAGTGGCCCGTGGATTGGAGTCTGGGTCAATGCGTCGCCGCCGACGACGCGCTGCGCATTATTGGTTTTAAAAGTTTCATCGATGGCACGCTTGGTTCGCGCACCGCGCGCATGCTTGAGCCATATTGCGACGCGCCAGAGCAACAAGGAATGTTTGTTGAACTTGCGGAGTCAGGAAAACTTTCCGAGTGGCTGCGCGCGGGACTTTCGCGTGGCTGGAGCATGTCCATGCACGCCATTGGTGACGCGGCTTTGCGCGCCGCACTTGACGCCGCTCACTCAGCGGAATCTTTGAGCGACACAAATGCCCGCGCGAATGAAATGTATGTCGATGCTCCATCGCACAGCGCGGGAAAAATATCCGCCGTCAATTCCACCCACATCAATCGCGCACGCCAGTCACTGCGCATTGAACACGGTCAAACCGCTCATGCCGGCGACGTCGCCCGCTGTAAAGATCGCTGGCTCAGCATGCAACCCCTGCATAAATATTTCGACGCGGCCCCCGCCCTTCCGCGCCTTGGCGCCGCGCGCATGGATCGCTTCTTTTCTTTCAAACAATTCCACGAAGCCGGCGCGCGGCTTGCCTTTGGCAGCGACTGGCCCATTGTGGAACCCGACTGCTTGCAAGCCATGCAAACCGCCATCACTGGCGCCACCGCCGGCGGCGCCATCACCCGAGCCGAAGCCTCAATTACAGCGGAAATTGCAGTAAAAGCATTCACTTGCAACGCCGCGCAATGCCTGCGCGCCAGCGACACGTGCGGCACACTGAAAGTTGGATACGCCGCCGATGTTGTGTCGCTTGACCGCGATCCACTCACTATGGATTGGTCCAAGCACAAGCCAAACATTCGCTTCACATGCGTGGCTGGACTCGCCACTTCGGCCGCGCGTTGACCAGCCGTTTCTATTGAAGCGGCCAACGCTTTTTCAACACATGCCACAAGCAAGCGCAATGCCACGCGGGCAAAAGCTCGTAGGCCCTGCCCGCAAAAATAAAATTCAACTCGCCAACAAAGTTGCGCAACATCTTCTACTCTTACGCCATGCAAAGCGGTTGGTGGGTTCATGATCTTTACCAAAATAACCCTGTGCTTCTAGCCAGCTGGGTGTTCTGGGTGTTGCTCAGCATTATGTTGCATGAACTCGCACACGGCTGGGCCGCCATTTGGCAAGGCGACAACACGCCGCGCGACATGGACCGTATGAATCTCAATCCACTGACGCACATGGGTCCAACCTCGCTGATCTTTTTTGCGCTGATCGGTTTCGCTTGGGGCATGATGCCAGTTGACCCAAGCCGCTTTCGATGGGGACGCCGCGGTGAAGCGGCCGTTGCGTTCGCCGGACCGCTGATGAACATTGTGCTGGCGTTGATCTCGTTGACCGCGCTTGGAATTTGGTTGGCACGCGGGCCCATGGACACAAAGATCTACGAAAATCTGTACATCTTTTTATACGCGGGTGGCTGGCTGAATCTTTTCCTGGCCACATTCAATTTGCTACCCGTGCCACCGCTTGATGGCTCGCGCATTTTGGCGGGCTTGAATCGCCCCGCGCGCGACATTATTGAAAGTCCGCAAGTGATGCAGTTTGGCTGGCTCGCCATCTTCGCGCTCAGCATGCTGGGTTTCTTCGCGCCCATCGAGCGCTTCTGCAGAGTGCTTTCTAATGAGTACGCCCAGCGCATCGCCACTATTTTTGGCGGCTAACGGCTGATTTTCCAACATTTCGCGCCCCTGCGCAAAGAAATTTCACCAAGCCGTTGGCGTGAAATGAAACTTTGGTTACACTCGTCGATTCGCACCTGCCCACCGTTATGACGGCACGGCGAGCTGAAAAGCCCGCCCCACCGACATACGGAACTGACAAGTTGATCGCTGATCAACTGGTTCCGAGGAGGCGGCTGATGGAGAACTCACGTGGTCGTATTACGTTTCAAGCGTTTCGGAAGAATTCATCGTCCAACATATCGATTGTGCGCCGCTGACAAGCGTTGCCCTCGAAACGGAACGGTGATTGAGGAACTCGGTTGGTTCGATCCAGCCGGTCCTGAAGGCAAACAATTTGAATTCAACATGGAGCGCGTGGCGCATTGGTTCAAGATGGGCGCGCAGCCATCTCAAACCGCGGCCAACATGATCAAGAAAGCTGGCGGAACAATTCCGGCGGCCGCGATCAAGGCGCTCGCTGTTCGCAGCAAAGTTTCGAAACATCCAAAGCCAGTCGTGGTGGCAACACCAGCGGCTGCCGCAGAGGAGACCCCGAAGGGCGAGTAACGCCTTTCGAGGAATACGGAGGTGCGCATTGACCTCCTCACAATTTTCCCGGAGATGATGGCAACGCCTTTGGCGACCAGCATTCCCGGCCGAGCGGCGAGTTGCGGCGCGATGGAATGTCATGTGCACGACATTCGCGCGTGGAGCAACTCACCCCACCGCAAGGTGGATGACCGACCCTTTGGGGGCGGGCCCGGAATGGTGTTCATGTGTGACCCTCTCGTCGACGCGGTCGAGGCGGTTGAAAAATTAGACTCACGAGCAGCGTGCCGCGTGCTGCTCACGCCGCAGGGTGAACCCCTTCGGCAATCTCGCGTGGAATGGCTTGCCAAACAGCCGCGTTTGCTGCTGATTGCGGGCCACTACGAGGGAATTGATGAGCGGGCGATTGAAGAGCTTCGTCCGCTCGAACTGAGTGTCGGCGACTTCACAGTGTCTGGCGGCGAGCTGCCCGCGCTGTTGGTGGTCGACGCGGTGTCCAGACTTCTTCCAGGAGTTCTTGGGCATGAATGTTCGGCCGCGCAAGACTCCTTCAGTCTTCGCGACGAACACGGCAATCCTCTTTTGGATTGCCCTCACTTCACCCGTCCGCGCTCGTGGCGCGGCAGGGATGTTCCCGAGATCTTGCTCTCGGGCGACCACGCTGTAATCGCGGCGTGGCGGTTAGAACAATCGGTCAGTCGCACGCGTGTGCGTCGGCCGGATTTATTTGGAAGCGCCACCCCTGAGTCGTAAGAACTCAAGTGGAAAGTGTTGAACGGCGGATTTGCGAAAGCAAAAGCTGAACAACCAAACGGATCCGTCCTGGATCCAGATTGAGACTGGTCATGAATCGTCAACTGTTAATCGAACAACTTCTTTCTCCGCAACTTAAAACCGGCAATAATTTGCCAACGTGCACCGTGGGTGACACCATTGACGTGCATTACAAGATCGTCGAAGGCGACAAGGAGCGCGTGCAGGTTTTCCAAGGCGTGCTGATCGCCGAGAAGGGCCGTGGCGTAAACCACACCATCACCGTGCGCCGCATTGTTGCCAACGAAGGCGTGGAAAGAATTTTCCCACTGCACTCACCGCGCATCGCAAAGATTGATGTGATCCGTCGTGGCGATGCCCGACGCGCCAAGCTGTACTTCTTGCGTGAACGCACCGGCAAGAGCCGTCGTTTGCGTGATCAACGCCGCGGCTTGAAGGGCCTTGAGGCCGCATTGCTTGCCACGGACACGACACCGCAACCAGCGGCGGAATAAGCCTATTTCATTGATTTTCATCAATCGCCCCGAGCAATCCTCGGGGCGATTTTTATTTTTATTCGCAACGTCCCGCAAGGCACATGCGTGCGATCACGGCGCGGACTTGGTCGGCTTGCGCGCTGGCAACTCGCGCAAATAAATATTCGCAAATTCAATCGGCGCGCCGTGATGTTGCAGCGCGATCGGTCCGTCCGCGGGAATCCCCGGAAGCCGCGCGTTGGTCACCACAATTTTTTCATTCAGCACCACGGTCAAGCGATCGCCTTGCATTTTTATTTTCATGCGGTTCCACTTGCCTGGCGGGGCGTCCGCATTTTCCGATGGCGTCACGCCGGCGCGCACCTCGGCGGATTGCGACGGATCGGTTCGATACCCATACACCTCGCCACTTCCCACGGGCCATGACCAAATATTCACCTGGCTCTTGTCATTGCCGCGCAAATAAATTCCACTATCGCCAAACTCGTCTATCTCCACCATCTGCAACTTTCCGTCGGCGCCCATTGGCGTTGTTCCATCTTTGCGCACCACGGGCACCATGGCTTTGTGGGATGTTCCACTCCAACGCCAATCAAACATCATTTCAAAGTCGGCGTAACTTTTTGTGCTCCACAATGTTTCACCACTTCCGTCGTAGGTCAACTTCCAGTCATCCAATTTCCAATGCCCCGCGTGTCCGGGTTGCTCCCTCCAACCACGCAAAGAGCCTTCCAAAATACTGCGAAACCCCTCGTCTTGCATGCATTTCGCCTCGGCGGCGAGCGGCTCACCCGAAGGCAATTCCTGAATCCGCAGATTGCGAAAGTGCACGGGCGAACCCTCGCTCTCAAGGCAAATAAATCCCTCGCGTGGATTCACATCAAAGGCGCCGCTGACTTCTTTTCCGTTGATCGCCAACTTGATTGTTCCGTCGATCGCCGTCACGCGGTAGTGATTCCACTGTCCCGCGCCCTTGGTGCGATCCTCGCTAGGCAAACAACGCGACCAACCCGCGGGATGCGGACGGTCGGGCTTCATGGTGGCGCCATGAATGGAAAAAATATCTCCTTGACTTGTGTACATCAATTTGTCGCCCTCGCGCATCTCACCACCCAACATAATTTGCACTTCAATACTGCGCGTGAAAGGCTGTCCCTTGGCCGTGATGGGGTCGCTCCAAATAAATAAACCGGCGTTGCCAGTTGGATTTTCATGCATCCATTCCAGTTCTAAAACAAAATTGCGATAGGACTTCTCGGTGCGCAGTACGCCGGTGGGAACTCCGGTGCAAAAAATTTCGCCGTTCTTCGCGCTCCATGTTTCGGGGGCGGTGTTGACGTTCACCCAGCCGGATAAATCTTTTCCATTAAAGAGCGGCGTGAACCCGTCGGCGGTCGCGGGCACGACAACCGCGGCTTGGTCGCGTGTGGCGGCGTCATTCTTTACGGCGATCAATGGCGCCGCACTGCTTGGAATTGCCGCAGTTTGCGCGTGCACCGAGGCACCATTCACAAGCGCAACCAGCAACGCCATGGCTCCAAAAAAACCAACTGAATATGTTTGCATGTGCGCAATCTAACTTGCAATGCGGGGCTTGTGACATTGCCCCGGCGCAGTGCTTACTATGCCTCTGTGAATCTCCATGTCCTCCATGATTGCCGCGTGCTTGCAAATTTGACGGGTCAAACTCAATTGCCTTGCGACGGAATTGTGACCCGCTTGGGTCAAGCCAATGAAATCGCCGCCGCATGGATCGATGGCAACCCTTTAAGTGGAGACTTCATCGCGGATGTCGATCAAGTTTCGCCGCGGCTTCTGATGTACAGCGGAACGCTTTCAAGCACTTTGTTTGGCGAAGACCCTCGCACTTGGCTGAAACCTGGTCGCGCCGCACTGGACGCCTTCGCCGCGCGCGTTCTCCCCACGCTGCAAACCACCAACCGCACAATTTGTTTTCGTCCCCACGCGCGTCATGTGCTCAGCGATCCGCAAGGCACGCTTCGCTTCCTGTTGGATCACGCGCAGCAACCATTTGAAATCGCGCTCAGTCCCGCCGACATGCTTGCTCCCGACATGCTTGGGACAATCGATGATCATCTGCGGCGCATGTTTGAATCACTGGCCCCGCGCGCCGCAATGATTTTTTTAAACGACATCCGCCTCAACGCCGCGGGACAGGCGCGCAGCGTGGCGCTCGGCGATGGCATCTTGCCGCAGGAACTCGTGCTGTCATTAATTCGCGAGCATGTGCCCGCCACCACTCCCCTGGTTGTGCCGCCGCAAAAGCTGGATCAGCAACTGAAATGGCTGCGTTTTGAGCCCTCGCAGACCGTTTCAAAGTAAGTCCGCCAGCCTGCAAATCTTAGAAATCTGCCGTGAAGGATTCGTGGCTTCGAAGTGCGCCAAAGCGATCTACAGTTCGCTTATCCACCCAATCTAAATTGAAAATTTGCTTGGACCACACATATTCCGTGGACATTTCATTGGACTCCCACAATTTGGGAGTTACAATATAAATGCAATGCCCACAAGGATACGGGTGTTTGGAGGTCTGTCAGGATGACATCGCACGCATCAACTCTTGATGCCCGCGTCTTGGTGCTGAATCGGCTCTATGGTGCGATACGCATCATCGATGCCGCTCGCGCCTTCTCTCTTCTATTTCGTGAGCTTGCCGAGGTCATCAATGTCGAGGATGGCTCGTATATGAATTACACCTTCAACACGTGGAGCGAGGTCTCCGTGTTGCAACGCGAGTACGAGTGCGAGCAACACGACTGGGTACACACGTCGCGCCTGGTGATTGCGGTGCCAAAAATTATCCGATTGTTCCGCTACGACCGCTTTCCAAAACAGCAGGTGAAATTAAATCGCCGCAACATTTACGCCCGCGATGAAAGTCGCTGTCAATATTGCGGCCGACATTTTTCCACCAAGGAACTCACGCTTGACCATGTGAAACCGCGCGTGCAAGGCGGAGAGAATTCCTGGGAAAATTTGGTGTGCGCCTGCGTGAAATGCAACGCGCGCAAAGGCGGTCGCACTCCGATTCAATCTGGAATGAAGCTTATTCGCCCGCCATTTCGCCCAAAACGAAATCCCGCCATCGCCTTGCGTTTGGGTAGCCCAAAATATCAAAGTTGGAAGGCTTTCTTAGACGACGCCTATTGGTCAATTGAATTGACTTGAACATGCGCATGGAGCGCATGAACCAAACGCGTTACTGGACACGCGCGGATCAAGCCTGAAATAAAATCACATTCAACGCAAGCACTGTGGCGTTCTGAATTCCGTGCGCGATCATTCCAGGAAACACGCTGCCGCTCCACTCGCGCGTGATGCAGAAACCGCACGCCAATCCCGCCAATGCTGGCGCCACGAACGCGCCTTGCGGATGAATGCCCGCGAAAATTGCTCCGCTGATCACCATTGAGAAGATCATCGAAGCGGCAACGCCCCACTTGCTTGTGCCTTGGCGAAGATGTCCATACAGCACGCCGCGAAAAACAATTTCCTCCGTGATGGGCGCGGCAACGCACGCCAATGCGAAGAGCATGAATAATTCCATTCCGCTGGCATTCTGAATCAGTTGTTGAATAGGGTGCGTTGGGTTTCCAAGGTTGGGCACATTCAAAAGCCAACCCATGCCCATGCCAATCAGAAGACCCAAACCCATCAGCGGCAGCGCGCAGGTGTAGGCGATTGCGGCCTTCCAAAGCAGTTGAAAAAACCCTTGATTCCAGCGCAATCCGACAAGGTCCAGAATTGTTCCGAATGAAAGTCCACGCCATTGCGCCCATGCAAGAGCGCCCAAAGCCGCGAACATCAACACGCCAGAAAGCAACAATCTTTGCGGGGATTCTGGGTCAACATGCAACAGCATGGCCGCAAATTGCAAGCCCATAAACAACACAAACCACACCACGAATGTTTCGCCAAGAATGAGCGATGTGTTGGATTGCGATTTCAGCGCGGAACTAATTTTTCGCCTAAGCCCCATCACAATGAGCGCGATCAAAGCCGTGATCCCGCACGCGCCAAAACCCAGAAACCAAATGCTGGCGAAACCCAACACAAGCATGAACATCAAGTCGCTTTCTTGCAACTTCATCCCTAAGACATCGTCATCAGAAATTTGTGCCCGCGCATATGTTCCAAACCAGCCAAGTCGCTGCTGAAGCAATTCAAATTGCTCTTTGGTGAGTTGCGTTTTTTGCTTCAAGGTGCCTGTTCCGTCCGCCGCCTCAATCATCTCAGGCCATGCAATCATGGCGGCGCGCGTGGCGTCCACCAAAGCCTTGTCACTCGACTTGTTGCTTGCCTTGTCACTCGCCAAAACATTTTTATTGCCGCTTGTAGTGTCGCCCAAATCGCCAACATCAAAGCCTTCTTCGGCCAAATCAATTTGCTCATAGGCCTGCGCAGGGTTGCCAAAATGCATCAACACAATCGCACTGGCTAAGCGATCCAGCGGGTCATCGCCCAAAATTAATTCCCCGGGTAATGGCGCATTCCCTTTTGTCATGCTTTGCGAAACCACCAACAAACGTCCTCGCAATTCCGTGGTAGATGAAATTTGATCTTCTTCTTGCGAATCGCTGGTCGCCACGGCCTCCGGGCCACCGGACTTTGCTGTATCAGCAGCACCCACGCCCGCCGGCTGGCTCAAGTCGTTGGTCGGCGCGGAATCAAATGCTTCCGCTTCAGGATCTGGCCTATGCGGCACATAAATAGCCACCGCAGCAATCCCAAGAATTAAAACCCAAACGGCTACGGCGTGCAGAAATCGTGGCATTGCCGCACAATAGCGGGTTTAAGCGCGCCGCGATCGCGGCAACCGCCCCCACCAACCCACAATTTCCCGCCAAAAAACCGCCTCGCCGCTTGACAGAAACGCTGAAGTTTCTATCCTTCTCGACCCGGCATATTCGCCGGAAACAAATCAAATGCCACGCCAAACCACATTTATCAAGCCAGGCTCGACCAAACTTTCTTGGAGGCATGTCGATGCAACCAAAATGGTTCTGGGTCGGCTCGCAACTGAAGTCGCAACCGTATTGATGGGCAAGCACTTGCCCAACTACACACCCAACGTCGATTGCGGCGAAGGCGTGATCGTGACCAATGCATCAAACGTGGCCATCACTGGTCGCAAGCTTGATCAAAAAACTCTTCGTCGATGGAGCGGATATCCAGGTGGACTTCGTGTGCGCAATTACCGCACGGTTCTGGCTGATGATCCGACGACTCTTGTTGAGGAAGCCATCATTCGCATGTTGCCGCGCGGACGCCTGGGTCGCAAAATGCGAACTCGTCTTCGAATATTCGCTGGCGCGGAGCACACATTCGCCGCTCAGCAACCAACCAAGCTTGTCATCAAGTCACGAAAGGCTCCAGCGACTCGCTGAGATTTCCAATGAGAACCCAAGATAAATATTCAGATCGAAACCGCGACCGCAATCAAGATGGCGATGAAATGGAATTCGCCCCAGTTGCAGTTGTGAAAGCTCCTCCAGCTCCGCGACCTTTGCGCGCGCAAGAGCCAGCCGACAAGTTTGGTTGGTGGTGGGCCACAGGCCGCCGCAAGACATCTATCGCCCGCCTTCGCATCAAGCCAGGCAAGGGTGAATTCAAGGTGAATGAGCGTGAATTTGATCAGTTCTTTGTTGAAGAACGCGATCGAAAGAACATTCTTGCCGTGATCGAAAAGACCGGCATCAAGGGTCAAATTGACATTCGCGCCACTTGCAATGGTGGCGGCGTCACTGGTCAGACGGGCGCGGTTTTGCTTGCGCTTGCTCGAGCCGTGATGGCCTACGACCCAACTTTGGAAACCGTGCTCCGTGACAACAACTTCTTAACTCGTGACGCCCGCAAGGTGGAACGCAAGAAGTACGGTCAATCAGGCGCTCGCCGACGTTTCCAATTCAGCAAGCGTTGATTTCTTTGGCCACGCGTTCGCGCGAACCGCTTCCATGCGGTGGCTTTGTCGCATTGGTGTTGCGCCAAGCGTTTGCAAACGCGCCATGTTTATTTTACGCGCCCATGCGACACGGATCACGCCGCGGCGGACGCGGTGAGTTTTTCAGCGCATGTCACTTGGCGTTTGAACGCGCAAGTTCGCGTAACGCTTTGGCCGCGATGATGGCTGCGTGCCTTGGATGAATCGCCAACGCGGCCGCGGCTTCCTTCATGGTGTGCGGCGCTCGCCCCTGCCAACCATATCGAAGCGCAAGCAATTCGCGTCCAATCCGGTTCAGCTCGGTCACCGATGAATCATGATCTAGATCATCACGCAAAGGCGTGAAACGCAACCATGGCACGCAACGCAATTGCAACGTGTCGGGTAATTCAGCGGCCTGCCCAGCCGGCGCGCGGGCACGAGGATTCCAGCGAATTTGCGCCTGTTTCTCCACGTGAATCGCGGCCAAGGAACCCAGCCGAATGGCGCGATCACTTGGCTGAGCCTCCATCACTTGATCCAAAACCGCAGCGCAAGAATCCAACGCAATTTCAATCGCTTGACATTGCGCCGCCAGAGAGAGTGATTGCAATGGCGCGCGCGCGATGGCTTGAAGACGGCCGAGCGCCTCGGCGACCGCGCGTTGCACAAGCGCCAAGCGAATTCGCGCGGCCCAACGCAACGCGGTTTCACATTGGTCAAGATCAACCCACTCGCTTTGAGCGTTGACAACTTGCGCCAAACGCTTGGCGTGCCAAAGCAAAAATCGCAGCGCGACAAGTTGCACGCGATCAGTGGCGGCTATATTTTTGCGCGCCGGCACAAGTGGCGCAAACTCCGCCAAAAATTCGCGCGGATGCGCTGGCCACACACCGTGCGCCAAATCTTGGCGAACTTCTTGGGGCGCCAACAAAGTCTCCGCCGCGTCGGGTCGATCAAATGTGGAAAGTGGCGCGACCAACACGTGACTCGCCGCAATATTTCGCCGCCGTTGTTTCGCTATGCAACGCAACGTGGCGGCGCGGGTTTGACCAACCCTGCGCGCGATCGTGTTCAAGTCCACGCCGCGCATCCAACTTCGCCATGCCAAAGCGGCCTTGGCGTCGGGCAATGAAACGCGGCGTTTCAGCTTTGAAATGGCTCCACTTTGCTCAAGTTGCTCCAAGATGCGCCTGGCAACTTGGGCGGAAATTTTTTCCGCGCGCGCCAATTTTTGCGCCACGGCGTTCAATGTTCCACCGCTCGCCGCCAACAGACGCGCTTGCGCCAACACATTTTGGCGCGCATGTTGCGTTGTCGCGGCGGGCTTCACCTTTGACAACAGCTCAGGGTGGCGCGCTTGAAACCAAGCGATCGCCGCGCCGGTGCAACCCACGCGGCGCGATCTTGCAAATTGAAATCGCATGCTGATCAAACCCAGGCGCCGCCAACGTTGAATGCTGCGAACTCCCACGCCAAGTTTTTGCGCGGTCTCCTCCAGCGTGAACGCTCCGAGTTGGGCCTTTGCAACTTCAATCGGCGCGCGATCAGTTAAGCGAATGGCCAGCGCCGCCAGATCGTCGATCACCGCGGAGCCCACCAATGATTGCGTCGAGTCGGCGCTGCGGGATCGAACGCCAGTCACTTTTTCCATGAGCCATGATTCACTCACCAGTTGATCGGCGTGAAGCGAACGCGCCAACTGTTCAACGTTCATGGCCATGCGCCGTAAAACATCGGGTTTGGCGTACTCAACTTGGGATAAAAGATTCGCGGCGGCGCGGGTCTGAAATCGTGGGCGCCTAGCCAATGGCTATTTCCGCAAGACCACGGCGGGATTTTCCCACTGGGTTGCCACGCGTTGCGGGACTTGGGAGCCATTTGAATTGGCGCGCATCGCCGCAAGATCAATTCGATCCACCATCAAGCCTGGACCAAATGCGATCACCGCCATGTCGCCCGCCGCGCCGCTTTGAATCAATCGATCAAGCACAAAAAACACGCTGCCGCTGCTCATGTTGCCGTGATCGCGAAGAACTCCACGCGCGGCGCGCAAACTTTCAGGCGCAAGACCGCCGCACGTTCGTGCGTTTGCGCCGCGCTCCATCGCATCCAAAATCGCGGCGCCACCTGGATGAATGGCGCATTGCTTCAACTGACCAAGCGCGGCTGGAGCCGCCAATTCAATATGCGACGGAACACTTCGATCTAAAGTCATGGCGAAACCGGCGTCGGTAATTTGCCAACTCATGGCGTGCGCGGTGTTGGCAATGCGACGCGCTTGGCGTGGGCCAACGGTGATTGCACAAGAATGAGATTGCTCCAGATCATCGCCCATCGCATCGGCGTTTTGCAGCGCAATTTCCCTGGGAATCGCCGTGTTTGAAACAATCAACGCGGCGGCGCCATCGGCAAACAATAAACTTGCCACCATATTTTGCGCGTCGCACTCATTGCGCAAATGCAGCGAGCACAATTCCACGCACACCAACAGCACCACGGCGCCCTCATGCCGCAACGCGGCGCCAGCGGCGGCGTCAAGACCGCAAATTCCACCAAAGCAACCCATGAATCCAATTTGAGAAGTTCGCACGCTTGCAGAAAGTCCCGCACGCACGCAAATGTCGTGCAGCGGTCCAGGAGATTCAAATCCAGTGCAAGTGACAACAATCAAGTCGGTGATGTCTTGCGCCGCGCGATTGCCCCGCGTCAACGCCTGTTCAATCGCGCGCGCGGCCAAATCCGGCGCGTGTTGCGAAAAACATTTCATACGCTGCGCAGTTGTCAGCGAAACAATTTCCTGCAGCGGCATAACCGCGGCGCGCCGCTCAATACCGCAATTGTGAACCATGCGTTCCCAGCGCTCTTGCGATGAAGCTTTTAAATTCCACAATTGCCCTTGCTCGCGCCCAATATCTTGTTGCGTGCGCCGCAGGGATGGCGTTGCAAAACCCATTGATTCAACGCGGACGGTCATTGGACCATATTACAAGCGAGCCACGAGGCGACTCTAGGAAATGCCCGCGCTGTTTGACACATCAACGCGGCGCGCTTGGGTTCGCCCAAAAACCAAGCAGTTCGCAGCGTTTTTTGCTGCCTACGCGCAATGTGATCGCGATGCCACTTGGAATATGTTTGCGCCGCCGCCGCGCTCCAACCGTTGTGCTCACGCCACGCGCGCACCAGTCCGCGAGCGCTTTCAAAGGCCCAGCGCATTCCCTCTCCAGAAAATGGTTCGGCATATCCCGCGGCGTCCCCCGCCAACGCCGTGTATTCATCGGCGATACAAGTTGGCTTCCACGGCAAAGGCCCAGCGGCTTTCCAGTGCGTGGGTCTGCCTTCTTGCAATGCTTGCGCAAGCAGCGGCCAATCGCGCGCGACTTCATTGAGCAAATCATCGGGGCGACTCACTTTGGAATTTCGATCAATCAAGCCCGCGACATGAATATGTTCCTGCGACTCGGCGACCACGCCCAAATATCCACCACGCACCACGCGCATCTCAATGCGTTGCGCGGACCAATTGCTCAGCGCGAGCGGCGCGCGCCACGAACCCGCGAAGCCATACTTGCGCCCTGGACTTTTGGGATTCCAACCACGCGCGCGCGCGATGCCGCTGCCAAGACCGTCCGCCGCGATGACCAATTTTGCGCGCACGCTGAATTCTTGGCCAAGCATTCTCACCGCGACATTTCCAGCCGCCAACCATTTGGCCGTGGCGGGTTGCGCCACGCGCACTCCAACACGCTCGGCCTCCTCCAGCAATTTTTTATCCAGCTCAATTCTTGGCGTGATCGCGCCCAAAGCAGGCAAATTCATTTCAAATCCACGCGTTCCACTGCGCCAGGCCACTTGCCCGGTGGCGCCAGTGGCTACCGATTGAACCAACTCCCGCAATCCCAACTCGCTCAAAATAGTCCACGCTCCACCAGAAAGACAATGCCCACAACATTTGTCGCGGCCACGCGTCCGCGCGTCCACCAACATCACGTTCGCGCCTTCGCGCGCCAACGCGATGGCGCACGAACTTCCCGCGGGTCCTCCGCCCACCACAATCACATCAAAGGATTGCTCGGCAAGCACAGAAATTAAATTTGAATCTGTTCGCGCCCGCGCGGCCGGCTCCACACCTCGCGTGGCGCTTGCGTTGTGTTGATGCGGAACAAAATTCGCGGCGTCACCCATGCGTTCCACCAAACACGCGGCGTTGTCGAGCGCAGGCGCTTAAAAATTTAAGATGCTTGTGAAATGGCGTTCGCAGAAGCATGCGACGAGTCTAGGCTAGGAAGTTGGACAACCACAGGCTCCACGAATTTGCGCGGCACGCGCGCCGGAATTCTGCACAACAATTCATAGGCGTGATGACCCGTCATGCTGGCCACGCGCGCCGCGTGATTTGGAGCGCTGCAATCGGAGCTGATCAATTCCACCGCCGCGTGATTCCAATTTGTTCCAAGCGCGTCTGGCAACTCGCTCAAGTCAACCGCGATCTGATCCATGCTGATGGCGCCAACAACTGGCGCGTTCATCCAAATTGTTTGACCGTGTTCAACAACCTCCACGCGCACCATGCGCCGCTCCACGCCCAGTGGCCGGCGCGTCACGGGGTTCATTGGCAGCAGCGGATAGCCGTCGCCGTATCCCACTGGAACCAAGCCAATTCTGCTAGTTTTTTCACATTTCCAGCGGCTGCCATAGCCCACCGCCGTGCCCGCTGGAACGGTTCGCACTTGCACAAATGAACTGCGCCAACTGAACACGGGGCGCAGATTTTTTGCGAACTCCATGAAGCGGCCATCGCGCGTTCCTTCAAATGCCAAACCGGTCCACGCCAATCCAACGCGAATCATGTTGTGATGAAATCGCGGATCGCGAATGGCGGCGAATGTGCTGGCGGAATGCACGATGCAATCCGCGGGAAGCGCCGCGCCCTTGCACCACGCCTCGAACATCTTGCGTTGTTGATCCGTTGCGATTTCGCTACCACCGGCATTTGCAAAATGCGTGAACACTCCAGCCAAGCGCAAATTTTTATCCGAGCGAATACGCGCCGCAATGTTGGTTGCCTCCGTTGGCAAGCAACCACCGCGGCCAAGTCCAGTGTCAATTTCTAAATGCAGCGGCAATAGCGCGCCAAAGTCCGCGGCGCACTTGGACAGCGATTCCACTTGATCCAAATCATGCGCTGACAAATGCAGTTGACTCTTGAGCCACATGCTGTGAGCAATCCCGCCTCGATCAATCTCGCGCACCGGCATCAACGCGATCACTGGCGTGCTTGGATCGGCAACGCCAACCACCTCCGCCTCCTCAATTCCATACACCACCAAAAAATCCGCGCGTCCCGCCACGCGCCGCGCCAATCGCGCCGCGCCCAAGCCGTAAGCGTCTGATTTCAACACCAAGCCAAGGCGCACCGAGGGGTCGAGCGCCGCCCGAATAACAGAAAGATTATGATCAACTGCGGACAGGTCAACGACTACTTCGCTGCGGGGGCTCATAGAGTGTCCGTTGTATCGACTTTGAAAGGGAACTACCATTAGATTCCCAAAGGATTTCATGAACTCAACAGAAACTTTCGACACCAGTAAAAAATTCTCCGACCTTGGACTTCCCGAAACACTTCTTAAAGCCGTGAATGAAAAGGGCTTTGAGTATCCAACCCGCATTCAAGCCTCGCTTCTACCAGTGGCGCTGTCCGGAAAAGATTGCCTGGGCCAAGCCAAGACGGGCACCGGCAAGACCGCCGCATTCGCGTTGCCCATGCTGGCGCGCCTTGACAAGGGCGATGCCTTCAGCGGCTTGGTGCTTGTGCCAACCCGCGAGCTTGCCATTCAGGTGGCCAAGGAATTCATGGAGTTCGCCAAGTACAGCGGCCACAAAGTGGTGGCGGTGTACGGCGGCAGCAGCATCAACACGCAGACCACCCAACTGAAGGCTGGCCCCGCGATTATTGTGGGCACGCCTGGGCGCGTGATGGACATGAATCAACGCGGCATTCTTCCGTACCACCAAGTCAAGGTCGCGGTGCTTGATGAAGTGGATCGCATGCTTGACATTGGTTTCCGCGAGGATATTCGCCGCATTTTGGGCAGTATGAAGCAACATCCGCAAACTGTGTTCGTGTCGGCCACCATTAGTCCAGAGATTGAAAAGTTGGCGCGCAGTTACATGCGCGACGCGGAAAAAATTGTCAGCTCCGAAAAAAGTTTAACCGTGAGCCAAGTCGATCAGAGCTACTTGCCGGTGGACTATTGGTGCAAGCGACGCCTGCTGCATCATTTGCTCACGCATGAAACCGCGGAACTCACGGTGGTGTTCTGCCGCACCAAGCGCACCGTGGACGACGTCACCGAATACTTGCAAAAGAAAAACATCGACGCCTTCGCCATTCACGGCGACATGTATCAGAAGGCGCGCGACAAAGTCATGGAGCGTTTGCGCGGCGGGCAACTCAGCGTGCTTGTGGCCAGCGATCTTGCGGCGCGCGGACTTGACGTGGACGATATCAGCCACGTGATCAACTACGACATTCCCGAGGACCCCGAGGTGTATGTGCATCGCATTGGCCGCACCGCTCGCGCCGGTCGCCGGGGAATTGCTTGGAGCTTTGTATGCCCAGATCAGGGCGAATTGCTTACAAATATTGAAATGTTGACCAATGTGGAAATTGTCCGCAAGGAATATCCAGACTTTGATCCAGGTCCGCCACCTGTTGAAGTGCAGGCGCGCCGCGATCAAGAAGTGAAGCGCCGAGAAACCAACGACGCCACCAAGAATCGTTTTCAAGCCGCGGCGCCAACGCCAACGGTTGCCGATCCAACTAAATTCCCAGGCGGCGTTGTGCCAACGGGTCAACCCATGAAGCGTTTGGGTGGCAAAGTGAATTCTCGACGACGACACTGATGCCGCACGCCAACACGCACAAGCACATTCGCATTCATAAAGATGTCGCCGCTGCGCTGGACAAAGGCGCGCCGGTTGTGGCGCTTGAAACCGCGGTGCTTACGCATGGCTTGCCGCGCCACGCGGTGCCAACGCTGCGCGACATTTCAAACGTATGGAACGAAATCTTGCCCGCGCATGTGGCGCTTGCCATGGCCATGGAGCAAACCGTGCGCGATGGCGGCGCAACGCCAGCGACATGCGCGGTGATTGACGGCGAACTTGTGATTGGATTAAGCGCGCAAGAACTTGAATCACTTGCCGCGCACCAGAGCCCGATGAAACTCAGCGCCCGCGATTTGGCGGGCGCAATGCACAGCGCGGCCACCGGTGGACTCACCGTGGCGGCCACGCTTTCCGCTTGCGCCGCCGCTGAAATTCGCGTGTTTGCAACTGGAGGAATTGGTGGAGTGCACCGCGGTTGGAATCACTCGCTCGACATCAGCGCGGATCTCGCGGCGCTTGCCCGCTCGCGCGTGATCACCGTGTGCGCTGGCGCAAAAAGTATTTTGGATTTGCCCGCCACGCTTGAGGCGCTTGATTCGCTTGGCGTACCCGTGATCGGAATTCAAACAAAACATTTTCCATGCTTCTCATCGCCACCCGACGCGTCGTTGGCGCTGGCAAGTTCGGTGCAAGCCGCCGATGAAATTGCCGCCATCGCTCGCACGCATTGGGCGTTGGGCCATCACAGTGGCGTGTTGGCCGTGCAAGCGTGCCCCGCGGAGCACGCCATTGATCGTGGTGAATTTGAAAAGTGGTACGCCCAAACCGAGATCGCCGCGCGCAATGACAAAACCACAGGCGCGGCGGTGACGCCGTTCTTCCTTTCACATTTAGCGCAACTTTCTGGCGGCAAAACATTGCGCGCCAATGTCGCTCTACTGCTGCATAACGCGCGAACCGCGGCGGCGATCTCCACTAAAATGTAACATTGCACTTGACTTATGCATTGTTTGGTGCTCAACTACACATGTCGAGACCCCTCGACGACTCGTCAAACCCAAATTGGTGATGGGACCTTCCGTGGTCCGTCGGTAATCGGTTCTTGTTTGGAACCATCCAATTTGTGGCGGGAAGATTGATATTTATGAACACGAAAAGTGGCGTTCTTGAGTTGCCCGCGGGCGGCGAAGCTCGCATCAGACAATTTGAACTTGGTCTTGCCGACAATCCCGGTGACCCATATGTGCCCGCCGAACTCGTGGCCAAATTTTCGCTGCGTCCAGCGCAGCACATCACCGTTGAGATCGAGGAGCGCCACGCGCCCAATCGCCCCGAAGGCATCAAGCGTGTCGCGCTGAATGTGATTGACATTGAAGGCATGGACCCGCAAACCTACGCCGCGCGAAAAGCGTTCATTGAATTAACCGCGCTTGATCCATCGCCGCGGCTCACGCTTGAACACCGCGGCTGCGCCCCCGCTTGCCGCTTGATCGATTTATTTTGCCCGATTGGTTTCGGCACGCGCGGCCTGATTGTCGCGCCGCCCAAGGCTGGCAAAACAATCCTGCTGCAAAATATTGCCTCGGGTATCAAGCACAATAATCCGCAGGTTGAATTGATCGCGCTCTTGATCGATGAGCGCCCCGAAGAAGTGACCGATTTCAAACGCAATGTCCGCGCGCAAGTTCTCGCCAGCAGCAA
>CANKBX010000031.1 GCA_947480055.1 Planctomycetaceae bacterium
TCAAGCGCCGCCTGAAATGCGGCCGTATTGTCGCAATGCACGTGCGTGGATTCCAATTGGTTTTGAGCGTCAATCATGCGCGCGCCTGTTCCTGAACGCTGTTCAAAGATTCCATAACCAATGCATCATCAAGCTTGCGAATAAGCGCTTCCACTTCAGCCATGGCCTTCTCAAGGGAGTTGCAACCTTGCGCCACAGTCATCGGATCTTGATGCCCCTTGACCTGGGCTCGAGCAATCAGCGCTTGAGAATCATCCTTCAAGGACTCGGCCAAAGCACAAGCTTCATGCAAGGCGTTGAGCCTTGGATCACTTTTCCCAACTCCGCTCAGGAATGGGGTTTGTAAATTGTGAAGGGAAGGTTTCGGCTCCGCCGATGTCTTCACTTCTGTAATGCGGGTAGCCACTAAAGGCTTCCCAAGTAGGATTCCATCCATAAAGAGTATCTTCTCAAGTTGAGTCGGATTCGGCAAGTGCCTTATTTCCCTCAAATTACGGTTCTGCACCCTTCTTTCATTCACTTGGAGCAACTTTTATGAAGATCACTGTCACCGGCGCCGCTGGATACATCGGCTCACACGCATGTTTAAGGCTGCTCGATGATGGCCACCAAGTGCATGGCTTGGACAATTTCTCCAGGAGTTTTGCGCGCACAGTTGATGCGCTGCAAAAAGCGGGTGGAGATCGCTTTCATTTCAGCCAAGTTCACTTGACCGATCAGGCCGCCACCGTGGCCGCGTTGCAATTGCATCCACCCGAAATTGTGATGCACTTCGCGGCGTTCGCCGTGGTGCCAGAAAGCGTGAAATTTCCGCTGATCTACTGGCACAACAACGTGGGCGCCACGGTTTCTTTACTCCAAGCGATGGACGCGGTGGACGCTGGAAAAATAATCTTTTCCAGCACCTGCGCGACTTACGGCGAGCCCGATGCGGCGCGCATTCCAATTGGAGAAGATTGTCCGCAGCGGCCAACGCACGCGTACGGTGAAAGCAAACTCGCATGCGAGCACATGATGAAAGCGTGGGTGCAATCACACGCGCTCGCGGATCGCGATCGCGGCGTTGTGTTTCTTCGCTACTTCAATGTCGCGGGTGGCGATCACTTGGACCGCATTGGCGAGGATCACGATCCTGAAACTCATCTGGTGCCAATATGTTTGCGAGCCGCCACGGGTCGACACCCCGAGTTGGTTGTGCACGGAAATGATTATCCAACTCCAGATGGAACATGCATCCGCGACTATGTTCATGTTGAGGATTTGGTCGCCGCGCACATAGAGGCGATCAAGGTGATTCCGCGGCGCGAAACACTGGCCATGAATGTTGGCACGGGCGTTGGAGCGAGCGTGCTTGAAGTGCTACGCGCGTGCTCGGCGGCGGCGGGACGACCGGTTCCATTTGCATTTGGTCCGCGCCGAGATGGCGATCCACCGCGGCTTGTTTCAAATCCAGAGAAAATTTTTCGATTGACCAATTGGCGGCCTGTGCGTTCATCGCTTGAATCAATCACGCAAAGCGCTTGGCGTTGGTTTGCCAAAGAAACAAAGTAAGCGTGATGCTTTGCGCGCTAAAATGGAAGTGAAAGACCGGCGTACAACTGAACGCTGTTGCGACCGTCATTGTTGTCGGCCACGTTGGCGTTGGAAATATGCGCCCAGCGAAAACCAGTGAGAATGCGGGCGTTTGGGGCCACTTCAAATGACGCGCCCACGCCGATTCGCGGCGTGAGATTGACCGAAGAGCCAGCCGAAGGCACGTTGGATCCCGTGAACATCAGGCCCACTCCCGCGTCGGCGTAGATGCTCCAAGTTTCACGCGCCAAAAAGTGCCAGCGAAACATAAACGCTGGACCCGCTCCCCAAGTGTTGCCGCCACTTTGCGAGAACCACGCCACTTCAGGACCAAAATCAAAGCTGAAATTATCAATCAGAAAGCAACTCGCATACCACGCGCCTTGCAATTGATTGTCGCTGTCAAAGTCATCCATCCAACTGCCTTCGAGTTCCCATCGCCAAGAACCCTTGGCGCCAAATCGCGCCGAGGTATTTTCCTTGGGCACCACCGCTTTTGCGGAGCTTTGAACTGGCGTCAGCGTGTCTTGCACGCTTGGCGAAATCATGCAAATTATTGGCGCGCTATCGCTTAAAGTTGAATTCACAAATGTGGCTGATTCCATCGGCGCGGTTGGCGCCATGCTGGATATGTTTGCGATCGCGGCAAGCGCGGTCACTGCGGATGAAATTGGCACATTTGAATGCTAACACTCTTGCGCGCAACGTTCTGAGGTCAGACTCGGCCGTGTAGAAATTTGCCGCGACATATTCAACTCACATTTTATTTATGCGATTCAACAAGTCAGTTGTTCCAACATCTTCGCTTCGATGCTCGCAAGCCACGCGCAAAAAAAACACCGCCGTCTGGTCGCTCCGACACGCACAGACGGCGGCTCCCGCAACCCAATTGGATTGCGCTGATGTTGAATTCCCGAATGGCACATTATCTATCCAAATTGGCCATAATCAATGGCAGAAGCCAAACTTCCACGCTTTCTTTGTAAATATATTTATGGATTACAAGTCCCTTGCCGGCAGACGCTTATAAATACGGATTGATAAAAACCCAAATTTCAGGCCATGCCAAGCGGCAATGCCGCCTTGCGGCGCCATAACGCCACCAAGGCGCTTTTTGGGATCAATTTCAGCGGGCAGCACCCCCGTTTTTTCCATGGATTGAACCCACCTGCATCGGAAAAGTTTCATTCCTGTGGCTCAAGAAACCTGCGAAATGGGAAGTCCCGTCCATGGCCACTGAATGAATGTGGGTGCATTTCAAACCACGGGAGCAATGCCCGCGCACCCAAATTGCGACACCACATTGAAACTGAAGCCGCGTATTCACGAGACGCTTCGCGCCGAATTCGTGTTGCGCATTCGCAAACAATCCAGGCGCGCGGCATGGAAAGTCTTGAACTTAATTAGTTTTGAGGCCGCTCGCTGGCTGGCAACACGGAACTAGGAACAGGCAACACAGCTTTAGAAACTGGGGCAACCGGCACATTCTGCATTTTCACGATCTCAACTTCCGCGGTTTCAATTTCAGGCGATTGAACAATCCGCGTGCGCATTTGCTTCGCGCGTTCCAACACGGCCGCTTCATCACTGTCAGTGGGAATCATCGTGAAATGCCACTTCACGCGGCTGTTGAACTTGGCGGGAATAATTTCGGCCACAAGATCTGCGCCAACAAAATCCCACGCTGGCTCGTCGGCATCGCCAAATCCAGAAATAGGTTCAAAGCCGTCGCGGCGCAACCGGACGTCGTAGCGTCCGTAATAAGTGAAATCAATCGAGCACGGCGTGCGACCAACTTCACGATCATTCAGCCACACCAGCGCGCCTTCGGGTTCGCTGGTGATTTCTATCGTGCGACGAACGCAACCACCAATGGTGGTGATGGCACCAATCACAAGAATGCAATGCAGCAATCTCATGGGCACACTGTAGCGAATTCTGTCGCTACGATCTGCGGCATGACGCTTCTTGAGGCCAACGCTTTGCAAAAAACCTATGGTCACCGCCGCGTGGTGGATCAAGTTTCATTTCATGTTGACGAGGGGGAAATCGTTGGCCTTCTTGGGCGAAACGGCGCTGGAAAAACCACAAGTTTTCGCATGGCCATGGGCATGATCACGCCAGAAAGTGGTCGGGTTTCATTTCGTGGTCAGGATGTCACCTACCTGCCCATGTGGCGCCATGCCAAATTGGGAATGGGCTACCTCAGCCAAGAGCCAAGTGTTTTTCAACGCCTCAGCGTGGAGGAAAATTTACTCGCGATACTGGAAACTATTTCTGGACTTTCATCCAAGCAACGCTTGGAACGATGCGACGCGTTGCTTTCACAATTTGGCTTGCAGATTAAACGCAAGGAGCAAGCGCGGACATGTTCTGGTGGCGAGCGAAGGCGCTTGGAAATCGCGCGCGCGTTGGTGACGCAACCCGCGCTCATTTTGCTTGATGAGCCATTCGCCGCCGTCGATCCGCACACCGTTGAGGAGTTGCAAACGGAAGTTCGCAAACTCGCCAAGACCGGCATTGCTATTTTGGTGACGGATCACAATGTGCAACAGACGCTGCGCATTTGCGACCGCGCCTACATCATTCATGAAGGTAAGAATCTTCGCGAAGGCGATCCCAAGAGCATCATCAACGATCCAATGGTTCGCGACGCGTATCTCGCCGGCACGTTCCGCGGCAATGAATTTGACTGACGCGCGCGCAACACATGCGATGAATGCCCATCGCCCAAACGGCCGGTTGGTTGCGCGTCATGTCATTTCAACAATTTTGCCGTGATTTAGGGGCGAATTGGTTTGGCGATCAATTCGATCGCCACCTTTGAAACCAACGTTGGCGTGGCTTCAAGAACACGAAAGCGCGCGCCGTGACTTTCAAACACCGATCCACTTTCAGGAACACGGCCAAGCACGCTCAATACAAATCCCGCGATTGTGTCAAAGCTCTCATCTTGTGAAATATTCAAATTCACTTTGGCATTCACTTGCGCGATCGAGCAACGGCCATCGGCCTCAACGCGGCCCGGAGCCAGTTCGCGGATCGTTGGGTCCTGATCGCTTTGCGGCTCGTGCTCATCGCGAATTTCGCCAACGATCTCCTCAAGCACGTCCTCGATCGTGACCAATCCAGCGGTGCCACCGTACTCATCAACCACCAGGGCCATATGCACCTTGCCGCGCTGAAACTCTTTGAGCAAGTCGCGCACCCGTTTGGTTTCTGGAACACGAATGGGTTGGCGCAACAACGGGCGCAGACAAAAGTCGGGCGCGGCGGCGCCAAGCCAACGCACCAAATCTTTCACATACAACACTCCCACAACATGGTCCAAACTTCCCTCGTAAATTGGAATGCGGCTGTGGCCTTCCTCATGAATCACCAATCGAATTTGAGCCAAATCATCGGTGTATTCAATGCCTTCCACCGCGGTGCGCGGAGTCATGATGCTGCCCACCATGGTCTCACTCAGTTCCACGACATTCTCCATGATCGCCGCGCTGGCGGAATCAATTCCACCTTGGCGCCGGGTGTCTTGAATGCTCTCAAGCAAGTCGGCGCCTGATTCGTTGGCTGGAGTTTTTGCTCCAACAAGTCTGCGCACTCCCTCGTCCATAATTTCCGCGACAGTCACAAGGGGCCGCAAAATAAAATCAATCACGCGCAGCAGCGGCAAAGTGGCCACGATCAAACCAACCGCCGCGTAGCGCGCGAACGCCGCGCTGATGACGCTTGTAAAAAGCCAAATGCAACTCGCCGCGATCACAAACGCGGTGCCTAAATTTTGCCAAGTCAGTCGCCCCTCATTGTCGCCCAAACCAACAATGGCGATCAAAAGCAAAGCGAAGAAACCAACGCGACCAATGGCGCGCAAAAATGCCACCGCGTGATCCACCTGTGTTTTACGTTTGAAGATCCAGTGATCCGTGGCCGATCGCCCGCCACGCTCAAGACGCCGTTGCAAAGCGCTGTCGCCCACCTGCACAATGGCCAAGTTGATCGCGGAAAGCAACATGGTCAGCACAAGATCCGCGACCGTGGCAAGCACTATCCATGTCATGGATTGATGGCTCCAAAAATTTCTCCCAAGCCAATCGCGCTCAACAAACGATTTTCCTCGGCATGCATGGCGGCGAAATCCGCGGGCGTTTGATCATCCATGCCGCCCGCGTGCAGCAATCCGTGCAGGCAATACAGCAACAATTCATCGCGTAGTTCGTGTTTCAATTCCAGCGCGCGCCGACCGGCCTCGTCAACGCACACGGCAACATCGGCCTCAGGGCCGTCGGTGAATGTCAACACATCGGTTGTGCGCGGATCATTCATGTGGCGCATATGCAACTCGCCCATGACTTGATCATTCACGCATTGCACGGTGAACCTGCGCAACTTTGGCGCGCCGGCGTTTTGCAACGCGAGCAATTTTTCCCTGAGCCACTGCCCCACTTCAGCTGAAACTAAATCGCCGTGAAGCACGGTGATTTCTTGATCGCTGTGTGTGAAATCAGTGGAATGACCGCTCATTGAAAGCGCATCGTACGCCAACAACGACGCCATCAATGTCCGCCCGCGGTGACATACACAGGCACATATTGCGGCTTCACGCGCGCCTCAAATTCGCCGCGGAACTTGTTCACAATGGTTCGCACCGCCCAATTGTTTCCATCCGCCAAACCGCAAATGGTGGTGCCTGGCGTCAAGCCCATGCTGCCAGCCACTTCCAGCAGCAAATCCAAGTCGCCACTTGTTGCGTCGCCGCGCTCAATGCGCTCCAAACTTTTAAGCATCCAACCACTGCCTTCGCGGCACGGCGTGCATTGGCCACACGATTCATTCTTAAAGAAGCGCGCGATGTTGCGGGCCACGGCCACCATGTCGGTGTCCTCGTCGAAAATAGTTGGACATGCGGTGCCTAGGCCAAGCACATCGCAATCACGGCCAATGTCAAAGTCAAGCGTGGCGTCAAATTGATCGGTGCCAAGAACGCCCATGCTCACGCCGCCAGGAATTGCGCCCTTAAATTTCTTACCGCCGCGCATGCCACCACAATATTGATCCACCAATGTGCGCAGAGAAATACCCAGCGGCATTTCATACACGCCTGGACGATTCACATGGCCGCTCACGCCCATCAACTTGGAGCCGTAACTTGGCATTGATCCAGGGTGCTTGCTTTCAACGCCAATCCCCTTCCACCAAGCTGCGCCGTGCTCCAAAACAGGAACAGCGGCGGCGAGTGTTTCAACATTGTTCACAATTGTTGGTCGACCAAAGAGACCCTTCACCGCGGGAAACGGCGGCTTGATGCGCGGCCATCCGCGCTTGCCTTCAATGGCCTCAAGCAAACCAGTTTCCTCGCCGCAAATATATGCGCCAGCGCTGCGATGCAAGAAACAATCAACGGCGAACTTTTGCTTGCCACGCATGAGTCCTTGCTTGCCAAAAATTCCACCTGCATACGCCTCTTGAATCGCGCGCTCCATAACGCGCGCTTGATGGTGGTACTCGCCACGGATAAAGAAGTACGCGGTATCAAGTTGGCACGCCCAACACGCGATGGCGATTCCCTCAAGCACAAGGTGTGGATCGAAATCAACCAGCAAACGATCTTTGAAAGTTCCAGGCTCGGCCTCGTCGCAATTCACGGCCAAGTAGCGTCGACCGCCATCGATGGGCGCCAAGAAACTCCACTTCAAGCCCGCGGGAAATCCAGCGCCGCCGCGCCCGCGAATGACCGCGTCCTTGACCACATTGATCACATCGGTTGGCTGCATATCCAAGGCTTTTTCAAGCGCTTTGTAACCGCCCGTGGCTATGGATTGCTCCCACGAAATTGTGCTTCGAGTTTTGGGGTCGGCCCATGGAGCTGTTGGAATTCGCTTGGTAAGGATGGGTTCTTTAAGGGACATATTTATTTTGCCTGTTGGTTACTGAATCGTTAAGCAGTTTGACTTGAATGTGAATCGCTCGAGCCCGTGGCTGAGTGCGATGGTTCTTTCCAAATAATTTCTTCCACAACTGTGCGTCGCAGCGTGACATCATCATGCTGCTGGCTTTGAGAGACGCGCGAAACTTCAACCACTTTTTCGCTCTTGACAGGCGCGCGAATTGCGTTGACCACAATTCCAACCGCCTGGCCCAAACTTCGCATCACGCCAATGTTTGAGCTCATGAGTGCGCGCTTCCAGTGGAGGATTTCTGCGCGGCATCGATCAAACGATCCACGCCTTCGATGGTCAAATTCTCGTACAACGTGTCGTTGAATAACGCCACGGGCGCGGTGTCGCAACTGCCAAGACATTCCATGGCCAGCAATGTGAACTTGCCGTCGTCGCTGGTTTCATGCGGCTCCAAATTCAGGCGCTTGCGCACATGGTTCAAGATGGCGTTGTGCCCGCAAATTTCGCAGGCAATGCTTTGACAAATACCAATCACGCACTCGCCCATTTTTTCCGTGGTGAATTCCTCATAGAACGTCACCGTGTCCAGCACATCCGCGGGTTTCAGCGACAAAAACTGCGCGATCTCAATCATGGCTTGGTACGGCACTTGGCGGTACGCGTGTTGCACCTCATGCAGAATGGGCATGAGGGCGCCGTGCTTGGTGGCGTAACGCGGCAGGATTTCTTTTTCCCACGCGGCCTTCATTTGCGCCGTCACGTATGGCTCTGCGCGTCGCTCTATTTTTTCTGTCGATGATGCTTTGGCAATCCATGCCATGATTCTGCTCCTGAAATAAATTAACGATCAAGTTCGGCGGCGATGATGTTCAAACTTCCAATCACGGCCACGGCATCGGCAAGTTGATGGCCCTCCAACAACTTCGCGATGCTTTGATAATTCACAAAGCATGGCGGGCGACAACGCGCGCGCCATGGATATTTTCCGCCGCCACCAACCACAAAGAAACCAAGTTCGCCATTGGGGCTTTCAACGCAGGAATAACTCTCGCCAAGGGGAACATCCCAACCGCGATTGTGCATGACCAATTCAAACAACTGAATGGTGCCTTCAATGCTGCCATACACATCGGACTTTTCTGGAATCACGGTCTTTGAATCCGCGCCAACATTGATCGAGCCGCCAGGAATCTTGTCGATGAGTTGATCAATAATGGCGATGCTTTGCTTCATCTCCTCCATGCGGATCAAGTAGCGCGAGAAGCAATCGCCGGCGCTGGCAACGGCAACATTAAATTTCACCGCCTCTGCGCCTTGGCCATCCCAATTATTTTCAAAGCACAAGTACGGGTCATTTTTGCGCACATCGCGGCGCACGCCACTGGCGCGCGCAACTGGACCAGTCAAACTCCACGCGATTGCGTCCTCCATTGAAATAGCGCCAACGCCTTCAAGTCGATCGCGGAAAATACGGTTGCGATTCAGCAGCGATTCCAAATCAGTGAGCGACTTCGCCATGCGCACATGGATGAAATTTTTCACCATGCGTTTAAAGACCTCATCATCGGGCAAGTCGCGCCACGCGCCGCCCACGCGCGTCCAATCCGGGTGGTAACGCTGGCCGCTGACATATTCCACAATGTCGTAAATAAATTCGCGCTCGTTGAAGCCATACAAGAAACCGGTGAATGCGCCCAAGTCCAGCGCCGCCGCGCCTGCGCACAACAAATGGCTTTGCAAGCGCCCCATTTCCGCCATGATGGTGCGAATCACTTTGCAGCGCGGATTCACATCAATGCCCAACAACTTCTCAACGGAATTATGCCACGCAATGTCGTTCACAATTGGACTTGAGTAATCCATCCGGCTCACGGTGCACACATATTGATTCCAATCATGGTGCTCGCCCAACTTCTCAAATCCTGAATGTAGATATCCAATGTGCGGCGTCACGCGCGCGATGCGCTCGCCATCCAATTCCAACACCACTCGCAACGTGGTGTGCGTGGCGGGATGCGCCGGACCAAAATTTAGAATCCATCGATCGGGCGACTGGACATGGTCCTTCAAGTAGTCCGTATTTTCGACATCAAGTCCGTAGGTCTCGTCGGGCGACAATGTGTAAGGCATGGAACGGCGAGTATAGACAGGAATGTGCAATGAGTCGCACCATGGTTTGCGGGAAAAACATGGCAAAGTTGATGCGCGCGCCACGCCCCATTTCTCGCTGGCCAATCCCCGCGCCGCCCCTACCCGATCGGCAACCCAATCATGATTTTGAAAGTAAATCAGGCGCGAAACAACGCGCCCATTTTTTTCCCAATGATGCTGTTGGCCCCAAGCAATGTCACGGCCAACAACGCCATGGCCCACACGCCCAAGGCGCTCGCGATCAGTTCGCCATCGCCCAAGCGGTCGTACAAAGTGTAAATCGCCTTGGTGATTGGATAGTCACGCTCGCGCTGGGCCAGCAACAAACTGTCGCTCACTTCAAGCATGGAAAAACTAAACGCAAGCAACGCGCCGGCCACCAAATTGGCCGCGATCAAGGGCGCCACTATTGTGCGCAAGGTGCGCAAGCGACCCGCGCCCAAACCTTGCGCGGCCTCTTCAAGAAACACGCTGGTTTGCTGCATGCCGGCCACCGCGCTGCGCGCCACATAGGGCATGCGCCGAATAGCGTACGCAACCACCAGCAACGGAAATGGATTTGGATTGGCGCCCAAAATATCCGCCACCGGACGTAGTGGCGCGCTACGAATCCAATCGCCCCATGCTTGCGGCAGCCAACCCGCAACACCTTCAAACATTTGCGGCATGACTCCGCCAAATGGCCATTCAAGGCTCATGGCGATAAATCCAAACGCCATCACCAAACCCGGCACCGCCAAAGGCAACATGATCAAGGCGTCGACCATGGCGCGGCCGCGAATTGTTCCGCGCACAATGAAACGCGCGGCGATCAGGCCAATCACAATCGCCACCGCGGTGGCGCACAACGACAAAAACAAACTGTTGCGGATACTTGAAACAGCCAGTGGATGCGACATTGCCGCCGACCAACCTTCGAGCGTGAACGATGCGGGCAACACGCTTGCATACCACTGCCCCGGCAACGAAATGCTGGCCAAAATTGTGCTGATGTGCGGCAATCCCGCCACGCACACCACAGCGCCCAGAAAAATCCAACACATGATTGTCGCGAACCATCCGACATTTTTTTGCACGCGCCCAACGCTGGCTTTCGCCTGCATCGCATGCGCGTTTCCACCCACGGTTATTTTTCCAACCACGTAAATGCTGATCGCCACCACCAACATCACCGCCACCAAAGCGAATGGTCTGCGACTGGCTTGCATATCTTTCAAGCCGTCAAAAATCTGAACGCTTGTGACGTTGCGATATTCAAACATCAATGGCGTTCCCAGTTCCGTGAAACTCCAAATGAACACAATCACCGCTCCAGAAAATACACCCGGCGCGACCAACGGCACGGTGATTCGGCGAAAACGCCTCCACGCGCCCGCGCCAAGATTGCACGCGGCCTCCTCCAGCGCGGGATCCAAGTTCGCCAAAGCCGCGGTTAAATTTAAGTACACGATTGGGTACAGCGACAAAATTTCCAGCAACACCACGGCCCAAAATCCGCCGCGGCCAGTGAAATCAATTCCATCATTGATCAACCCAAGTCCGCGCAAGATTGCGTTGAATGATCCCTCGCGCCCCAACAAATGGCGCAAGCCAATCGCGCCCACAAACGGCGGCAGAATCAATGGCAACAGCAACAATCCTGTGAGCAATCCTTTACCCGCGAAATTCAATCGAGCGGCAACCAGCGCCAAAGGCGTGGCCAAAAGCAACGTGCCCACCGTCACGCAACATGCGATCGACAACGCGTTGAACAATCCGGCGCGCGTGACTGGGTCGCGCAACACTTCCAACACATGCCACATTGTCCAAGACGATCCATCGAGCGTGAGAAACGCGCCGCGCAGCACCAACCATAATGGCCACACAAGGCATCCCACCAGAATGATGATCAAGAATAAAAGTTGAGCGCGTTGCCAGCCTTGGGAACTCACTATGGCAGTGTACGAAAAGAGTTGGTCAACCGAAATTTCCCAATACTGTTCCTATGTCGGCGCTGTCAACCTTGCCATCAAGATTGACATCGCAAGTTGGATCATCGGTTCCAATCGCCCCCAAAAGACGTCCAAGATCGGCGCTGTCCACAAATCCACTATTGTCAAAATCCCCCAAACGACCAAAGCCCGCGGGATCAACCTGCCAACCCGCTGAAACTTGCACGGTTGCGCCGGACGCATCCACGCGCGCCAGTTCCACAACATATTCACCTGGCGCAACATTGTTCATGTGAATGATCTCAACATTGTCCACGGTGGATTGACTCCAAACATTGCCCGATCCAACAAAGGCGCTGCCCGCGTCGCCTTGCAATGAAATCAATGTGGTTGCGTCCACTAGTCCGCGGTACACCTTCAGATCCATATTGGCCAACGTGTACGTTAACGACGTGGTCACCACGCGCGGCCAACTCACAACAAAATCAAGCGATGGCGTGGTTTGATTCACGCGAAATCTCCAATACAAATTCTGCGAGGCGCTCATGGTGAAACTTCCAAATCCGTTCGCGCCGCAACGCGTGGCCGCGGTGGTTGAACTGGCTCCGTTGTTTCTCTCCAAGGAAATAATTTTGTGCGCGTTGTCAATGTTCAACGCGCCTGAGCCGCGCACAGGATCAAGAGGCTTGGCGGTGATGCCGCGTTGCGCGCCGCTTTGCGGGGCCTGATTACTCCAGCTTGCGTCACGTGTCGCGCCCGCAAGCAACGCCGTCTTCACCAACTGCGCCCGCGCCATGGCGGAAAGACCGGCGGCCAGCGAACCGCTTGATTGAGCCTCTTGAAACAACAATGCCGCCGCAGATCCCACAACAGGAGTGCTGTAACTTGTTGCCTGTCCAGATGCGATGATGTCCGGCTTCATTCTTCCAGGCGTGTCGCTTGCCGCGGCGGTAACCCCAGCGGAATGCTGCAAATCCAGACGCCCAACCGAGAGTCCGTTGAAACAATCCCCCATCATTGGATAACGCGCGCTGCCAGCGCCGTTGTTCTCACCATTGACCGCCAACACACCGTCGCGGTACATGATGTAATCCATTCGGCGAACCGCTTCGCGGTCATACGCTTCATTGCCTACTCCAAACGAGCCCAGCCACGAATTATTATGCACGCGCACGGATGAATTTGGTTGCGCGATCGGAAGCGTGGAATTAATTTTTAGATTTTCATTGATCCAATTGTTGACGTTGTACATCCACGCGTTTGTGACGCCCTTGGCCATGCTGCTGTTGGCGCCGTACAACCACGTTGATACATAGTTGGCGTGCGAACTTGTCGCATATGGATTGTTGACACGCGTTAAAGTTTTTCCCGCGAATTCGGCAAGCGCCGCATCCGGCGAGTAGTCCACTCCACCAGGCGTCACCGGCGCTTCCACTTGAACCACTCCAATGCCAGCGCCAGTTGGAGTTGCCAAGCCCAGGCGCGCCACGAGCGCGTCATAGCCCGATGCATCGGCCAAAGCGTTGCCCGCCACAAAGATTGTGGCAACCACACCAAATGAAATTGCAACACATGTCTTCAAATTGATTCCTTTGCCGCCTCTATGGCGGACACCTCTGCATATGCACTAAATATGGCTTTAGTATGTGAATCTGCAAATTAATTTTGTAACAAATGACATTTTTTAGCGCAGTGACTACCCTAAAACAACCATGAAACCCATTGTTCTTGTCACCGAGCCTTTGGCAAGCGAGCCCGCGCAATGGCTTGCCAAAGAATGCGAAATGATTCAGGCGGCTCCAGGACATGCGAATTTCACGGCCGCGGCGCCACATGCCCAGGGACTTGCCATTCGAACGGCGACTCGCGTTAACGCCCAACTTTTAGATCAACTGCCGCAACTGAAGGTGATCGCACGCGCCGGCGTGGGCTTGGACAATATTGATCTGGCTCAATGCAAGGCCCGCGGCGTGCGAGTTGTGCATACGCCCGACGCCAACACGCAAGCCGTGGTTGAATATGTGCTGGCGCTTGTGATGGATGCGATTCGTCCGCGCGCGTTTCTTTCTTCACCCTTGGACGCGCTTGAATGGGAGCAAACGCGTGACGAACTCACCGCGACGCGCCAGTTGAACGAAATGACATTTGGAATTCTTGGCCTGGGTCGCATTGGAAAAAGAATCGCCAATGTCCTGGGAACACTTGGCTGCAAAGTTTTATTCCACGATTTGCTGACAATCGACAACTCCGCGAGTCACGGCGCCCAAGAAACTTCAGTTGAAAAATTGTTCGCGAGCGGCGACATCCTCTCCATCCACATCGATGGGCGCGAGAGCAATCATGCGTTCATCAACTCCTCGCTGATTCAACGCATGAAGCCCAATGTCACATTCATCAACACCAGCCGCGGGCGCGTTGTGAATCACGCCGCCTTGGCGCAGTTTTTGGCTGGCCATCCCGGCGCTCAAGCCCTACTTGACGTGCACGATCCAGAGCCTTTTCTTGCTGATTCTCCCTTGATTGGCATGGCCAACGCGCATCTTGCGCCGCATTTAGCCAGTCGCACCGAAACAGCCGTGCGCAACATGAGCTGGGTGGTTCGCGATCTGATCGCCGTATTGCAAGGGCGCGAAGCGTGTCATGAATTTAAATTACTCGCCGATACACATTCTTGAATCATCTTATATTGTCCGCTCACTGCCTCGTCGCAAGGCAACATGAAATCACGCATTGAACACCGCGCGAACGTTCAATTCTAAAACCACGGTGGAAATAACATGAAGTCAGCCATTCAACATATTCACGCCCGTCAAATTCTTGATTCGCGGGGATTCCCCACGGTGGAATGCCAAGTCACTCTCGCAGATGGAACCGTGGGCAGCGCGGCGGTTCCCTC
The DNA here is from genome assembly GCA_947480055.1 of Planctomycetaceae bacterium. Taxonomy (GTDB): domain Bacteria; phylum Planctomycetota; class Phycisphaerae; order Phycisphaerales; family SM1A02; genus SYAC01. Next base: position 14,448 of record CANKBX010000031.1, read on the forward strand.
GGGCGCAAGTACGGGAGAAAATGAAGCGGTTGAACTTCGCGATGGCGACAAAAAATACTACCGCGGCAAGGGCGTTACAAAAGCTGTGGATCATGTCAATGCAAAAATCGCGACCGCCCTCAAAGGCCTCAACGCGCTTGATCAATCCACCATCGATAGGCTCATGATTGATCTTGACGGAACGCCCAACAAGGCCGCCCTTGGAGCCAACGCCATGTTGGCCGTCAGTCTTGCCAACGCCCAGGCGTCCGCTGCTCACACGCATCAACCGCTTTACAAATATCTTGGTGGCGAAGGGGCAAACACCTTGCCCGCGCCCATGCTGAATATTCTCAACGGCGGAAAACACGCGGATAACACCGTGGATTTTCAGGAATTTATGATCCAGCCGATTGGCTTTGATACGTTTCAAGACGCCCTGCGCGCGGGAGTGGAAATTTATCATTGCTTGAAAGACGTGCTGCATGAGAAACATCTTTCAACCGCCGTGGGCGACGAGGGCGGCTTCGCGCCAAACCTGAAGCGCAACGAGGACGCTTGCGATTTGATCGCCACCGCCGTTGAAAAATCCGGCTACGAACTTGGTCGGCACATCATGATTTGCCTTGACCCGGCCGCCAGTGAATTGGTGAACGAGGCCAAGAAAGTAAACAAGAACGGCTACAAGTTTTTCAAGAGCGATCCAAACCGCGTGGCAACCAGCGACGAGATGATTCACATGTGGAGCGAGTGGAGCAAGCGTTGGCCCATTCGATCCATTGAAGACGGTCTTGGCGAGGATGACTGGAGCGGTTGGAAATCCCTGACCACGCGCCTGGGAAAAACAACGCAACTTGTGGGCGATGATTTGTTCGTGACCAATCCCAAGTTCCTTTCGCGCGGAATCACTGAGCACTGCGCCAACGCAATCTTGGTCAAGGTGAATCAAATCGGCACGCTCACTGAAACACTTGAAGCCGTGGCCATGGCGCAAAAGGCTTCTTTCAATGTGATTCTTAGCCATCGTTCCGGCGAAACAGAGGACCACACCATCGCGGACTTGGCCGTGGCCACAAATTGCGGGCAAATTAAAACTGGCGCGCCGTGCCGCAGCGATCGAACCGCCAAATACAACCGTCTGCTTCGCATCGCGGAAGAACTTGGAACACACGCGCAATTTGGCGGAACATCGTTGCGCTAATCGGCTCCAACGAACGGGGCAAATATCCGTCATCCGCTTGTTAGTATTTCAACATGCAATTGCTCATGATCGGCACTGGCAACGCATTTTCGGCGCAACGATTTGGTTGCTCAGCGATCATCGAAGGCCCCACCGGCAAAGTCATGATTGATTGCCCGGATTCTCTGCCCATGGCGCTGCGAAACGCTGAAAAGAAAAGTGGTTGGAAGATTGATCAACTCGCGATCACGGATTTGATCGTGACCCACCTGCATGGCGACCATTGCAATGGTCTTGAAAGCTTCGGTTTTTTACGCTGGCTGCAACGCCGCGAAACTGGCGCTCCACTTCCCCGACTTCACGTATGGAAGCCTGTGGCGGATCGACTTTGGGAACGACTTGCGCCAGCCATGGATCAATCCGGCGCGGCTAAACTTGCCGACTATTTTGAAATTCACCTGCTCAATCCAGATCGCGAAACCCTGATCGGCGGCATGAAAGTTTCTTGCCGCGGCACTCAGCATCCAATTCCAACCAGCGCGCTGAAGTTCCAGGCCAATGGGAAAGTGATTGCATGGAGTTCGGACACCCCATTTGATCTTGCGCTTATTGATTGGCTCTCCAAAGATGCTGATCTGATCATTCACGAAACAAGTCCGCCGCCCACGCACACGCCCGTCGAGTTGCTGAATTCACTTCCAGAAAATATCCGCGCAAAGATGCGCTTGATGCACATGACCGATGCGTTTGACCGCAAGTCCACCACTATTTCTTGCTTGGAAGAAGGCGAAGTGATTGCGATCTAATCGCTGTCTATCACTGCCCAAACCCAGACATATAGTTTTTAGAGATATCGAAAGAGCAACGGAAAATGCTGCAAGGATCAAGCCACGCTTGAAATGCAATTCAGAAGCCGAACTCCATGAACATCAACGCTGATCAATGGCAACATACGCCTGCTGATGCGGACCGATATACGCCGCATTGGGGCGGATCAACCGGTTGCCATCGAGTTGCTCAATGCAATGCCCCGCCCAACCAGCGATGCGGCTCATGGCGAACATGCATGTGAACAAATCCAAGTCAATTCCAATGGAGTGATATGTGGTGGCGGAATAAAAATCCACATTGGGGTAGATGCCTTTGGCCGCAACTTCCTTGGCCATGATCTCCTCTATGCGTCGGCTCATCTCGAACAAATTCAAATTGCCAGTGTCCGCGGCAACTTGTTTGGAGAATGTTTTTAAATAAGTGGCGCGAGGATCAATCGCCTTGTACACGCGGTGACCGAAACCCATGATGCGGTCACGCTTGCGCAGTTTTTCTGCGATGTAGGCGTCCACATTCTCAATGGTTCCAATTTCATTCAACATGATCATCACTTCCTCATTGGCTCCGCCGTGAAGCGGACCTTTGAGCGTTCCGATTGCGGTGACCATGGCCGAATACATGTCGCTGAGAGTTGAAATAGTCACGCGAGCGGCGAATGTGCTGGCATTTAAGCCGTGATCCGCGTGCAAAATCAAGCACACATCAAGCGCCTTTGCCATTGACTCGGTGGGCTTGGCCCCATTGAGCATGTACAAGAAATTTTGCGCCATAGTGAGCGTCGCATCGGCGTCCACAATTGGCTTGCCCTTTCGATGTCGATCAAAACCCGCGATAAGCGCAGGCGTTTTAGCGAGCAGTCGAATGGCCTTTCGGTTGTTGGCTTCAATACTGTCATCGTCTACTTCGATGTCAAACAAAGAGAGCGCGCTGACAAGCGTGCGCAACACATGCATTGGTCCGGCATCGCGCGGCATTTCACGGATAAGATTCACAAGTGATGGAGTTAGCGCGTACTCGGCGCGAAGCTGCCCGCTGAACGCGTTCAACTCTGATTGGGTTGGCAAGCGACGGTTCCACAACAAGAACACAGTCTCTTCAAATGTGCTGTTGCGCGCGAGTGCGTCAATTTCAATTCCAACATATTCAAGAACGCCTCGCCCGCCGTCAATAAACGACATCTGCGTTTCCGCTGCGACGGTGTTTCCAAGGCCTTTGTCAAATGTGGGTGCTACTGGTGTTGCGATACTCATGTTGGGTCTCTCAAGATTGATGAATCATCGTAGTCTATTTGCATGCCAAATCGAAGCGCTAAATTGAAAACATTGGTGAAAATTTGTGGCCTTCGATCCATTGATGACGCCATGCGGGCCGCTGAACTTGGTGCGGACGCGGTTGGATTTGTGGTCGCGCCCGCATCGCCGAGGCACATTTCCTTCCAAGATTCGCTTGCCATAGCGCAACACGTGCTTGCCTACGTAACCCCCGTCTTGGTACTGCGTCATTGGCTGGATGTGCCCCCCCAAGAATTGCGCCTTTGGCCTGGTCCAGTCCAGGTGTACGAAGTCGTTGGCGGGCCGGATCGAAA
>CANKBX010000032.1 GCA_947480055.1 Planctomycetaceae bacterium
CGCAGCAACCTCTGGCTACAACAATGGATTCTTCATTGCCAGCCCAGATGGAAACTTCAAGTTGCAAGTGAATGGTCAAGTTCAGGTTCGTAGTTCATACGCCTGGGCAACCAATTCATCTTGGAATGCTGCCAAAGATCCAACACGTGGCGGCAATTCAAGCGCAACCAAGGCTCAATACGGAACCGAAATTCGCCGAGCCAAGCTCAGCTTCTCCGGTAATGTTGTTGATCCAAGCTGGCAATACAAGGTGACCATGGCTTATTTACCAGCTGGTTCACAAACTGCCACAAATGGTTATTCAGCAAGCAGTCCATACAACACCGCTGGTGCAAACAGTGGTAACGGTACAAACTCCACCGCAAATCTTGAAGATGCTTACATCAACAAAGATATGGGTAACGGAATGAGCCTCATGATGGGTCAATTTAAGAGCCCATTCCTTCGTGAAGAATTGGTTTCTTCAGCCAATCAACTTGGCGTTGAACGATCCGTTGTGAACCAAATGTTCTCAACCGGTTGGACCGATGGTATCCAATTCACCGCTAAGAATGACAGCCTGATGGGCATGGTCAGCTTTAACAATGGTGGCAACAATGCCAACTTTGCAACGCAGAACATGAGCACCACAGACGGCGCCTACACACAATACGCCATCACTGGTCGTGTTCAGTGGCTTGCCTTCGGTAACTGGGCTCAATTCAACGACATGACTAGCATGCGTGGTGGTGGTCAAGGTTTAATGCTGGGTGCTGGTTTCAACTGGCAACACGGTGGTAATCAAAACAGCGCTGCGACAAATCCCGCTAATGGAGTTGCTTCTGCCAACACCGATGCTGGTTTCTTTACCTACACCGCTGATGCGTCATGGGACCTTGGCGGTGCTAACTTGTACGGCGCCTTCTTTGGAAACATGACTGGTAGCTTGCCGGAAGAAACTGGTGGTACTGGTAATAAAATCAACGGTAGCGCCATCCAAAGCTACGGTGCCTTGGTTCAGGGTGGTTACTTTATCAGTGACAACACCGAGTTGTTTGGTAGCTGGCAGTGGTATGAAACCGTCAATCAAGGTGGTAACGACCCAATGTCTTCTGCGGGCAATGTGTTCAGTGCTCAGATGAACAACATCTACACCGCCGGTTTGAATATTTACTTGACTAAGAATGTCAAGTTCACATTCGATGCTGGTTGGGCAATGAACGGTATCGTCTATCAAGGCGGTATTTACAACCAAGCTGTTGCTGGCACGAACTACCAAGTTTCTGGCGCCTCCAGCAACGGCGGCGAATGGGTTGGCCGTGCACAAGTTCAGTTGGTTTTCTAAGTCACTACTTACTTAAGACGTTATCCATCCTGACCTAGTAGTTGTCAGGGTTTCAAGACCAACCGCCCGGTTCCTTCTGGAGCCGGGCGGCTTTCTTTTTGAGAAAAATTGCGTGTTTTGCCGATTATAATTGGCTTTGAATTCGCCCAATTTAGGGTCTATAAATCGACAGCCACAAAAACCCGTTGTAAGAGTTCGTTGTTTTATCGTGTTACCATGACGCCCTTGCTTTATGAATAAGGCCCCGCATCAATCCATGCTTTGGACGGCTTCCAAATTGCGTTCCAAACAAAGTCAATTCTGTGGGGTGGTGGCTTTGTTCATGGGCGCGATTGCAACGCCCTCGCTTGCAATTGCAAGTGATGAATTGGGTCAACCCGCTCAAACAACCACAACGGCGGTGGATGGTGGTGGGGCAACCCTGGAGGCGCTTCTGCAACGCATTGATTCGCTAGAGCGAAAGAATAAATCATTGGACACGCAAGTGGCCGACCTGAAGGCCCTTGAGGGTGAGAAGTGGTTGAGCGAGGAACGCGCCGGGCAAATTCGAAGCGTGGTGGAGGATGTGCTTGCGGACTCCGAAAGCCGCGCAAGTTTGCGCCAAGACACCATGACCGCTGGTTGGAATGATGGATTCTTTTTGGCCAGTCCAGATGGCCGCTTCAAACTAGAAGTTGGTGGATTCATTCAGCCTGCGTTTATGTGGAGCAGTATTAATCCACCCGAGTCCGACCAATTAGATCAACTCCCAAACCGTTATGGATTTGGTTCTGGTGGTTTCAACGAATTGATTTTTAAGGGCCATGTGTTTAGTCCCGCGATTCAGTTCATGGTGAAGACAAATTTTGTGTTTAACCAAGCGATTTCAATTGAACGAAATGTTGGCGAGCCGAATAGCCAAGTGCAGGGCAGTGATAGTGGAAATCTCACTCTGCTTGATGCGTGGGTTCGAATTAATTTCAGCGATAATTGGAGCATGCGCGTTGGACAATATCGTTTGCCATACGCGCGCGAGCAACTTGTGGTGGATCAATATCAAATGGGCGTGAGTCGCTCCGTTGTGTCGCGTAATTATGGCTTGTGGTACTCGCAGGGAATTGAGTTTCAATTTCAAGGTGACGACACGCGGTGGAATCTTTCCGTGGATAATGGTGCCACGGACAATGTTCTTGGCGAGAATTTAAAAGCCGCCGGATCTGAACCGCTCAATAATCCCTGGTATTCGCAACAGTCTTCATTTAGTGTGAATAGCCGCATGGAATGGAAACCGTTTGGGGCGTGGAATGACTTCAATAGTTTCACCAGTCCAATGGGTGAACAGGCGGGACTTTTGTTGGGTTTGGCGTTCCACACGCAAACGACTCAGCCTAATTATCAGTATGAAACCACCGCGACAACCACCCAAGAAAAAAATAATTGGAGTAGCGCCACAATTGATGGGCAGTGGAATTTTGGCGGAGCAAGTATTTTTGCGTCCGCGTTCTACAACTACATTTATTCAAATCAAATCTACCCCGCGGATGATTTAGGTCAGCCTCCTGGGGGAGCTAGGCTTGGGGCTGTGAATGCGTATGGATTCACATTTCAGCCAGCTATTTATGTGGATCCAAAGGTGGAGGTTTTTAGCCGCTATGAATATGCAAATTGGTCTGCGAGCGATTCAGAGGTTTTAACCAAAGCAAGCGTCAATCTTCCTGGCTTGGGCCAACAAGGCCCGCTTAGTATTTTAACTGTTGGTGTGAATTGGTATTTGGATGGTCAAGACTTGAAGTGGACCACTGATGTGGGAACAACCATTGGCTCGCCCGTGGGCGCGAGTTACATTGACACCCTTGCAGGTTGGCGCGGTTCCGGTGAGGGTGAAATGGTGTTTCGCACTCGCTTGCAACTTATTTTCTAAGTCGCTTGTTTACAAGACAATTTGCTTGGTTTTAAGCGAGTTCGGTGGTAGCGATACACTCGCTTCATGTCCGCCAGCCATAGCCCCGCTAGCCGCTCTCAAACAATTCACCGTGTGGAAGTGCGTCCCGGGCCTGGATGTGTGGATGTTCGTGGCTCATCACTGCTGAAACGCGTGATTGCGGATGGTGGCGCTGGTGCGCGAACTATTAACCATACGCAAGTTTATTTTCTGAGTGGTGACTTGAATCAAATGGATTTAGATTTTATAAGCCGTCAACTGCTTGCGGATCCGGTGACTCAAGTTTCGTTTGCTGGCGCGTCCGCCGTGCCAAATCCAGGCTGCACAATAGAAATCCATCCTCTTGCGGGTGTCACCGATCCTGCCGCCGAAAGCGTGGAGTTGGCGGTAGAAAAACTTATTGGAAAAGTTGTGCGGGTTCAAACAGGCGAACGATGGGACTTTCATGGCGCAAGTGTGTCTGAAGGCCTGGGTGTGTCTGCAAAATATTTAGCCAATACGGTTGTGCAGGCTGTTCATGCCGCGCCATACATGCCAACGCAGTTTCCTGCGGGCGCCGCGCGTGTAGTTGAAGTAAAAGAAATTCCGTTGTTGAAGTTAAACGACGCTGAGCTTGAAAAATTAAGTCGTCAAGCGCATTTGTTTTTAGACCTGCAAGAAATGCGTGCTATTCAGGCTTATTACCGAGGATTGTCGCGCGAGCCGCGCGAGATTGAACTTGAAACACTGGCGCAAACTTGGAGCGAGCACTGCGTTCATAAAACGCTTAAGAGCCGCGTGAGTTACAGGGAAAAATCGCTTGTGATGGGTTCGCCAAGTTTATTGGCGCGGGCTGGAAAAATTTCTGGTCACTCTTTGGGTGAAGTTGGTGAAATGGTGGTTGACAATTTGCTTAAACACACGGTTGCTGCCGCTACCCATTCACTTATGGACGCCACAAAGCCCGGTTCAATTGACTGGTGTTTGAGCGTGTTTGTGGACAACGCAGGTGTGATTGCGTTTGACGACACGCACGCCCTGTGCATGAAGGTTGAAACACATAATCATCCAAGCGCCATTGAGCCATATGGTGGTGCGGCGACAGGAATTGGTGGTTGTATTCGCGATGTCATGGGAACGGGTCTGGCAGCCAAACCGATCGCATGCACGGATGTTTTTTGCGTGGCTCCACCAGACGTGACTGTGCCCAAAGGTTGCTTGCCGCCAACGCGCGTGTTGCGCCAAGTTGTTGCGGGCGTGCGCGACTACGGCAACCGTATGGGCATTCCAACCGTGAATGGTGGCGTTTGGTTTGACCCGCGTTATGTAGGAAATCCGCTTGTGTATTGCGGAGTTGTTGGCTTATTGCCGCGCGAACTTGTTCGGGGCGTGGTGCGCTCAAGCGACCGAATTATTGTGCTTGGAGGAAAAACTGGTCGCGATGGAATTCACGGCGCGACATTTTCCAGCTCTGAATTAACTGATTCACACGCCGATGAGTTTGGTCACGCGGTGCAAATTGGAAATCCCGTCACGCAAAAGAAAACCTTGGACGCAATTCTTGCAGCGCGCGACTCGGGCAATAAGCCACTCTTTCATGCCATCACTGATTGCGGCGCGGGCGGTTTTTCTAGCGCGGTTGGCGAAATGGCAAAAGACATTGGAGCGGTTGTAAATCTTGAACTCGCGCCGCTGAAGTACCAAGGTCTTACTCCAACGGAAGTTTGGATCAGTGAGGCGCAAGAGCGCATGGTGCTTTCTGTTCCTGTTACAAATATTGCGGCGCTGCAAAAGCTGTGTGATGACCACGGCGTAACTCTGTGTGATTTGGGTGAGTTTGGAACACCAAACAAGGAATTGATTTTGTTGTGGAATGATTTGGAAATGGGACGATTGTCCATGAATTTTCTTGATGGTGGCTTGCCAAATCCTGTGCGTGAAGCTGTGTGGGATGGTGATTGGCATGCTCGCTACGCGCCCGTAACTGCGCCATCACAGAAGCGAAGTGGTGGAGTGTTGGAAAAACTTTGCGCGCTTCTTGCTCACGCCAACATTGGAAGCAAGGCGTGGATTATTCGTCAATACGATCATGAGGTTCAGGGTACGAGTGTAATTAAGCCGCTGGTTGGAAAATTTGGCGCGCCGGGTGATGCGGCCGTATTGCAGCCGTTGGCGGATTCAACGCGCGGTGTTTCCATAGCCAATGGTCTAGCTACAGGTCTTGCCGCTGATCCATACATCATGACGCTTGCGGCCATTGATGAGTGTGTACGCAACCTTGTGTGTGTTGGAACCGACCCAAGCAAAATCGCAATTCTGGATAATTTCTGTTGGCCTTCATGTAAAGACCCGCGTCATATGGGAAGTTTGGTGCGCGCGTCGGAAGCTTGTTTGGATGGCGCATTGGCATATCGAACTCCGTTCATTAGTGGAAAGGATTCGCTGAACAATCAATTCACCACTGAAACTGGTGAGACAATTCATATTCCACCAACGCTGCTTATTTCTGGTTTGGGAATAGTTGCCAATGTTGAGCGCGCCGTAAGTATGGACGCCAAAATGCCTGGAAACATGCTTTTTTTGGTGGGTTTCACCGATGATCGCATGGGTGGTTCTCATCGGGTTGTGCTTGGTGATTTCGCAAACATGAACATGCAATTACCAATGGTTGATTTAATGACTGGTCCAAAAACAGCGCGTGCGGTTGCGGCATGTATTGCGTCTGGCCGTATAGCAAGTGCGCACGACGCAAGCGAGGGTGGCGTATTGTTGGCCGCGGCCGAAATGGCGTTTGGTGGTGATCTTGGTGTTGAAATTGATTTGGGCGCCGTGCCGTGTGAAAATAATATTTCGCTTGAGGCGCGAGCGTTTAGCGAAACACCAAGTCGCTATTTACTTGAAGTGGCTCCAGAAAATATTGCTTCGATCACCACAATGCTTGAGGGTGTTGCTCATGCTGTGATTGGTCAATTCAATAATGGCGGTCTACTTGTGGTGGGTAATGAAAAAATATCTATTGGCGCGTTAAGAGAGGCTTGGGAAAGTGCCGGAGTGAACTGGTAGACCATGAAACAGACTTCAATAATTACAAAAATAGTTGGTGAGTCAACGCAAGGCCACGCCCGCTATATTTTTTGCAAATTTTTTTCGGAGATTTTAAATTATGAAATCTCTTAAAGCTCTCGTTATTACAGCACCTGGAATTAATTGTGATCTGGAGTTGTCGCAGGCCTTTGCGGCGGCGGGAGCAAAACCAGAAAGCATTTTGCTTTCGCGACTTATTCGCCAACCATCGCTTGTGGATGAATTTGCGTTGATTGGTTTGCCCGGTGGATTTAGTTATGGCGACGATATTGCCGCGGGACGAATCATGGCGGCATTGATGCGTCGCGAAATCTATCCGGCCATTGCCGCTGCAATTGAGCGGGGCACACCAATGATTTGCCCATGCAATGGATTTCAAATCGCGGTGCAGGCTGGTTTGTTGCCAGGTCCAACCATTTCCACAAATTTACATTCACTCCCTAGTTCTAAATCAAGCGCGTGGCCAAAACTTTCCGCCGCTCCAACCGTGGCCCTGTCCACCAACATTGGTGAGCGCTTTCATGATGCCTGGACGCGCGTGGAAATTCCAAGCAACACAAAATGTATTTGGACGCGCGGCCTTTCCCTACAACACGATTGCGACATGCTTCCTAGCGCGCATGGTGAAGGGCGATTTATGACGGATCTAAAAACGCTAGAAATACTCGAAAAAAACGGTCAAATTGCTTTGTGTTATGCATCTCAAGATAACTTCAATGGCAGCATCAACGCCGTTGCCGGTATCTGTGATCCAAGTGGCTTGGTGTTTGGGCTTATGCCGCATCCCGAACGCTTCACGCGCTGGACACAACATCCTTGGTGGACGCGCCTTTCTGCGCACACCCGAAGCGGTGATGCTCTTGGTCTTTCTATATTCAAACAGGCGGTTGCATTTGTGAGTGGTGGTGAACAAGCGCAAATAGATCGTACGACCCGATCGTCCGCGCATCACAACAACACAACATGACCGCATATAAACAAATTTCACAACTTTGCATGCGGTGTGGATATCAACTTGTTGGTCCACCCATTCCCAAACGCTGTCCTGAATGTGGTTATCCGGTGGTCCATCAAAGTAAATGGCGTGAGGGTGAACTGCACCGAGCCGGACCAATTATTGTGTGGCCCATTGTTAGACGATTTGTGTTGGCCGCTTCGTTGCTAAGTATTTGCTTGTTTTTATCAGTGGTATTTTCATATGACGCAATGCAAAAAATTAGACTTGTTCGATTCTCAACCGTAAATTGGGGCATGATTCCATTTTTTGTGGTGGCGCCGATTGCGGCGTATTTATGGCAACAATCAATCAACGGACCGGGATCGGATATGTGGGGTTTGCACAGGCAAGCCGTGGTTCGCAAGTGGATCTTGCCCTGTGGAATTTTATTTTGGATTATTGGTTTTTTTTATATTGCCAGCCTAAACGCCACGAGTCAGCCCGTGGGTGCGAATTTATCAAATCAAAGTAACGATTCGATTCTGTGGTACACCGTGTCAACATACTTGTTGATCCCCGCGTTGGCGGGGTGGTCGATTGTTTTATTTCATCTTTCCAAAATTTCACTTTATCTTCGCAATGAAATTTTGCACAAAGTGTGCGTGTATTTATATTGGTCGATGGCGCTTGTGTCGCTTCTTGTTTTATATGTGTGTTACAAGCGTGAAAGCCTGGTGATATTTGAACAATTTCTTTGGATATTCGCTTTGATCACCATGCTTACAAGCGTGTTTTTTGGGATTTTGTTGGCGTGGGATCTTGCAAATTGTCTCACCCATTCATACGACACTCTTGCGCGGGAGGAACGCTTGGCGAAACAAAATTCCGAGCGATATTCCTCGCCAAACTGACTATGCTCTTCGATAGTTATGAGCAAAAAAACACTTCGATATGGCGTTGTTGGAGCGGGGCGCATGGGTCGCCACCACATTCGTTTAGGCACCCAAATTCAAGGTGTTGAACTTGTTGGCGTTGTTGACCGGGAAGAATCGCGCCGCAATGAAATGACAGAAACGTTTGGAGGCAAGGGCTTCGCTACCGTGGACGAACTGATTGCTTTTGGCGTGGATTGCGTTGTGATTGCCACGCCAACCATTCATCACCGCTTGGCCGCCGAAGCCCTGCTGGCAAAGGGTGTTCATTGCCTGATAGAAAAACCATTGGCCCCAACTGTGGTTGATGCGCGCGCCATTGCGGACGCCGCCGCAAAATCCGGAGCAACGTTGCAGGTTGGCCATGTTGTTCGATACGACCCAGTCATGGTTGCAATTCGTCAACTCGCTTTGAGCATGCCTAGATTTATTGAAATTGATCGAATCAGTCCAATGACGTTTCGCAGTGTTGATGTTGGTGTTGTGCTTGACATGATGATTCACGATCTGGATCTGTTGCTTATGTTGCTTGACCGAGAACCGGTGGAGGTGCATGCGAGCGCCGTGAGCGTTCTTGGTGATAGCGAAGATGTGTGCAACGCCCGCCTTACATTTGCGCCAGGACCAGATGGATTTTGTTGTGTGGCAAATATCACCGCAAGCCGATTGGCTATGAAGACGGAACGAAAAATTCGCTTGATTAGCACGGACGCGTATATGAGCGCGGATTTTGTGGAGCGCAAAGGAACTGTTATTCGCAAGACGGCCAATCAAGAAAAATTGTCTTCCGTGAAGAAAAGTTTGAAGGAGGGCGAGGATTTAAGCAGTGTGAATTGGCTTGATCTTGTGTCGGTTGAACAACTTGATGTGAAGGCGGGAGAGCCCCTGAAATTGCAACTTGAAGATTTTATAGATGCAATCCATACCGGCAGAAAACCATTCGCCGACGCCGAGGCTGGGTTTGCCGCAGTAAGAACCGCCGAGCGTATTGTGGCGGCCGCCAAGACACTGGATAGCGCAAGGATGTAACAACACATGCGCATTGGATCACATCGAAGCGCGGCCGGCGGCGTTGGCAACGCGATTCGCGAAGCTGTTGAGCTTGGATTTGATTGTGTTCAACTATTCACCGCGAATCAACGCCAATGGAAACCGCGCCAGCCTTCCAAAGATGAATGCGTAGATTGGTTTGAAGCGATACAAATCGCCGGTTGGATCAACCCCGATGAACATCGTGTTGTAAGTCACAATAGTTATTTGGTGAACCTTGCAAGTCCAGATACACGGGCCAGAAATAAATCGATTGCGTTGCAGCGAAGCGAATTAGAGCGTTGTGAAATGCTTCAGATTCGACTTTGTGTCATGCATCCCGGCGCGCACCTTGGTGCCAAGCGATCGCCAAAGGAAGTCAACAATCTAGAGGCCCAGCCATCGGCTGAGGAACTGGCTGGCATCAAGCGGCTTGCGGACAGTCTGAATCAACTTCACAAAGAATTACCTGGCTATAAGGTGTTGACTTGTCTAGAAAATACGGTTGGTGCGGGAACCACTTTGGGATACAACTTCAACCAACTCGCCGCAACGAAAGAATTGGTGCGTGAATCGGATCGTGTTTCTTTTTGTATTGACACATGCCACGCGGTTGCGGCTGGATACTGCATGGACACTGCTGAGGGCGCTAAAAAAACTTTGAAGTTTATTGATACATATCTGGGGCTTGAACAAGTTCGGGTGATTCACGCCAATGATTCACTGTTTCCTTGTGGAAGCCGCAAAGATAGGCATGCGCATATTCTTGATGGCTTGTGTGGAGGGGCATGTTTTCACGCAATCACAAACGTGAAATTATGGAAGAATGTCCCGATGATTCTTGAAACTCCCAAAGAAGGTTTGTATCAAGGTCGTGATTGGGATTTGGAGAATGCCGATCGATTGCGTGATATTAAAAAAAATAAATCCGCGTTCAATTCACGCAAGCCAAATCTTGGGGCAAAGCGATCTATTAAGAAAATTCCAATACTGGCTTTGTTGCTTACGTTATCGCATCTTTTTATTCATGTTGGTTGCAAAACAAAAACCCTAGATCAAATTCGTGGTGATTCTTCTAGCGAAACCATCCCCGCGTTGGCTGGTTCGACTTTGCCAAACGTGCAAGAGGCTGGTCAGCTTTCTCAGGCGAATCAATTCATGGAGTCTGGTGATTACGACAACGCCCTCAATATTTTTCAAGAGATTTTGCAGGAAAATCCAAAACTGCCTGAAGCGTGGGTTGGTGTGGGACAGATTCAATCGCACAAACAAGATTGGACACAGGCGGAGACCGCATTTTCAAACGCGGCCGCTCTTGATTCTGAAAATTTTGACGCGCAATTTGGTCGTGGCAAGGCGTTGCAAGTTCTAAACCGCTTGGTGGATGCGATACGCGCCTATCACCGCGCGTTGCTTGTTCGTCCCGATGATTTTGATGCGAATTTAAATATGGCGACGGCTTATTTGCAATTGGACGAGGCAAGAAGCGCGATTGTTTTCGCCGAGAAGTCGGTTAAGTTAAAGCCAGATTCCGGAGTGGCGCGCATCAATCTGGGTGTGGCGTATGAGCTTTCTGGAAAGCCTGATCTTGCGATTCAGCAATATGAATTAGCGGCGGAATTAATGGAGCCAACGCCCCAGCTTTTAACCAACCTATTGAACGCCTATGCCCAAAGCAAGCGATATAGAGAGGCCGTGAATGCGGCGTTGTTGTTGGTGAAGTTGGCGCCCAATGCAAATAGCTACGAGCGGCTTGGGTGGGCGTACTTTCGTGTGAAAAATTATGAAAGAAGTCTCTGGGGTTATCGCGAAGCGGTTCGTTTGGATCCCAAGCACTGGCCATCGTGGAATGGTGTTGGTGTAAATTTACTCAACGCTTGGGTCATTGGCGGGAAGACGGATGTCAATCTTCAGTCTTCTGCAAAATCCGCTTTCGAGCGCTCGCTTCAGCAAAATCCAGAGCAACCGAAAGTTGCAAAATTAATTAAAACATTCAAACTTTAAATATGGAAAACTCAAACTCAATCAAGGAAATGCAGGCGGCGATAATTATCGCGGAGCAAAGCGCGACACTCACATCCAAACAGGTGGGGGACGCGCTTGCCGCGATCTTCAGTGGACAGATTGAAACATCGATGATCGAACAGTGGTTGCAATTGGTTTCACGACACATTCCAACCAGTGCGGAAATATTTGGTGGTGTTCAGGCACTGCTTCAAACAACAACGCTTATTCCCACAGACATTGCTTGTGAAAAAATTATTGACACGGCGGGAACTGGTGGCGCGCCCAAAATGCTCAATGTAAGCACGCTCTCGGCCCTCATTATTGCGGCGTGTCGTGGGGTTGTGGCTAAAAGTGGAAATCGTTCACGTACGGGATTCGGATCCTCTGAAACACTTGCGGCGCTGGGCATGAATATTCAAGCGACGCCCGCCACACAAGTAAAAATGTTGGCGGAGTGCGGGTTTTGTTTTTGTTTGGCTTCAAAGTATTTTCCGGCGGCGCGTTTTGCGGCCGACGCGCGCAAGGCGATTGGCAAGCCAACTTTGTTCAATTCAATTGGTCCGCTTGCAAATCCCGCCGGGGCTTTACGCCAAGTGGTTGGAGTTTGGAGCCGCGATCTTTTAGAACCAATGGCTGAAGTTCTGGCCCGTCGCGGCGCGGTGAAAGCGTTTGTGGTTCATAGCGCCGATGGATTTGATGAGATGAGTGTGAGCGATAAAACGTACGCCATAGAAGTTGTCCGTGGACGCGTTATGGGAAATATTATTTTTGAACCGGAACAGTTTGGAATTCGTCGCCAGGCTTCCGCTCCACGAGGAGTGAATAATCTTCAGGATGCCACGACCTTATTTAGAAGGCTGGCTTCTGGTATTGATCGCGGCGCGGAACTTGATTTGGTTTTAATCAACGCCGCGCTTGGTTTAATGGTTGCGGATAAGGCAAGTGATCCTAAATCCGCCGCCGTGTTGGCCACTGATGCCATTCAATCTGGTCGCGTAAATTCACTTTTAGAAACAGCGATCAAGCTTTCGAATCAATAAATCTTAAAGAAAAAAAGCACGTATTTCTAAGTTGCTTGTTGGTTACAGCCATTCTGTGTGGGTGCTCAACGGACTTTTTGGACTTCTTGTTGCTCTTGTTTTCACGGCCTCTGTTTCCATGGGCTTAACGCTAACTCCGGGTGCGCGGGGCGAGATGTGTGTTGACATTTCTATCGTTGTGTCAGCCTGTTTGGCGATTGCCTCGTTTTTAATGGATGGTAAAAAAGGGCTGTTTGCCGCGTTTATGTCGCTGATTTTGCTTGGTATAGCTTGGGGTGGCCACGCTTCAACAAGGGAGTCTGTTGGAAATATCCGCGCCGCAATCGGAAATGATGTTGTCTTTGTTCAATTTCAAGCCGCTTTAGTTGAACAGTTTAAACAACCAGACACGTCCGACATTGATCTGTTGGATAAATTTCAAAATGCGATTGAACCGCCTCGATTTCGCGCCATGGCTGAAATGATCCAATCGATTGGAAATAATGAGGTGCTTCCATGCTCGGGAACGGTCACTGTTTTTATTGACGGCGATGGTGGAGAATTTTCTATTGGAGATATTGTTAAAGGTGTTGGCTGGCTTCGCGGTGTGGACGAGCCACACAATCCTGGCGAGGTGGATTTTAGGGTGCGTTCATATCGAACCGATCATGGTGGAAACATATCGGTGGCTGGAAATCTAGAAGTTGTTGAGAAGGCCACGGAGGCAAATCATTTTTACTCCATGTTTCGCAAGCGGGTATGTGCTTGGGTGGATAAAAATTTATTAGATTCCATTGCAAACATAGCGCCGGCGAAAATTCAAACGCTCATTGTGGCAATGACAACGGGGCGGGAACTCACTGGATATAAAGGTCTTCGCCAAAATTTTTCCACAAGTGGATTAAGCCATTTTCTGGCGATTAGTGGTTTTAATCTTGCGGTGTTGTTTGGAGCCGTTTGGGTTTGCATGGAATTTTTACATTTTCCATGGCTTATTCGTGGTTGGTTTCTGATGACAACCGCGCTTATGTTTTTGTTTGTTGTTGATGTTGAAACTTCGGTTTTGCGCGCCGGTATTGCTGGAATATTGGTTGGCGTGTCTGTGGCTTGTGATCGCGGTTGGCGGGCGGATGGCATGCTTGCAATTGCTGCAATATTTACGCTGTGTTGTGATCCGTGGGCGGCATGGAACCCGGGATTTCAATTGAGCTATGCGGCGGTGCTTGCCCTGCGATATGGAAGTGGTCCTATTTTAAATGTACTTTTAGTTCCATGGAATTTATTTCCCAACCTTGCAAAATTTATTCCGAGCTCAATGACAAGGTCATTGTTCACGGCGTTTTCGGCGAGCATTGCTGCGTGGTTGGTTTCCACGCCAATCACTGAATCACATTTTGGAAGCGTCTCCGTGTGGGCGGCGGTTGCGAGCACGGTCCTTGCGCCGCTTGCCGCGGTGATCACGGTTTTGGCATCGATTGCGTGTTTGGTAGGCGGTATTCCTTTGATCGGATTTATTTTGGGATATCCGCTTGCCTTATTTTCAATTGTTTTTCTATGGCTTGTTGATTGTGTTGCCTTGTTGCCCGCCGTGAACATTCGTGGCGGCGTGGTCCCGTGGTGGTGGTCTGTAATTGAGCTTGTCGCACTTGGTGGATGTTGGCTTTCTAGCGTGTTGTTGATTCGAAGGGTTTGTTTGTATCTTTTCATATTTTTGTTCGCCGCGGCAATGTTGTTTCCCACGTCTGTTGTGGCCGCGTCTCCTTTGGGTTGGAAACTTAGAATGACCACAATTTCAGTCGGTGATGGAAGCGCCCATGTTGTTGAAACGCCAAACTCATGCGTGTTGTTTGATGCGGGAACAATATCTCGCCGCGCTGGAGGATCTCAACTTGTTGTGCCAGCACTGAAGGCAATTGGATGCGTAAAATTTGATGCGGTGATTATTTCTCATCCACACCTTGATCATTTTTCGGCGCTTCCAGAAATTGCGAAGGCTTTCACAATTGACCACGTATTTGTAAGTGAGGCATTTCTTAAATCAACCAACGAGCAAAGCGCGCCCGCAGCCTTGATTGAAAATCTTAAAAACCACAATATAAAAGTTGAAACACTGGTGGCGGGAAATACCTTGAATTTTGGTGGATTTATGTGGCGAGTTTTGCATCCCAAGGCCGGATATCAAAGTCGAATTGTGAACGATGGAAGCTTGGTTTTTCAAATAAGCCCAACGTTACTTTCTTCGGGCGGTAAAGATTTTGGGCGGAATCTGAGCTGGTTAACCCTGTGTGGCGATTCACAAACCGAGGCGATAGCCAACATTCTTGCGTCGCCAAACTTTTCACCATCAATGGTTATGGAGTTGCCGCATCATGGAGCGTGGGCGGATGGGGTTTCTGAATTGGTTGCAGGTTTGGATTCCAAGGTGTTCATTCAAAGCACGGGATTCCGAAGATTTTCGTTTGATCGAATTGGTTCGTTCATTCAAAATCAAATTCGCGGTGTGACTTGTCGCGATGGCGCGTTGCGAGTGACTTGGTTTGAATCAGAAATCAAAGAACAAGTTACACGTCGGATTTTATTGGAGCGGTGGGTGGGGGCTGGCTGGGTTGAGTTGAATTGTCACACGTATCTGAAATAAGAATGGCGTCTGTGAACTGAATTGCGCACCCAAGCGCGCCGTGCTTTGATTGATCAAGCCGAACAGTGAACTCTGTTTCAGGAATCAGCAGCCTGACAGTGGCTGGTTTGAATTCTGAATTCATATTCGCCTGCCAAATAATTTTATCGCCACACTCAATGGTGGCTCGACAGTCTGTGTTTTTAGCAAGTTGGTTTGGAATATTTATTACTGTGGAAAGCGTGCAATTTGCCCGTGGTGTTGTGAATTTAAAAACCCCGGGCCCATGAAGATTCATTGGCGTTGCATCAAACGCCGTGGGAATAAATTCAGCGATGATTGTTGGCGGTGAAAGCCTTGGGTTTTGAACTTGATCAACATCAACCACTTTCCAAGCACAATTGACGAGTGGATAAATTGTGTTTGTGTTGGGCGCGATGGCTAGAACGTTGTTCCAGGCGACGGTGGCGCTTTCCATTTCAACAACCGCGTGTGGTTTGCCTAGGCGACATTGATTGTGATCATCGCTCCAAGAATCAAAATCCAAAACACTGCCATCTTGCAGCCAAACACGCCACCCACTTGGCTTTTGGGGTTTTGTCGCAAGGCGGATTTCCGCGACGCGGTTTAACGCAATATACGTGATTTTGTTTTTAGTTTTTTCGTCGCCGATATTTTTGGATTTGCTTAACTCTATGCCAACGCCGTTGTTCATATCGATTGAATCTAAAAACCCATCAAGACGATCGTTGTTTACAAGATAAATGGTGTCATTTGATTTATTTAGATTTTTACCCAATACGGATGAGCTTATTGCTTGTGTTTTTTCAAGGTCGATTGGTATGGATAAAAGAACGTTATTTCTCCAGGAGGCCTTAGGCGCATCCATTTCAAATCTGCCCGCGATTCTTTGTCCATCTGTAGTTATGTAATAACTCTGTTGATCAAATTTATTTTGCTTGTTTAAACCGGGTGTTTGCTGGGTTCGGACGCCACACCAACCGGGCCATGTGTTGGTTGTGGGGGGGGATTTTACCGCAACTTGCGTGGCCGTTCCCCAAACAATTGGCTCAAATATCAATGAATCATTGGCGAGCGTTGGAAACGCCACGCACAATACTCCAAGTGTAAATCTGTGGATAAATTTACTTTCCATTACTTTTGAAATATTGGAAGATATCTTTTGGGCATTTGTAAAACAATCAACGCCATGGATGTGCTGTAGGCCTGACCCGCCTGGTAATCAATCCAACCACCACTGTCGGCTTGTTTGGAAATCATCTCGTCACGAATGCGTGGCCACCAGTTCCTCCAGCGATTTCCACCAGCAAGATACATGGCCTGAACGGCGTAATAGTGTCCATAAAAGTAATGAGCCTCACCGGAAGAATTCGCTCCCATGAGGTTTCGCTCGCTTTGTAAATAATTCAAACCACGCTCTATTGAATCATCCGAATACACGCCCGCGTAATACAAACTGGCCACTCCAGCCGCGGTTCGTGGCCATGCGCTGGTTCCGCTCATGGTCATATAGCGGAATCCTCCGTCGCTATTTTGGCAAGAGCGAACATAGGCAATCGCTCGGTCAATCGTGTCTTTGGAAACTTTAATTCCAGCATTGCGCGCGCTGCGGAGCGCCATGACCTCACAAATCGTCACGCTGATATCGGCGTCATACGGAACGGGGTTATATCGCCATCCACCTTCTTCGTTCTGGCTGTTTACGATCAATTCCACCGCCCTTGTAAGCGCGTCTCGAACACGAGCGTCTTCGGGATTCATTCCATAAATCTCACCAAGAAAAAGCGTGGCGAATCCATGTCCATACATTGGGCCGTGGCTATTTTCCGCCGCGAGCAATCCGGTTTCGGTGGCGCTGCTTAATACAAACTCCAACGCCTTGCGAACATTGTCGCCATATACGCCGCGGCCGGGTAGGTGGCCATCGGACATAAATGCGAGCGCGCAAAGCGCGGTAATGCCCGCGTGTCTGGCAAACCTTCCCCGACCAAATGATCCGTCTTCATTTTGCAACCCGGCTAAGTAGCGCAGGCCACGCTGAATTGACTCCTCTGTTGCGGAGTTCGTTTCTGATTGCATTGGCGCATTTTGCGCGCTGTCACCGACCTCCCGTGGTCTTGCTTTATCCAAGTCAATGGCTTCGATTGATTTTGGAATTATGTCGGGTGTGGATTTTGATTGTGTGGAATTTGAATTTACATTTTCAGACCCCGCATTTGTTGTTTTTGTTTCTATTTGCGCTGGCGGGTCTTTGGGTTTTGCTTCTGGATTTTGTGTTTGTGGTGTTGTTTCTTGGGTTGGAAATCCACCCGCGGAAATCACGCTTGTAATCAAAGATAAAAACAAAGTGAAAATAATTGACTCTCGTGAATTTTTCATAGTCCGCGATCCTCTGCCATGCGTCGATAATAGGCTTCTGTGGCTTTTTGATAGAGAGCGCTAATTCGATCCCGTCGGCTTTGCGACATGATTTCACGAATACGTTGTGGTAATCGCCCCCACTCCGTGCGGGATTCATCCATATTTAAATCTTCATTTGATTGAGCGTCCATAAATTCTGGTGGATTGATCTCATCACCCGATTCGCCGTTATTGTTGCGCTTGGAATCTTGTTTTTCGTTTGAATCCCCATTCTTATTCTTATCACCGTCTTTATCTTTGTTATTTGGTTTTCCGTCCGCGTCTTTTTCATCGGCGTCCGCTTTCTTTGTTACGCCAGATTCCGATGTATCTTTTTTATTTTTGTTTTTTTGTGACTTGCCTGCGGGCGATTTTTCAAACTTCACCGCGGCTTCAATCAGGGCGTCAAGACGAGAAAGGGCCTGGGCTTGAACTCGTTGTGTCCCAATTCCAAGATCGTGGTCCGTGTCCA
>CANKBX010000033.1 GCA_947480055.1 Planctomycetaceae bacterium
GTTCCATAGGTGTTTTTCGCCATTCCTTTGTCCAGGCACAACTGACCAAAGAGCGCGGCTTGTTGATCACCAATCATGGAGCGAATTGGAATTTCGCTACCAAAGAGCGCCGGATCGCTCACGCCAAATTCGCTATCACTGGAAACAACCGTTGCAAGAATTTCCGCGGGCACATTGAAAATGGAAAGCATCTCTTGGCTCCACTGCAATGTTTTAAGATCAAGCAAACTTGTGCGACTGGCGTTGGTGACATCGGTCATGTGCGCACGCCCGCCAGTGAGTTTCCAAAGCAACCAAGAGTCAATTGTGCCGGCGGCTAATTCGCCTTTGGCCGCGCGCGCGCGCGCGTTGGGAACGTGATCTAAAATCCACGCCATTTTGGAAGCGCTGAAATATGGATCAAGCAAAAGTCCGGTGACTTCACGCACGCGCTCCTCCACCCCTGTCGCGCGAAGTTTGTCCATGACCGATGCCGTGCGCCGATCTTGCCACACAATTGCCGGCGCAATGGGTCGACCCGTGGCGCGCTCCCAAATCACCGTTGTTTCTCGCTGATTTGTTATGCCAATAGCGGCAATATCACGCGGACCAAGCTTGGCGCGCTTGATGCATTCACGCGCAGTCTCTAACTGCGTGGTCCAAATTTCCTGCGCGTTGTGTTCCACCCAACCAGCGTTTGGAAATGATTGATGGAACTCCTGCTGAGCCACGGATCGCAATGCGCCATTGTCGTCAAAAACAATCGACCGCGAACTAGTGGTTCCTTGGTCAAATGCAAGAATGTGCGATTTGTGCATGGAATGCTTTAGAATTTTCAGTTGGCAACACTCAGTTGCAACTGCCCATGCCCATCACTCGTCGCCATGCGCTGATTTGTCCAAGATGCATTTGCATATGGCTTCCGCACATGAACATGACTGCCGAGCCCATTGTTGGAAACATTTCGGCCATGCGTCCGCCCATTGGATTGGCTTGCAAGAAAGTCTCATCTGAAACACTCGGCAACGTGGCGGCCACAAGTTTGTAGCGCTCCAGGAAATTTTTCAACACAACATCCTTGTTTGGATATTGGCCAATTTGCTCCAAGCACGGCGCGCCATTCTTAAAAAACTCTTCCTGCTTGGGATCGATCGGGTTGGCCAAATCTTTGCGGCCAATCATTTCAAGAATTCGCTCGGCGTACAAACCCAAGTGCGCAATGTAGAACAGCGGATGATTCACGTCCTTCATTGGACAGTGGCCAAACTTGTCGGCCGGAATATCCTTGCAGAGTTTTTCCGCATAGCTGATGCCGTACAGAAGGCCCGGGGCGATCATCGATCCAATTCCTACGCTTGTGGTGGTTGCTGTTGTCATGGATGAATTCTATACCGATTCTCCGGCTCCAACAAAGTGAATTTGAAATTTTCTCAACTGCCAATGAAGCGATCATAAATAGAGCGCGCAACGGTTTCGTCGCTGCAACGGCCAACAATGGCGCGGCCATCGGCGAAAATAGTTAATTCAACAGGTTCGCCGCCAAGCCCTGCAACATTGCGCAGTTGTCCATGCAAAGATCCGCCACGCATTGCGAATTGTCCATGGTCGAGCAATTGTTTTTGCAGCGCGGACAAATCCATGTCCACGGCCGCGCCGTCTACTTTCACCCGCCGCGTGGGCAAAACCTGAATCGCCCCCCGCCCGCACAAGTGCGCCACACGCGACGCTTCATTCAATGGCTCAAGAAATGAAAATTCTTTTTTGCCGCAACACGCGCACTGCTCATCAACTGAAACCGCGATCGTTGCGTGCCGATGCGCGGCCAAATCCACGCTCCATAATTTTCGTTCAAGCAAATCAGCGCGTCCCGCGAGCAAAAACAAAGCCTGACTTGCGGCGAACGCGCCGACCATTCCAACCAACGGCCCAAGCACGCCAGCAAGATCGCAGGTTGGCAACACGCCGGGCGCTGGCATTTCTGCAAACACGCAACGCAAACACGCGCCGCGCGCCGCGAAATGGGTGGCTTTCGATTCGCCAGTGTTGGCGACGTCTTTAGAAATGCGCGCGTGAATGAAATTTGAAACGCCAGCTTTGGAAATTTGCGCATCCGCCTCGTTTGCATCGCCCGCTTTGGAAATGCGCTCGTCAATATCAACAGCAACATCGCGCGGCAGAACAACCATGCATCGACCTTCCATGGCGACTGCCGCCGCGTACACATAAGGAATTCCATCGCGCACGGACACATCATTCAACACAAAGCGCGTCTCGATGTTGTCCAAGCCATCCACAATCACATTCACGCCGCGCGCCAAATCAGCCGCATTTTCCGCGTTCACATGCTCAACACACGCGTGCACACGAATGGTGGAATCAATCTCTTTCACGCGCCGCGCCGCCGCCTCCGCTTTGGGTGAACCCGCTTGCGCATCGCGCTCGCTGAAAAGTTGTTGGCGCTGCAAGTTGGACCACTCCACAACATCGCGGTCCACCAATGTCAACTGACCAACACCCGCGCGCGCCAACCACTCAATCGATGCGCAACCAAGCGCGCCGCAACCAACCACCAACACATGCGCGCCACGAATTCGCGATTGACCTTCTTCGCCACACCAAGGCAAAGTGATTTGTCGTTGATGACGCTGACGTTGTGGCATGTTGAGAGTGTCCCACGCTTGAGCAAAAAAAGAAACGCCCAAAAACTGCGATCCCGAAGGATCGCCTTCATGAATTCACATTGAAGACCAAGTGACTTGGCCAAAAAAAGTGGCGACCCCGAAGGATCGCCGTCATGAATTTACATTGAAGACCAAATGACTAGTCTAAAAAAAGTGGCGACTCCGAAGGATCGCCGTCATGAATTTACATTGAAGACCAAATGACTAGGCCAAAAAAAGCGGCGACCCCGAAGGATCGCCGCCATGAATTCACATTGAAAAACAACTTACCAAGCCCAACTTACCAAGCAAAGTGAGCGAATGCCTTATTGGCGTCCGCCATGCGATGCGTGTTCTCACGCGTCGCAACAGCCTTGCCTTCATTCTTGCAAGCACTGAACAATTCATTGGCCAACTTGATGTGCATTGGTCGACCCTTTTCAGCGCGGGCTGCTTCAATAATCCAGCGGAAAGTTAAACTTTGCGCGCGTCGACGATTGAGTTGCATTGGTACTTGATAATTGGCGCCACCGACGCGCTTTGAACGCACTTCGACAACTGGCTTCACATTTTCAATCGCCTTTTGAAACACTTCGATCGCCGTTCGAGGCAACGTGTCCAACTTTTCCTTTTCAAGACGCGCTTGAATGGTGTCGAAGGCTTGATACACAACCTTTTGGGCCGTGGCTTTCTTGCCGTCATACATGATGCAATTCACAAACTTGGCCACCAATTTGTCTTGGTAACGAGGATCTGGCTGCAGTTGCGCTTCGCTATTCGTAATACGTCCGCCCATTGGGGGATCTCCTGTGGCTCGGCATCCCGAAATGGGACGTCAGTTCACCAAGGCATGGGCAACGCGCCCGTAGAGTAGCTCCTTGATTACTTGCCGAAATGTTGCCGAAAAAAACTTCAAACCCAAACTTCAAATACAAACTTCAAACCCAAACTTGAAATGCATTCGCGCCACAAGCGCGCGAAGACATTTCTAATTTCTACTTACTTCTTCTTGGTCGCCGCGGCCTTCTTCTTCACGCCGTACAACGAACGACCCTTCTTGCGTCCATCAACACCAAGACAATCCAAAATGCCGCGCACAACGTGGTAACGAACACCAGGAAGATCTCGCACGCGGCCGCCGCGCACCAAGACAATTGAATGCTCCTGCAAATTGTGGCCTTCGCCGCCGATATACGCGGTGATTTCTTTTCCGTTGCTCAAACGAATACGCGCCACCTTGCGAAGCGCGGAGTTCGGCTTCTTTGGTGTCACGGTCTTCACTTGAAGGCACACGCCACGTCGCTGTGGGCAACGAGCAAGATCTTTCACCTTGCTTTTGGCTGGCGGATTGCGTCGGGGATTTTTGATGAGTTGATTAATCGTTGGCATAATTGAGTCACTTGTTGGTCGAAAGACCGGGTCGAGAAGTGTAACGCAAGTTCACCGATTTCGCAGGGTCACAATGGCCGCAACTGCCATTTCGTCGCATTTTGTGTTCTCGGGGTGCTCCGCATGGCCACGAATCCACACTGGGTTCACCGTGTGAATAGCTCGGATTTGGTCCAATTGCTGCCATAAATCAATATTTTTGACAGGTTTTTTGGCGGCCGTCTTCCATCCACGGACTTTCCACCCGGTCAGCCACTCCTTTAAACCCTTGACCACATATTCGCTGTCGGAAATCACGCGCACCTGCGACGGCTTGGAAATGGAGTCAAATCCACGAATGACGGCGGTTAATTCCATGCGATTGTTGGTGGTGCCGTGCTCCGCGCCCGATTGAAGCAATTCGCCAGAACCGCCAATTTCACGCAAGATAAAGCCCCAACCGCCGGGGCCGGGGTTACCTGAACACGCGCCATCTGTGAATAAATCAAAATTTTGCACGCCTTCAATGTACGCTTAATTCAACTGCGCCTGCGTCAATTTGATAGTAAATGATGCTTGACAAAAGAAGGGTTTCGACTACCTTTGCCGATCCACCACTTTGAGAAAAAGCCATGACACCAGCATTTAGACAATCACCAGGCCGAACCCGACGACGACGCTCCCACAACGCGATCAAGGCAACTCACACTGTCTTATGCCCAAACTGCGGCGCCGCAAAGCGTCCTCACAGCGCATGCTCAAGCTGCGGCTATGTGCGACCAGGTCTGCAACTCAAGACCGGTCAGATAGGTCAATAATTCATGCGACTTGGCGTGGATGTCATGGGCGGCGACAATGCGCCCGACGAGATCCTGAAGGGTTGTATCGCCGCGCTTCCAAAGCTTGCGGCCGACGATGAACTTGTCCTTTACGGCGATCGACGCGTCATTGAAGAAACATTCAGCGAGCGCGGCATTTCAGACAAGCGCCTGACGATTGTCGCAACCACCGAAGTGATCGGCATGGATGAGTCCCCCGTTGAGGCGATTCGTTCCAAGCGCGACGCGAGCATGGTGGTGATGGCGAAAGATGCCAGCCCAAAAAGTGAAAATCGACTGCACGCCATTGTGAGCGCGGGCAACACCGGCGCCATGGTGAGCGCGGCGCAAATGCACATGCGCCGCATTCCAAATGTGGTGCGCCCCGGCATTGCGGTGACGGTTCCAACCTTCGCTGGCGTCGTGGTGCTGATTGATGTTGGAGCCAATATCGAGCCAAAACCAGTGCATTTGGCGCAGTACGGAGTGATGGGCGCCATCTACGCCAAGATCGCTTGCAACATTGCAAATCCGCGCGTGGCCATTATGAATGTGGGCGGCGAAGAAGCCAAGGGCACCGACGACATTCGACTTGCGCGCGACATGCTGCGCTCCGCCGCTGGTTTAAATTTCACCGGCTTTGTCGAAGGCCGCGGCGTGTTTGACGGCGAAGCCGATGTGGTGATCACCGACGGCGTGGTTGGAAATGTGATGATTAAACTTGCTGAAGGACTTTCCAAAGGCATCTTCAAAGCGCTTGCGCGTGAAGTGTTGGCGATTGATCCAGAACTTGCGTCGCGTCTTGAACCAGTGGTGAAAAGTTTGTACGCCAAACATGACTATCACGAATTTGGTGGCGCGCCACTTCTTGGTGTGAATGGCATCGCGTTGATTTGCCACGGATCAAGCCAAGCGCGCACAATTATGAACTCCATCACGCGCATGAAAATGTTCGCGGCTTCTGATATCAACGCGCGAATGAGCGAGCAACTTGGGCACATGCGTATTTCCGACGAGGTCTCTGCGTGATCAAGCCTTCCGGCGCGTGCGGCGTCCGGATGGCGGGAACTGGTTCCGCCGTTCCGGAAAAAATTCTCACCAACGACGATCTCTCGCGCATTCTGGACACCACCGACGAGTGGATCACGCAGCGCACTGGCATTCGCTGCCGCCGCGTCAGCGATCAATCAAAAGAAGGCACATTTACCCTGTCGCGCGACGCTTTACGCCGCGCGCTTGACGCCGCATCCATGAAGGCATCCGACCTGGATTTGCTGATCATTGGAACGTGCACCGCTGAAATGCGCTGTCCAAGTTTGGCGTGCCGCGTGGCTGGCGACGTTGGCGCGATCAACGCCGGCGCGTTCGATGTGACCGCGGCCTGCAGTGGATTTGTCTACGCGCTGAATGTTGCGGAGACGATGGTGCGCTCGGGCCGGTACAAAAATGTTGGCGTGATTGGCGCCGACGCCATGAGCACCATGGTCGACTATCAAGATCGCTCCGTCAGTATTTTATTTGGCGACGCTGCTGGCGCCGCGATTCTTGTGCCTGACCCGGACCTGAACCGCGGATGCATTTATCAAACGCTGGGCTCCGATGGCCGCGACTGGACTGGCTTGTACATTCCAAATCGCGCCCAAGAAGTTCCAGAGGCCGACAAGGACAACCCGATTCGTCTTGGCTATTTGCGCATGGATGGCCGCGAGATTTTTAAATTTGCCGTGACCAAATTCCGCGAAGTGATCGCCGACGCGCTGGAGAAAACCGGCTTGACCGCCGACGACATCAGCCAGATTGTGTGCCACCAAAGCAACGCGCGCATTATTGAGAACGCGATTGAAAAATTAAAATTGCCGCGCGAAAAGGTGCTGATCAACATCGATCAATATGGAAATTCCAGCTCCGGAAGCGTTGGCTTGTGCCTAGATCAAGTGTGGCGCGCCGGCAAAGTTCCAGCGGGAAAGCCTATGATTTTGGTGGCTTTTGGTGGCGGCGTTACTTGGGCCAGCAATGTGTGGAATGTTTAATTTTGCGCGATCAATGTGTTCGCGTCGCTGATTTTTTTCATGTTCGTTCGGTGGATTTCCACTTTGGAGAATTCAAATGAGTCTCAATGCAATTTTTCTAGCGCCTGGCCAAGGCGCGCAAAGCGTGGGCATGGGCAAATCATGGCGCGACGCAAGTCCGGCCGCTGGCGAAATTTTTGCGCAGGCCGATCACATCGCCCACTTTGAAGGCGGCCACACGCTGAGCCAACTTTGCTTTGAAGGACCCGCCGAGCGTCTAAATCAAACCGATGTCAGTCAGCCCGCGCTGTTGGTGTGCGCCATCGCGTGCCACGGCGCGCTTGTGGAGCAACATGGAGCGATCAACATTTCTGGAACGCTTGGACTTTCTCTTGGCGAGTACACGGCGCTGGCATTGGCGGGCGCGTTCACTTGGCAAGATGCGCTGCGGCTTGTTCTTATTCGCGGTCGACTGATGCAGCAGGCGGCCGTTGCCAGCCACGGCGGCATGGTGGCGCTGATTGGCGCCGACGAGGAAAAAGCCAACGCGGTGTGCGCGGCCGCGGCGCAAAGCGATGTGCTTGTGCCCGCCAACTTCAACGCGCCGGGACAAATTGTTTTAAGCGGCCACGCTGTGGCATGCGATCGCGCCTGTGTTGAAGCCAGCAAAATTGGCCTGCGCGCCAGCAAACTCACGGTTGCAGGCGCGTTTCATAGCCCGCTTATGGCGCCGGCGGCCCAAGGCATGGCCAAGGCTTTGGCCGATGTTGAAATCGCCCCGCTTCGCTGCCCTGTTTGGAGCAATGTCACTGGAAAACCGCATCAAATGAACGATGCGGCAAGCGTGCGACAATTGCTGGTGGATCAACTTGTGCAACCCGTTCGTTGGGACGCCTGTTGCGCCGATATGATCGCATGGCGCGCGGCGCAAGGCCTGAGCGAGTCATGCAAAATTCATGAGCTTGCGCCTGGCACCGTGTTGCGAGGTTTGATGCGACGGATTGACAAAGCCACCGAGGTCACCACACATGATTCAGTTGCGGAAACTCAAAATGCTAAAAGTTAATTTCAATTCAACACGTCGCGTCGCTCTTTCGTTGAGCGCCCTTGTACTTCTTGCGCAAGCGTGCGGCAAGCCCGAGGTGAAGCAAGCCGAAGTTGTTGAGGAGAAGGAAGTCGTGGTTGAGGAGGCTCCCAAAGAATCCATCAACGACATCATCAAGCGCCTTGGTATTGACAAGCGCGTGAAAGTTGAGGACGCGGACAAGCCCCCCGCCGACGTGAAGCAAGCCGAGTCCGTGCTTGTGTTCTTTGACGCAATGGTTCGCGGCGACGCGGAAAAATTATCCCCACTGATGTGCAAGTTGGATCAAGCGGTTTTGGCCGACATGAACAAAACCGATCAATGGAAATCCGCCACGCAAAACATTTCACGCGTGAACGTGGGTTGGACCCCTGGCTCTGAATCTGGATCGCTCACCGTTCTTGGCTTCTACACCGTGGGCGACGGATTCGCGGCGCAACTTTGGTCACTTTCGCCCGCGGAGACCGACAAACCATCGATCATGACCGCTCTGCCATCGCCGGCAAAAATAGATGAAAAGTTGCAAGGCAACAAAACCGACGCCCGCATCAAGCAGTGGCTCGCCATGAATAAAGATGAGATCGCCTCAGCCAAAGCGCCTGACGAAATCATTGAAATTCCTCAGCAAGATCGATCCGTCAAAGGCGATTCAGATTCTTCAAGCGGTTCCGATGAGGGCGCCGCTCCGGGCAACCCCGCTGGACCCGGCAGACGAAAGCCAACTGGTAAGCCGGTGGACGCTCCAGGTGGTCCGCCTTTGAAGCCCCGTTGATTCACACATTTTTGTTTGTGTGAATTTGATCCGCCGAGCGTGATTCAAATTATTTTTCTTGGATACACTCGCACCCTTACGTGAAGCTGTTTGTGTCATGCGCATTCAACAGGAGATTGCATCATCGAAAAGCGAGTCGCCATTGTCACAGGAGCCAGCCGCGGAATTGGTAGAGCGATTGCGGAGCGCTTGGCACAAGACGGACGCCATGTTGTTGGCGTGGCCCGCACCGAGGCCAACCTTGCCGATGTGATCAACGCCGTGCAAGCCGCGGGCGGATCCATGGAAGGCATGGCGTGCGACGTTGGCGATGGAGTTGGGCTTGCCGCTTTGGTTGAAGCTGTCGCGGAAAAGCACGGACGCCTGGACATTGTGGTGAACAACGCCGGCATTACCCGAGATGGTTTGCTGCTGCGCATGAGCGATCAAGATTTTGACGAGGTGATACAAGTGAATTTACGCAGCGCATTTGTCACCTGCCGCGCCGCCGCGCGACCAATGATGCGCGGCCGATGGGGACGAATTGTGAATGTTGGCAGCGTGAGTGGTTTAATGGGAAATGCTGGACAAGTGAACTATTCCGCCGCCAAAGCCGCGCTGGTTGGCATGACCAAATCCATCGCCCGCGAGCTTGGTTCCAAGGGCTTAACCGCCAATTTGATCGCGCCCGGATTTATTGAAACCGATATGACCGCTCGTTTGCCGCCACAAGTGAAGGAGGCGGCTTTGCCAAGCATTCCTCTGCGTCGCTTTGGCCTTCCGGCGGACATCGCGGCGGCGGTTGCGTTTATCACCAGTGAAGAAGCGAGTTACATCACGGGGCAAGTGCTTGCCGTTGATGGTGGCATGTCCATGTGATTGATAAATATTTTTTGTGCATGAATTGTAAATTTCCGTTAGCATCCCGACCTTCAGACCTGTCCATTTTTGATTTAGGAGAAGCCCGTGACTGAGCAAGAGATCGAAACAAAAGTAATTGGAATCGTCGCCGAACAAATGGGTGTTGATAAAGATCAAATCACCCGCGAAACCAGTTTCACCAATGACCTCAACGCTGACAGCCTTGATACGGTCGAACTTGTGATGGAGCTTGAGGAGGAGTTTGACACCCAAATTCCAGACGAACAGGCGGAGAAGATCCACACTGTCGGCCAAGCCGTTGACTTCATCAACAAGAACTTATCCAGCAGCAAGGACAAGTGACGCGCGAGACTTCTTCAGTCTCGTTCGCCTAAAATATCCCCATGCGAACCATCACGCTTCGCCGCGTCGTGGTCACTGGACTCGGTGCCATCACCGATGTCGGTTTGGATGTCAACTCTTTTTGGGACACCCTTTTGGCGGGCAAGTCTGGAATTGGTCCCATCACCAATTTCCCGCAAAATGAGGAGTGGACCACTCGTTTTGGCGGCGAAGTCCGCGGCTTTGATTTAGAAAAACATGCGGGCATTGATGTGCGCGAATCCAGGCGCATGGACAACTTCGCAATCTATGGACTTGGCGCCGCCACTCAGGCCGCGACTGATTGCGGAATTGATTTCACAACCGGTGATCCTGATCGGCGCGGCGTGGCTGTTGGTAGCGGCGTTGGCGGCATCAACACAATTGAAACTGGTTTGTACAAACTGCTGGAAAGCGGTCCGCGCAAAGTGAGTCCCTTTATTGTTCCGCGGCTCATGGTCAACGCGTGCGCTGGTCAAATCAGCATTCGATACAACTTGCGTGGCTTCAACATCGCCACGGCAACGGCTTGCGCCTCTGGCTCGCATTCAATCGGCGCCGCGTACCAAGCGATTCAACGCAATGACGTTGATGTCATGTTCGCGGGCGGCGCAGAAAGCGGAATTGGTCCCGTGTGCGTGGCGGCTTTCAGCGCCATGAAAGCGCTGAGCACTCGCAACGATGATCCCACAAAAGCCAGCCGTCCATTTGACAAGGACCGCGATGGATTTGTGCTGGCCGACGGCGCGGCGATTCTGGTGTTGGAGGAATTGGAGCACGCGAAAAAACGCGGCGCCAAGATTTACGCCGAAGTGATTGGCTACGGTTCCAGCGGCGACGCGTTTCACATTGCGGCGCCGGATGAGCAAGGCTCTGGCGCCAAACGCTCCATGACATGGGCGCTGCGTGATGGTCAAATCAACGCGGATCAAATTGGATACATCAATGCGCACGGAACCAGCACGCCGCTGGGCGATCGCGCCGAAGTGAACGCGGTCAAGCAACTCTTTGGCGCGCACGCTTACAAACTTGCCATGAGCAGCACAAAGGGCGTCACGGGCCACGCGCTTGGCGCGGCGGGCGGCATTGAAAGCGTCGCCACAATCTTGGCCATTCACAAAGGCGTCTTGCCCCCCACCATTAACTTGGACAACCCCGACGAGGGAATGGATTTGAATTTTGTGGCCCACACTCCACAAGAACGCAAATTGGATTTTGCCATCAACAATTCATTTGGATTTGGCGGCCACAACACCAGCCTTATCTTTGGCCGCTTCAACGGCTAATCACTTCGCTCGACTTGCCCACAACACATGCCCCGCAATATTCCAGTTGGTAACGGTGACATGTTGGTCGCCTTTGATGACCTCTATCGCATTCGCGATTTGTATTGGCCGCATGTTGGCCAACCCAACCACACCTGCGGACACTTGCAACGCTTTGGCGTTTGGGCTGACGGACAATTTGCGTGGATGGATAGTCCAGGTTGGTCGCGCAGTTTTTCCTACAAGCACAACACGTTGCTCACCGAGGTGCGCTTGCGCAACGAACGCCTTGGTCTGGAGTTGGTGTGCCACGACGCGGTCGACTATTGGAGCCCGGTGTATTTTCGCAAAGTGATTGTCACGGATCTGTGGAACCGTCCGCGCGATGTGCGCGTGTTTTTTCATGCGGATTTAAGCGTGAATGAAAGCCCCGTGGGCGACACCGTTGCCTTTGATCCGCAAACTGGCGGCTTGATTCACTACAAAAACGATTTCTACTTTTTGTTCAACGGCAGCCATCCCGCTGGTGTTGGCGTGACCACCTATGCCACGGGCGCCAAAAGAATTGGCGAGGCGGAAGGCACGTGGCGCGACGCGGAGGACGGCATGTTGAGTCGCAACAGCATTGCGCAAGGCAGCGTGGACAGCGCGGTTGGTTTCCAACTTACGCTTGCTCCCAATGGCAGCGAGACCTGCGTGTACTGGATCGCGGCCGGCAAAAGTTACGACGAAGTGCACGCGCTGAACAAGAAGGTTTGCGAAAAAACTCCACAGCGCATGCTGGATCGCACCGAGGCCTATTGGCGCCTGTGGTCGCAACAGGAATTTACTGGCGCGGATCCGCTTCCAAAACATTTGCAACAATTGCAGACGCGCAGTTTGCTGATCGCTCGCACGCAAATTGACAATGGCGGAGCAATCATCGCGGCCAACGATTACGACATCACGCATTTCGCTGGCGACACGTATTCCTACATGTGGCCCCGCGACGGCGCGTTGGTGGCGCAGTCGTTGGTGCTTGCTGGCCAAAGCGAACTCAGTCGAAACTTTTTCCGCTTCTGCGAGCGCGTGCGCCACCCCGACGGATATTTCCACCACAAGTACAACCCAAATGGAACGGTGGCTTCAAGTTGGCATCCGTGGCTCACGGAAAAACCGTCGCTGCTGCCCATTCAACAAGATGAAACCGCGCTTATTCCATGGGCTTTACGCCAACATTTTGTGAAGTTTCGCGATGTGGAATTCATCAAGTCGCTCTACAACCCGCTCATTGTTGACACCGCGAACTGGATGATTTCCTACCGCGACCACCACGGTTTGCCGCTGCCAAGTTGGGACCTGTGGGAGGAACGCCGCGGCGTGCACTTGTTCACCGTGTGCGCCACCATCGGCGGCTTGCTCGCGGCCAGTCAATTTGCGCAGGACATGGGCGCCCATGATCGCGCCACTGATTTCAGCGAGGCCGCGGACCGCATGCGCTTGGCGATGTTGAAACATATGTGGGATCCGGAGCGCCGCTTGTTCGCGCGCACCGCCATCGCCGCCGAAGATGGTTCGTATCGGCTTGACTTCACTTTGGACGCGTCGGCGTATGCGTTGTTCGCCTTTGATGTGTTGCCCGCCAACGACCCGCGCGTGTGCGACCACATGCGCGCCATCCGCGATCGCCTTTGGGTGCGCACCGAAATTGGCGGCATCGCGCGTTATGAACGCGACCCGTACCAGCAAGTTGAGCACAGGGAACTTGAAAATGTTCCGGGCAATCCGTGGGTGATTTGCACGCTATGGTTCGCGCAGTGGCTTATTGCCAAGGCCAACAACATCGCCGAACTTGACGAGGCTATTCCCTATCTTGAATGGACCAATTGGCGCGCCTCATCCAGCGGCGTCTTGGCGGAGCAATATCATCCTTACACTGGCGCGCAAATTTCCGTGAGCCCATTAACTTGGAGCCACGCCACGTTGATCACCACATCCATGCAATATCGACTGCGGCATGCGGAATTATCCGGCGCGCAAACCTTCGTTGCGGAGCGCGCCACAAGCGATGGCGCGTCCACATAAACAGGGGTAATTGGGCTTAAAAATAAGCAAAATACAATTTCAACCCGTCCTTTGCATGGCGAGTGAATCTGCAATTTAGAACGAGCGAATAAACCCGAGTGAAATCTTCCAAACTTGAAGTTGCACAGATTATTGAGTCGTCCAGTCGCGCCATTGCCACTTGGACTATTGATCAGCACTACCGGGAAGATGACGCCATGGAAATGCGTTACGGCGTGAATGGCCGGCGCATGTGGAATCAAGAAGTGCTTTCGCGAATCGCCCATCTTGCCGAAGCCGTAGCGCTGGACCGCGAGCAAATTTTTATCAGCAACGCGCAGTGGTCCAAAACCGCTTTTATTGCCCGTGAACTCAACTCCAACGATTTGACGCACAATTTAAATTGCATGCGAAGCGTATTGCTCGAACAGTTTCCAAAATCGATTTCGGATTTGACCACGCCAATCATCGCGAATGCAGTTGAATATCTGGCGACCCATGATGAATGCCTGGAGACTCCTTTGACGTATGCCGGACAGTCACGGGATCTTGCACGCATGTATCTCCTGCACCTGTTGCGCCGAGATCGCAACGAGGCGGATCGCTTCATTGCGGAACTCTCACGCAACGGAATTGGCTTCGCCCAAATTTGCGAAGGAATTTTGGTGCCAGCCATGGCTGAGATTGGCCATATGTGGCACGTGCAAGAAGCCAGCATTGCCGATGAACATTATTGCACCAACGCGACGCTGGGAATTTTGGAGGTGCTTCGCTCCAAGACCCCCCACAAAGCGCCCAATGGATATCTGGTGGTATCCGCTTGTGTTGGCGGTGATTTGCATGATCTTGGAATTAAAATTTTGTCCGCCATTTATGAAACCGAAGGCTGGACCGTGGAATGCCTTGGCGCGAACACTCCGGCGCAAGAAATTGCCGCCGCCGTGGGGCCGCAGGTTTTTCGGGGCGAGGCAGATCTTTTAGTGCTCAGCGCCACAACAAGTTTGCGCGTCCGTTCCATTCAGAGTGCCATCACGGAAGTGCGCGCCACGCCAGCGGGAAAACACATTCCTATTTTGGTGGGAGGTCAACCATTTCAACACATGGATGATCTCTGGCAAGTTGTGGGAGCCAACGCCCAATCTTTAACCGCTTCCGCATCGCTTGAACTCGCGCTTCAACTTGTGATTGACTCTCACTTGAAGAAGCCAAAAGCCAAACGCAAATCTTAAATCGATCAACGTGCGTTGCGCGTGGATGTGCTCACAAATGGATCAATCGCGCGTCACAACATGTCCGCGGCCAAACTTGCCAATTCACTGCGCTCCGTGCGGCTGAGCGTGACATGACCCGCGATGCGTTGTCCCTTCATACGCTCAATCAAGTGCGAAAGACCGTTGCTTGCCGCGTCCAGATATGGATTGTCAATTTGTCCAATATCTCCAGCGAGCACAATCTTGGTGCCCTCGCCCACTCGACTGACAATGGTCTTCACCTCGTGCGGTGAAAGATTTTGCGCCTCGTCAACGATAATGAACTGATGCGGAATGCTGCGGCCGCGGATGTAGGTCAGCGGTTCCATGACTAATTTTCCGCCAGCCACAAGTTGATCCATGCGCTGCTCGGCGGTCTTGCTGTCGGCTTCATTGCCGCTGCCGCCGCGGGTTGAAAGCAAATACGCCACATTGTCGAACACGGGCTGCATCCACAGCGCCAGCTTTTCATCTTTATCGCCGGGCAAAAAGCCAATATCGCGGCCCATGGGCATGATGGGTCGCGCCACAAGCAGTTTGTCAAAGCGTTCTTCGCGCAGCACTTTGTGCATGCCAGCGGCTATGGCCAGCAGAGTTTTTCCAGTGCCCGCCGCGCCGATCAGCGAGACCAGACGAACTTCATCATCCAACAACAAATCCATGGCCATAGTTTGTTGCACATTGCGCGCCAGAATTCCATAAATCGGTTTTCGCGGACCCGTGACTGGAATCAAATGGCCAGTGTCGGAAAGAACGCGGCCCAAGCCCGTGTGGCTTTCGTCGGCGTCATCTTGCAGCACAACAAATTGATTGGCCACCAAGTCGTGGGCTTTCAGTTCGCCGCCTTCAATGGTTCGAAAGATCAAGCCTTCCAATTGCTCAATGCTGAGTTGGCGCTCTTGATAAAGCTCGTCAATGGTTGCGCTGGGACAACTTAACATGGCGTATCCGCCGTAAAGCCAATCGGCGTCCACGCGGTCGGCTTCAAAGTCCTCGCTTGGAATATCCAGCGCGTCGCACTTCACGCGCGCGTTGATGTCCTTGGAGATAAAAATTGTCCGCAGACCGCTGGCGTGCAACCGATGCGCCACGCCAAGAATTTTGTTGTCGGCCACATCAAGGTCAAGCGCGAAAGGTGTTTTTAAATCGCAACGTTCAATGCGGATGGAACCGCCTTGCTCGTTCCACACCACGCCTTCAAACAGCCGACCAATGGAGCGCATCTTGTCCAAGCGGCGAATCACGCTGCGGGCATTGCGCCCAGTTTCATCGTTGTTTTTCTTGAAATGATCAAGCTCCTCAATCACTTGAAGCGGAATCACCACCTCGTGCTCCTCAAACTTAAAGAGCGCGTTGGGATTGTGCAACAACACATTCGTGTCAACCACGAAGTGTTTGCGCAGGTCCGCGGCGGAACCCGACCCAACTTGAATTTTTGTTGTAGGCGCACCCACGGAGTCCGCGGATGGCTTGGATTTGTCGGACTTGGTTTCAGACGGCGTCCGCGATGCGGAAGACGAAGAATTCTTCAAGAGGCAAAGTCCCTTCGAAAAAATGCGCAGCAGAGTGGAAGCACCACAAGTCAATCGACCACCTGATGTACTAGAGTGGATTCGAATTGCCCCTGAGTCAAGTTCGTGTGAACTTTATATTTTAAAAATATGAATTTTCTTGCGCCTCGCAAACCGCCGCGCTTTGAAAGGACCGCCACAAGAACGTTCATGCATTGCATTTGATGGCTAGAATGCCTGACAAGGAGAACCTATGTCCATTTTAAGATCATCCAATCCGATTCTTGCCGAAGGCCGACTTGAAGAAGCTTTGCGAAGCTCTCCAAATTCACAAGCCACCGTCACAGTTGCTGGAGTTGTAAATAAGACCACGCTTTGCCTCGCGGTGGCCGTTGTGTTTGGCGCGTTGGGCAACGCATTTGTGACGGCCAATCCAAGCTCCGTATTTATGGTGAGCATGGCGTCGTTCGTAGTTTCCTTAGGAGTTGGATTCGCCTTGTTTGGCCGCCCAAGTTGGGCGATATTTCTGGCGCCAATTTATGCGGCGGTGCAAGGGTTTTTCATGGGTGCGGTCGGAGTTGTGCTTGACACCATCCTAAAATCGAAGGGCATCGCACTCACGGGTGGCATCGCGCTGCAAGCATTCATCATGACCGCGGGCGTGGCGTTGACGTGCCTCATTCTGTACCGCAGCGGCGCCGTGCGCATCACCCAACGCGGCGCGTTTATTTTATGGGCGTGCGTGCTGGGTATTGGCGTGACCTATTTGATTTCATTTGTACTCAGTCTGTTTGGCGTGGCCACTCCGTTCATCTCGTTGCCAAATCAAACAGGTGGTTCAACGGGCGCCTACATTGGCCTTGCCATCAACGGACTTATTCTGGTGGTGGCGGCGTTTACTTTTATCGCCGACATTCAACAAGTCGATCAGGCCTCTAAAGAAGGCGCGCCCGCAAGTAGTGAGTGGTATTTGGCGTACGGCCTGACCGTAAGCTTGGTCTGGATTTATTTTGAGTCGATGAAAATTATTTTCCGACTGGCCATGATCTTTGGTGGTAAGCGCGATTGATTACGAGCGCGCGTTCCACATGAAAGTTGATCCATGATTGGAGAACTTGTGCTGGCCATGGAGGCCGTCGCGCCACGGCGTCTTGCGGCAACGTGGGACAACACTGGCTTGCTTCTTGGCGATCCATCGCGTTTGCTTCGGCGCGCCTTGCTCACCATTGACCTAACGGATGACGTGCTTGATGAGGCGATTGCGGCCAAA
>CANKBX010000034.1 GCA_947480055.1 Planctomycetaceae bacterium
GGAACATCCGCGAACAGCGTGGACATCTCCTCTGGGCTCTTCACATACAACTGCTCTGGATACTTGATGCGATCGGGCGTGTCCTTGTTCTTGGCCATGCTGATGCAGCACAACGTGTCGTGCGTGTCATGATCTTCCTGGCGTAAAAAATGCGCGTCGTTGTCGCACACCATCGGTAATTTCAATTCCTTGGCCAACTTTTGCAGCAACGGATCAATGCGCCATTGATCCTGATTATGCCGCTGTAATTCAATGTAAAAACGCGGCTCTCCGCGCTCATTTTTACCGAATGTCTTGGCGTGCCACAGTGCCTCGGCGCGCGCGTCGGACCAATGTTTCTCGTCCTGGCTTTGCGCGAACAGACTCAAGTGATGCGCGATGCTTGAACCAAGATGTCCGTTGATGGCGATGATTCCATCGCCCCACTTTTCAAGCGTGCTCTTGTCCATGCGCGGCTTGTAATAAAATCCCTTCAAGTACGCGTCGGTGCTCAACTTCATCAAGTTGCGCCAGCCCGCAAGATTCTCCGCGAGTAACACCAGATGGAACCCGCCATCTTTAAATCCTGTGTGGGTTCGATCCGCGCGATCACCCAAAGCCACATAGGCCTCGATTCCTAAAATTGGTTTCACGCCCACGTCGCGGGCCGCGTTGTAAAATTCAACGGCTCCATGCAAGTTGCCGTGATCGGTCAACGCCACCGCGTCCATGCCCAATTCCTTCACGCGCTCAACCAAGCGCTCCATGCGATTGCCACCATCAAGCAAGCTGTACTCGCTGTGCAGGTGAAGGTGAACAAACTGCGGCCTTTCCTTGGCGTGAATATCGTCGGGCACTGAAGCTCCTCTTCAAGTATTGGTCAGCGAACAAACCAATAGTAATCACCCGGCGCACCGCCACCACCATGCGTCAGGTTGTCCACAATGGTCCAATTATGCGGCAGGCGCAGCGCATTCCCGCGCCACCCGAAGCAGCCATTTTTCACGCATCTGTCGAGTTAAAACCCCTGGTTTTGCGCCGCCAATTGTGGCTTTTTCCACCCGCACCACGGGCAAAACGCCCCATGCGGCATTGGTTAAAAAACATTCCTCCGCGGCCAACACGTCATCTATTGTCAAAGATTTTCGCCGCACTTGCACGCCTTGCTCTTGGGCAATTTCAATCACAGTTCGACGTGAAATTCCCGGCAACACTGGGCTGGTGTTGTCCTCATCTCCTGACGGTGGCGTAAGCAATTCGCCTCCCTTCACCAGAAACACATTGCTGGTGCAACCGCATGCCAAATGTCCGCGCGTGTCAAACCAAATCGACTCGCTAGCGCCATTTCGAGCCGCTTGCCGCAAGGCGAACAACCGCGGCCAATACGCCAAAGTTTTGTGCGCGGCGAATCGATCGGAATGTGAAACCCGTTGATCAGAAACCATCACGCCCACGCCGCGCTCAAACAACTCCGCTGGAAATGGCGTGGCGGCCGTGGCCACGATTAACAATGTTGGATCCGTTTGCACAGGCGCGGGCTCCGGTTTTCCATCGGTGGAGGCTTCTTTTGCGGCGCGCAACATATTCACAACGCCGCCAGTGAGCGTGATGCGAATTCGCGCGTCACTATCACCCCACTTTGCAACCACTTCGCCTACCGCTTGCGCCAACGGTTCAATATGCAACGAACTCATCAACTCCAACTCCGTGGCGCTGCGACGCAAGCGCTCCAAATGATCCAGCAAGCGAAACACTTTGCCATTTTTGGCTTGCAGGGTTTCGAACAATCCCACTCCATGTTGCAAACCCGCATCAAGCGGAGAGAGTGCCGCATTGTCGGAGCCAATAAACGAACCGTTGAACCAGATCACCATGCCTACAAGGTAACGCATGGTAAAAAGAAAGCCTAGACAAAAAGAAAACCGAGCCTTCAACGTATTGAAGGCTCGGCTTTAAGATTGTGAATGTAATCCGCAAACTCATGCGCAAACTTTGTCGCAAACTTTGGCGCACGCCCTGGATTGATCCAGGGAACATCCAACATCAAACGTTTCGAACACCTCGCATCACAACTTGATTGTTGGCGTCGACCAACTGCAGTTCCAGCGCCCCTTGGAAATTCTTAGATTCAAAGCGAGCTCCGGTAATTTTGCCGCCACCTGTGAGCTTGCCAAGAATTGTCACGCCATCGCCTGACTTCACTTGCAATGTGTATTCACCATTTGTAGGCAAACCATAGGCTTGAAAGAACGACTCGCCAGTCTTCATCACCATCAATGTTCCAGTGCAATTCAACTCGGCGCGCGTGGACGTGAAAGCCCAATAATCACACGAAGCCGTCAAGAATGTTTCAAGGCTCGGACCAAGCAACGTGTTTAATTCTTTATGCGCGCTATCGCCCTGCGCCAATTGCGTGATCTTCATCGCCTGATTCGCGATCAAGCTCAGCCAAAAGAATGTTGCAAGAAGCGAGGCCGCCAAGCCAACCGAGGCCGCGCGCCAAGCCATCAGCGAACGATTCATTGAGCGAACACGAATCGCGCGACGTTCAACCTGCAAATGCTTTTCAACGTCGTCAAAATCCTCAACGCTTCGCATTGAGTTGGATTGCAACGGCGATTTTTCCACACGCGCCTTGCGCAATGCGCCAATAGTTGCGATGGGTTCAAGCCCTTGGCTTGCGTCATCAATTTCAGCCAACACCGCGCCAATCACTTTGTTGCGCAGGAACGCAGGCGGTTCCTCATCTGAGACCAAGCGCAGATCGGAGGCAATACTGGCTTGCAACGCACGAATTTCTTCTTGCACCATGCGAGGGGCATCAAGAAAACTTCGACTAAAATAAGCGGCTTCATCGGCCTCGAGCATTCCCAAAGCATCCAAAGAGGCCATTTCAAGCATTTCATCTCGTCGCATTGGTTCAGGAGTAGTCATGATTCAATCTCCATCGGCTCAAGAGCCCTTGCCCTTTAACCTTGTTTATTTGGCGCATTACATAAATGCGCCAAATACCCTTTTGAAGAGTTCGTCCCTGCAGTCCAACTTAGACCACGAATGAGGAACAAACCCACTTACAAGAGCCTTTGAAAGCCCTTGTCACTCCCTCATTGTCAAACACTTATCCGCATCATCCATTCAGTTGGCTTCATGCATTTCAGATTTTTTTCAATGTGAAGTAAAGTCCTAGCGCTCAATACGTCCCGGACGAGTAAATATCCCCAATCGCCCCGATTTAACAGGCCATAGCCCTGAATTTCATAAGGTCCCAAAAATAAAACCTGCGAAGGAAATCCTTCGCAGGTGAATGACATTATGTATAGAGCAAGCGGTCAATCGGTGGCAAGCAACCAGGACATCAAGCCATATCTTCCGCGGCTCCACCCATTCGATCACGCAAACGCGTCAAGCCACGGCTTAGGGCGCTTTTAACGGTTCCAAGCGGAACATTCAATTGCTCGCTGACCTCGCGAAGTGTGAAGCCCTTCAAGTAGGCGCGCTCGATCACTTCGCGTTGCAATTCTGGCAACTCGGCAATCTTGGCGTGAATGGCGCTATTGCCTTCACCGACAACCATGGGCTTGGTGATGTCACTGGATCGCTCATTGAGTTGCTTGAAACTTGAGTTTTCTGGCTCAAATCCCAGTGTTTCTGGGCGTGAACTCTTGCGACGCAATTTGTCAATCAAGTGGCGTCGAGTAAGCAACATTACCCATGTCACCAATCGCGCTCTGCGGAAGTCAAAGCGATCCGCTGTCTTCCAAAGCTGCACAAAAATATCTTGAACGGCATCTTCGGCTTCGGCACGGCGCGTCAAAACTTGACGCGCTGACTTGAACACCAAAGCCCCAAATGCATCATATAACTCGGCGATTGCGGCTTCATCACCTGAAGCAACTTTCGACATAAAAACCCACTCTTCTTCGCCTGATTGAAAGGTCATTTCCACTCCTCCTGGTTGTAAGTGGCTCCCTGAATTAGGAACCACCATGTAGTGAACCTACTGCGAGATTTGGAAAAGTCACGAAGAATTTGAGAATTATTTTTACTTTTG
This sequence comes from Planctomycetaceae bacterium, assembly GCA_947480055.1. Taxonomy (GTDB): domain Bacteria; phylum Planctomycetota; class Phycisphaerae; order Phycisphaerales; family SM1A02; genus SYAC01. The sequence goes on from CANKBX010000034.1 coordinate 4,031, forward strand.
TAAAAACGGTGTCAAATTATGACTATGTAGGGTTGGATTGGGGCTGGTTTGCCGTGCCACTTTAAGACTTTTTCGGATGAAAAAAACCCCCTCAGAATCTTTGCGCGCAACGAACCGCCCATTTCAAAACGCGGCTGGTTTTAGTTTGATTGAACTTTTAATCACGCTGGCCATCATCGCGATTTTATTCAGCATCATGATGCCCACGTTCTCAATCGTGCGCCAGTCCGCCGAAAAATTAATGTGCATGAATAACTTGCGCGCCATTCATTACGGCATAAACGTATTCTCCAATGAACACAACCGTCGCTTTCCACTGAGCAAGTACGCCGAACAACATCGCTACCAGCAAACGATGGCCATGAGCGTGATCAGCAATCCACTTGGTGATTTTGCACAAGAATGGGATGGACTAGGTCGTCTTTATGAAGGCAGGTATCTGGATGATTGCAAGTGTTTATTTTGCGCTTCGCATCATGGGCTACATCCATATGAAGATTATGAAGGGGATTTTGTGAGTGAGAAAACAGTTCCCACCGCGGGCACTCGATTGATCTACACCAACTATCAATACTTTGATCGGCAACCTGGAACAAACAATCCATTCATGCTTGACTCGGTGAATCAAGAAACAATGATCGTGAGCGACGGTCTACGAACCCAAAGTGATTTCAACCACACAACTGGTGGAAACGCGCTTCGTGGAGATGGACATGTTTCTTGGTTTGGAAATAAATCTGTCGGGTACAAACTGGAAATGCTTCCAGAAGATCAAACAGAGATTCCCGAGAAGAGGCAGGTGAAATTATTCACCGAAATTTGGACTTCCATTCAACTTGACGTGAATAAATAATCTTTGCAAGTCAATTGATTTCGCCGCTTAACGCGGTCGCAACGACACGATATTCATTCGATGCTTGGAAACTCCGGGGTTCGCCGTGACGCTTGAAACAGCTCGCATGTTCGGCGACAGCAACACATGATCAATGGACCACAGTGGGAATTGACGGGGCCATGATTCGCGCAATCCCGTTCCCGCCTGCGCCCACGAATCATGAAATGTTGGAAAGACGCTAGAAATAATTGTGCTTCCAGGCAGGGCGTTGAAATCGCCAGCGACAATATCCACCTCTCCAAGATCACCGCGATTTATGGCCACCAAAAGTTCTCGCGCCACCCGCGTTCGCGACAATGTTGGATTGCTGGGCAAATCAACCATCGCTATTCGTAGTGGCTTGCCATTCCACGATGGCGGCCGCACAACAAACTTGGCCACCCAAACTAAATCACGCGCCTGACCAGTCACCGCAATCACTCGGGCTTCTTCAATTGGAAATGTGGTGACGCATGCGAATGGTCCGGCGCCAGCGATTGAAAAATCTGGACCGGCCCATGCGTGAACACATTCCTGCGTGGTGATTGAACCACGATTGCTGATCAAGAAGATCTCCGTGGCATGCTCCGCGGAAATATTGGCAAGCGCCGTGATGCTGCGCGGGTCATTGCCGCTTGGATAATCCGTGTTCCACTGCGCGATACGAATATCTTGTGGCGATGCTGCGACAGGATCTATCCACGGTTTAAAATCTCCCCGCACCGCGGCGCCAACCGCCAACGCGGCGCACGCCAAACCTCCCCACCTGCGCAGTCTGTGTCGACGACGATCTCCGGCGCGGCAGGCCAGCCACACACAACCGAACGCAACAACCCCCAATGTTGGAATCCACGAAATCCACTGCAAGAGACTGTTTCGATCTCCAACGGCCCGCCCGATAAACCAGACCGCGAACAGGCTCAACCATGCGGAATCCATGGCAATGGCGGCCCAATCCCAGCGCGTGCGGCGTGCCGAAGCCAAAGGCGTTTGAGAAGTTTGAAGGGCCGCCTCGGTCATGCCAAACATTCCGCGGGTGCCGCTTTGGCAGCACGCGCATGGTGGCGGCATCTGAAAAGTGGGATTTGCGGCAACATGCTTGTTCTATCGGCTTACAAAGCGCAAATGAATGGGCTTTCTTCCAAAGAGAATCAGATTCTAATATGTTTGGCATCGCTCTTGCACTATTCAATTGTCCACCCAATTTCGTGGACAGAAAAGGAACACAACAATGGCTGGAAAAATTATTGGAATCGATTTAGGAACAACAAACTCATGCGTGTCCGTGATGGAGGGTGGTCAACCCAAAGTGTTGATCAACGCTTCGGGTAGCCGCACAACGCCAAGCGTTGTCGGTTTCACTGAGAAGGGCGAGCGGCTTGTTGGCCAACCCGCGCGTCATCAACAAGTGACCAATCCAAAGAACACCGTGTTCAGCATCAAGCGCTTCATGGGTCGCCGTCATAGCGAAGTGGAAGGCGAAGAGAAGATGGTGCCCTACGCGGTCACCGGTGGCTCGCAAGATTTGGTCAAGGTGGAAATTCGCGGCAAGGAATACACGCCGCCAGAAATTAGCGCCATGATCTTGCAAGAGCTGAAGAAAGTGGCCGAGGATTATCTGGGCGAGAAAGTGGATCGCGCGGTCATCACCGTGCCCGCGTATTTCAACGACAGTCAACGCCAAGCCACAAAGGATGCCGGTGAAATCGCTGGCCTGCAAGTGGAGCGAATCATCAATGAGCCAACGGCTGCGGCTTTGGCTTATGGCTTGGAAAAGAAAAAGAACGGCCGCATTGCGGTGTTTGATTTGGGCGGCGGAACATTCGACGTGAGTATTTTAGATATTGGCGATGGCGTGTTTGAAGTCATGGGCACCAACGGCGACGGCCACTTGGGTGGCGACGACTTTGATCAGCGCTTGATCGATTTCATCGCTGAGGAATTCCGCAAGAAGGAAGGCATTGATGTCCGCAAGGACGCGATGGCTTTGCAACGACTGAAGGAAGCCGCTGAAAAAGCCAAGATTGAGTTGTCCAATCAACTTGAAACCGTGGTGAATTTGCCGTTTATCACGGCGGATCAAAGTGGTCCGCGCCATTTGCAAGTCACCGTGACGCGCTCGCGCTTTGAGGACATGTGCAAGGATTTGTTCGATCGTTTGCGTGGTCCATGCGAGCAAGCGTTGCGCGACGCGAAGTTGTCGCCCAAGGAAATCCAAGAAGTGGTCATGGTTGGTGGATCCATTCGCATTCCAAAGGTGCAAGACATTGCCAAGGATATTTTCCAAACGCAAGAGCTTGACCGCAGCATCAATCCTGACGAAGTGGTTGCCATTGGCGCCGCCATTCAAGGCGCAGTGTTGCAAGGCGATGTGAAGGATGTTCTTCTGCTTGATGTCACACCACTTTCGCTGGGCGTGGAAACGCTTGGCGGAGTGATGACCAAGTTGATTCAGAGCAACACCACTATTCCAACCAGCAAGAAGGAAACTTTCTCAACAGCCGCGGACAATCAAACCAGCGTCACCATTCACGTGATGCAGGGCGAGCGCGAGTTCGCCGCAGATAACCGCAGCCTGGGTCGTTTCGACTTAACGGGAATTGGTTCAGCGCCGCGTGGATTGCCGCAAATTGAAGTTGAGTTTGCCATTGACGCCAACGGAATCTTGAATGTTTCCGCCACCGACAAGGCCACCAGCACCAAGAAGGAAATCCGCATCACTGGCTCGAGTGGTTTGAGCAAGGAAGAAGTGGCGCGCATGCGTCAAGAGGCGGAGCAAAATGCGGCGGCTGACAAGACTCGGCGCGAATTGATCGACCTGCGCAATCAGGGCGAGGCGTTGGCGTACTCCACCAAGAAAAGTTTGGAGGAGCACGGCGGAAAGATTTCGCAGGAGAGCCGTGGCAAAGTTGAAAGCGCGTTGTCAAACTTAGAGGACAAACTCAAGGGCGAGGACAAGGCGGCCATTCAAGCGGCCATGAAGAACTTGAACGACGCCGCAATGGAGCTTGGCAAAGCCGTGTATGAGGCCAGTTCGGCAGGTCAAAAGCCTGGCGAAGGCGCGGACGCGGGCAAGCCAGCCGGCGGCAAAGAAGATGTGATTGACGCCGAATTTGAAGTGAATGATCAGAAGTAAGTTTCTTCTGACAAAGTGTTGAATTTTGAAGCCGCGGAGATTTCCATCCGCGGCTTTTTTGTGGCGCAAGCGTGTCAGCGTCCTATGCTGCCGCATGAACATGCAAAAATTTCCACTGCTGATTGTGTGCGCGCTGGCCCTGGCATTTGAATTAGGTAACCAAATGCCGCAAGCGCCGGCACGAATTGGTTGCGCATGGCCGCTAAGCACATGTCCCGTGTGCCTGAAGCCATTGGGCGCGGCGCCCGTGATAAAAATAATCGATGACCCAAAAGATCCCAGTTTGAATGGCCGAGAAATTCGTTTTGAAAGCGCGCAGTGCGCCGCGACATTTGAAATTGATCGCGCCAAATATCTCAATCCCGCCAATGAGCAAATGGTGCGGGAACAATTGCCGCAGTATCCGGCGATCAATTGCGTGGTGATGCCCGAGGAGTCGCTGGCCGATCCCACTGGTCCCAATGCCGGCAAAGATGAAAATATAATTGTTGGAAATAGATTGGTGCGCACCTGTTGCGGGCAATGCGCGCGCCGCGTGCGCCGCGACCCTGTGAAATGGCTGGCGCAAGTGGACAAAGGAATTGTGGCGGATCAAGGCGCGAAGTACGCGTTGAAAGTGTGCGTGATCAGTGGAGCGCCGTTGCCCGCTGAACCTGTGAATGTATTTATTGGAAGCCGCTTGGTGGAAGTAGCAACACCCGCGGACGCGCTTAAAGCGCAGCAAAACCCCATTGAAACGCTGGCAAAACTTGACGCTGCGCTTGCGGCCGTGAAACCAGCGGCAACCACGGCGCCAGGCGCATTGCCCAGCGCACCGCCTAGTGCAAAGTGATTAGCGTGTGAACGCAAGTTAATTATGTTTGCGTGCAAGCAACGCCGTGAATAAACCTGGACCTGTTGCCACTGGATCGCTGGCAAGCAACCGATAGCGCAGCAATTCAAAGCCCGCCGCCTTAGCCACGCGGCGAATGGCGTCGGCGGAAAAACCCAAATGCACATGACCCATGCTCGCGGCATACGCGCGCCGATCGTGGGCCACCATGTCAACAATAAACAAGCGACCGTTTGTCTTCAGCGCGCGCGCCACTTCTTGCAGCGCCACTTCAATATTCGCAATGTGATGCAACACAAGCATGGCAATGGCAAGATCAACTTCGCCATCTTTTAAGGGCAGCTCCTCCATGCTTCCACGGCGAAATTCCACATGCTTCACATGCGCAAGTCTTTTTTGCGCGGCGTCGAGCATTGATTTTTCACGGTCCACCGCAATGACTTTGCGCACCAACCCAGCCAACACTTCACTGGCCTCGCCGGTTCCGCAACCCAAATCAGCGACCACGGTTTCAGGATCCAGAAGATCAAGAAGCGCGGCGTTGGTGACGCGTGTGCCAAAAAGTTTCTGACGAACATCGCTCCATTCGCCACCCATGCGGCCAAAGAACGCCTCGCTATCCACGCGACGCGACGCAATCACGCTGGACATGCGCTGGCGATCTTGCGCCACCTCCGGATGCGTCTGAATACTTTGGCGCGCCACTTCCCACAACGCCTTGGAATCATCCGTCATGGTGGCGTTGGCCATGCGATACAAACCCGCGGTGCCGTCGCTGCGACGCGCGATCCAACCACCATCAAGCAACGGTTTTAAATGGCGACTTGCGGTGCTTTGCGGCACTTGCACAATGCGCGCCAACTCACCAACACTCAATTCCTCATCGGCCAGAAGTTGCAACATGCGCAAGCGAACCACATCACCAAGCGCGGTGAATTGGCTGAGGAGACGATCCGCGTCACCCACATTGCGTGTGTTGCGCCGGCTCATCGCGGCACGAAATTAAATTCCACCGGGCAATGCAAGTGTTGGCCCAAGAACTTGTCCACGCGCAAGAAGCGCGGATTGAACGCGTGGATCATTTGGATTCACGCCGTAGGCTTGGCGCAATCTGCGCAAGGCGTCGGCCTGATCGCCAAGTTTTTCCTGCAACTGCGACATCTGTAGATATGGGCTGATGATCCGCTTCATGCCGTAGCCCTCGTCCAATTCAATGGCCGCCAAAAGCGCTGTCTTTTCTGAATCCATGTCGCCAGTGCTGTCGGCGATTTCAGCCAATTTCACGTAGGCCTCCGCGCTGCGAAACTCGGCGCCGGCGTTGCGAAGAAGTAAATACAACTCGGGAATATCTTTTTGCTTCTGCATGCAATCCGCCAAGGCGAATACCACATCCATGCTGTTGGGCTTGCGCGAATTGGCGGCCTCAAGCGCATGGCGCGCCTCGTTCAAATTGCCCAGACACATTTCAGCGCGGCCCAAAATAAATTGCGCCTTCCACTCGCCAGGCCATTGATCAACCACGGGGCGAATTAAATCGGCGGCTTCTTGGCACTGATCAAAGTCAATGTAGTGCTGCGCTGAATTTGTGGTGCTCTCAATTGGCGGCGCGCTGCTGCAACCAATCAACGTTGGCGTGGCGAGAAGCGAAGCGACGATAATTTTGGTGAAGTGAGTCATGGGCGTCGAGATGATAATGTCTTCCACGCCGTAGCGTGTTGACCAATGAACCCCCTGCAAACCGCAATCCTTCGCCACACCACCGCCGATGGGCTGCATCATTTTGACTGGCTATTGGCTGGCTCGCAGATTGTGCTGCCTGAGGCGCGGGAAACTTTGTGTTGGAGGTGTCCGCGGCTTCTCACCGAGATGGCCGTGCGCGAGCACATGATTGTGCAGGCGCTTTGCAAACATCGTGGTTTGTATCTCACGCTCCAAGGCGCCCATGAATTGGATGGTGGGCGCGGAACAGTGGAGCCCGTCGCCCATGGTTGGGCGCAAGAATTCCAAACTGAAATAAATACGACTGAAACAAATCTTGCGGCGCCACACACAACCTCTGGAAAAATGGAATTGACCACGCCAACTCAAATCATGAAGGAGCGCATGTTCGTTTTGCGCTTTGAACACAACCCGATTCTGTTTGTATCGTTGCAGGGCGATCGCTTGACACGTGTCGAGCATGTCGCCGATGTGAATTTATTCGGGTGACTTTCAGCGCACGCGTATGTGACGCGATTTGACGGCTGTTATTTTTGCGCGCGCGTCGCCTCCAACAACACTCGTGCAAATACTCCAATCGATCCGCGCCGCATGGACAACGCGATGCAAATTAAGTGAACGCGTCCCACATCAACACACTCCACGCCACCAGCGCGAACGGCGCTTTGGAAAGCGCGCCAAGAATTCTTCCAATGGCCGCGCCCGCCGCGGGCTTGAGGGAATTTTTCATTTCACGTCCGTGCATTTTTTCACCCGCGATGGCGCCAACAATCGCGCCCACGATGGCGCCAATTGCGGAACCCGCAAGCGGAATTGGAATTAAAACGGTTCCAATGATCAAGCCAACAATGCTTCCAATCATGCTGCCAACCGCGCCTTTGCGCGAGGCGCCGCCGGCCTTGGCGCCCAATGCGCCGGCCACAAATTCAACAATTTCACCCGCGGTTCCCGCAAGAACCGCGATCACCAGCGCCGAAACTCCAAAGGGCATGGGCAGCGCCGGCCACATCCACATCACCACGGCGTCGGTGGCCCCGGCCACTCCAATCATGATCCAAGTTCCAGGCAAGCCAAGTGGCGTCACCACCACGCACCCCAATCCAAACACCGCGAAACAACTGGCGCAAATGTATTGGGCCCACATCATAATGCTGGTCCCATCTGCCGCAGTTCATCTCGAAGAATTGCAGCCAACTCAAAGTTCTCGCCGCGGATGGCCGCCAACATTCGCCGCTCAATTTCAATGCGCTGGCTCGATGGCAATTTCAATGTGAGCGATTCACGCAAGCCGCGCAAGTACTGCGCTTCAATTGATTGTTCAAATTCTTGCGGAGCTCCGGCGCGCGCGAATGATTTTTTCAACGCATCCAGACCGTGATCAATCGCCGTGCCGGCCTCTGATTTTCTGCCCGACAACATGGCCACAGCGACTTCGGCGCGCGTTTGCATTTTAATTTCATTGGCGCGCCATGATTCATAACGCGCGCGCTCCGCATTGTCGCCACCGCGGCCGCAAAGCAATTCCAAAATTGAAATGTTGTGCAGCGCGTCGCGACGAACACGCGGCCATAATTCCAAAACCGCGCATGCCATGGCGCGCTGGCGAAAAAGCAAAAGCTCGCCAACCAAGTCGGAGGCATCGTCCGGGTCAACGCATGCGCCGCCAAGCGCGGCGATGACGGCGGTCCCTTCCAGTTGCGAACGGACCCGATCCAAGACGGACCCAAATCCACCCGAAGCGTTGCCATCGGGTCGCCCATCGGCCTCCATTTGAATAATTCCAAGCTCCAAGCGCACCTGTATTAAGAGCCTGCCATCGTGCCCAGACAGGGTTCTGGCCCCAAAGCGCCCGGATTGCCACAGCCAATCCTTCAAAATTGGGGTGAGATCGCTGGAACTGGACATGTGGACAATGTTAACTCACATAAAATTTGTATTGGAGGGAATTCCTGGGCCAGAACAAGTTTTAGAAAAAACATATTTCGGGTAAGGTTTTCATGTACTTGGCAACTATGATGATTCGCTCGAGTGGTTGGGACCCCCCTTTCGAAAAGAAGTTATGGCGAGAGTAATTGCTACATCTGATTTACAAACATACATGCGTCAAATTGGCGAGACGCCGCTGTTGACACCCGAATCTGAAAAGATTCTGGGCTGGAAAATTGTAAACAACTGTGATGACTGCGACCCGCAGCAAAGCCAACTTCGAAGCGAGTCGATCGAATTGATGATCAAGTCCAATCTGCGATTGGTGATCGCCATCAGCAAACATTATTCCCACCGCGGCCTTTCGCTGTCAGACTTGGTGGAGGAAGGCAACGTGGGTTTAATCCGCGCCGCCCAAGGATTTGATCCAGCCCAAGGCGCGCGCTTCAGCACGTACGCCAGTTGGTGGATCAAACAATCCATCAAGCGAACTTTGATCAACGCCCAGCAAGCCATCCACATTCCGGCCTACATGGTGGAACTGATCGCGCGCTGGAAAATTGAAACGCGCAAATTCGAGACGGCAAATTCCCGTCCGCCATCCATTTTGGAACTTTCCAAAGTGATGGGCATTCCAGTGCGCAAACTAAATATTGTGAAGAAGGCGATCACCGCCTACAACTCGCCCAACCAGGCTCCGAAATCCATCGGCGGCGAAGAGCCAAATTTCAACGACCTTTTCACCGATACAAAAAATTCCGGACCCGAGGAAAAGATCAGCGCGCGCGAGGATTTCTCGGTGATCGTGAAGTTGCTTGATTCCATCGATCATCGCGACGCGCATGTGTTGCGCCTGAGATTTGGCCTTGAAGGCCAGGAACCGCTCACACTGAAGGAAGTTGGCGAACAAGTGGGATTGACCCGCGAGCGCGTGAGACAAATTGAAGTGGACGCCTTGAAAAAACTGTACGCGCGCATGATGGACGACAAGCCTTTGCGTTTCTCCTTGGGCGAATCGGATAGCCCCAACGAAGATGCGCCCGATCAACAAAATCGCCGCCCGAATATTTCCTTGGCGCGTACGGATAAAAAACCGCCAAAATCAGATCGCTGATTGAATCACGGCGCTTGCGCGCGCGACTTAAAAACATTTCAGCACGGCGCTTGCGCGCGCGACAAAACACAATCAAGTCGCTGACTTGCCGGGCTTGGTTGGATTGTGAAACGGCAACGGATACACATGGGCCTCCGCGCGCTCGCGTCCAAGATCCACCATCAACGCCGGCATTGTCTCTGCAATGTCAATGTCCACAATCGCCATTGCAATAGGCATGTCAAGAGTTGGGCTTAGGCAACCGCTCGTAACGCGACCAACAATTCGATCGCCACCAGAACCGCTTGCGATGACATTCATTCCTTGACGCGCGCTTCGGCGCCCCTGCAATTTCAATCCGACCAACTTCTGTTTCAGACCCGCCTTGGCAATTTTCTCCAGCGCATCTTGTCCAATGAAACGCACTTCGCGCTCATCGCCCGCGCCCTTGTCCATCTTCACGGCAAAGTTCAATCCCGCCGTCAACGGATCAACACTCTCATCAATTTCATGTCCATACAGCGGCATGCCCGCCTCCATGCGCAATGTGTCGCGCGCGCCAAGGCCACACGGCTTGATCACGCTTGTGGCGGCGCCCATGTCCTTAAGCAACATGCCCAGCGCCAACTTGGCCATGCCCGCGCCCAAAATAATTTCCACGCCGTCCTCGCCGGTGTAACCAGTGCGGCTGACAAGCAACTTCACCACCATTAAACTTTTCTCCACAAAGCGATATCGCTTAAGCGTGGGAATTTCGCGGCTCATGGTGCTGACCAAGTCCATCACCTTGGGTCCTTGCAGGGCCACCATGGCCGTGGATGTTGTTTGGTCGTCCATCTTAAAAACCAAATCGCCCTTGTTGGCCGCAAAATGTTGCAACAATTTCAAGCGGTTGGACGCGTTGCACACCATCAGATATTCGTCCTCCTCCAAGCAATACACCAAGATGTCGTCGCGGCAACCGCCCTGCTCATTCAGCACCAAACCGTAGCGCACCGCGCCTTTGGTCATGCCCAGAATTCCACGCGTGCAGATGCGATCCAAAAATCGGCGCGCGTGCCTGCCGGTGAATTTGATGCGACCCATGTGGCTTACATCAAAGAAGCCGGCGGACGTGCGAGTCCATCGATGCTCATCAAGAATGGATCCAAAATGCAGGGGCATGTCCCAGCCTGCGAAGTCCGTCATCTTGGCGTGGTGTTGCAAGTGCATCGCATGAAACGGTGTTTCCAAAAGCGTGGCGGTTGTCATAATTTTTCCTGTACTGAATTGAGGCGATGAATTAAAAGCGATGAATGAAAAGCAAGATTGGTTTACAGATTAGATTTTTTCCCGTCGCCCGCGGCGGCTTGCAACTTGGCAACCTCGCGCTCAAGCGATTTTAATTTACGAGACATGTCAAACAAGTCGCGAAAAACAAGATGATTTCGCAAAGCCCTGTCGCTTTCAATTGCGGGAACACCGGCCACGCGCATGCCGGCGGCAATATCGCCCACCACTGCGGACTTGCCTGCCACTTGCACTCCGTCGCCAATGGAAAGATGCCCAGTCACGCCAACTTGCCCGCCAAGCACGACATAATTTCCCATGTCCACGCTACCGCTGATGCCAACCAAACTCACCAGCAAACAATGTTTGCCAATGCGCGTGCCATGTCCAATGGAAATTAAATCCGCGAACTTGGTGCCCGCGCCAATGCGCGTTTCGCCCATGGCGGCGCGCTCGATCACGCAACAGGAACCAATTTCCACATCATCTTCCAAAACCACAATTCCGGACTGCGGAATTTTTTCGTGGCGGCCCTTGTGCGTGGCGTAACCAAATCCGTCGCTTCCAATCACGGTGTTGGCGTGCAACATGACACGGTTGCCGATCACGCAACCGTCATACACACAAACGCTCGGATACAGAATGCAATCATCGCCTAGGGTCACGCCCACGCCAACGTAGGCGTTGGGATAGATCACGCAACGCGCGCCCACCGTGGCGCCACTCTCTATCACCGCGCCCGGATGCACCACACACTCGGGGCCCAATCGCGCGGTTGCATGAATGACGGCGCGCTCCGAAATGGAATTATTTTTCTGGATCGCAAGCATTGGCTCGGGGTGTTTGCGAAATCCATGCAGGGCGACCATGGCCTGGCGAAATGCAAAATATGGATCTGCCGCCTCCAACGTGGCCACGCCGGCTTTCACTGTTGCTCCACTGGCGACAATCACCGCGGTGGCATTGGTGGTGGCCAAATGCGCGGCATATTTTCGATTGGCCAGAAAGCTCACTTGGCCAACTTGCGCGCTCTCAATCGGGGCGCAGGAACTCACTTGCGCGGAGCCATCTCCATGCAATGTGGCGCCAATTTTTTGGGCAAGTTCGTCGAGTCGGATAGCCATAACAAACGCAAGCCTAGCAACCAACTTTGATCGCGTGGTGGCCTTATGTGCGATACGGCTTGCGCATGGTTATCCTCAAAAGTAGAAATGCAAAGGTTCGTCAATCAACGCCGTTGCTCGGGTTGTCGCCCGAACAAGTGGCGGCTTCATTTTGTCACTCTTGTGTTGATCGCCATCAACGCATTGGTGGCGCCTCTGGCGCTGGCGGGCGACATTGAGGACCAAACTTTCGCCGATCGACCGATTTCATTGGTGACCATCAAGGGCTTGAGTCGAATCAGCGAGCAGGAAATTAAAAACAATCTTCGCATTGGCGCGGGCGAGCCATTTGAATCCTTGGCGGTGCGCGCGGACGTGGCCAGCCTGTATCGCCTTGGCCACTTTGAAACTGTTTCCGCCGAAGCGTCACTGCTCCCCGACGGCACCGTGGAGGTGACGTACACATTGATTGAACAAAGCTTGGTGCTTGATATTCAAACTGTTGGCAACAAAGCCGTGAGCGATCAGGAATTGCGCGCCGTGGTTCCGCTGTATCCCGGCGGCCCGCGCGATGACTTTCTTCTGGAGCAAAGCATTCTGAAAATGAAGGATCTGTATCGCAGTAAGGGTCACTACTTGGTGGAGATCACGGTGGACGAATCGCGCCTGAAGGATTCGGGAATTTTAATTTTTAGAATTGTGGAAGGTCCGCGCGTGCGCATTCAAGAGGTTGAATTTGTGGGCAATCGCGCGTTTCCCGCCAAGCAACTTGCCGCGGA